>JAGHSV010000055.1 GCA_018065665.1 Candidatus Sodaliphilus aphodohippi
CATCTACGGTCCTGACTCAATCATGCTGGATCTCGAGGATTCGGTAACCATGGCCGAGAAAGACGCTGCCCGCCTGCTGGTGTACAACGCCCTGAAGACCATAGACTATGGCAAAACTGAAATGGTGGTTCGCGTGAACCCCCTTGACACTCCCTACGGCAAGAAAGACGTTGAGGCAGTGGTAAAGGCCGGTGTGGATGTTATCCGCATGCCCAAGACCGAGACTGCCGACCAGGTTCGTGAACTGGAAGAAGAGATAGAGAAAGTGGAAAAGGAAATCGGTTGCCTTGGCCGCACCAAGATCATGGCAGCCATCGAGAGCACCCTGGGCGTCATCAACGCCTATGCCATCGCCACCGCGTCAAAGCGCATGATGGGCATCGCCCTCGGCGCCGAGGACTACAGCGCCAACCTGAAGACCCAGCGCACCCCCGGCGGCATGGAACTGCTGATGGCACGCCAGACAATCGTTGTTGCAGCCCGCGCTGCCGGCATCGACTGCTTTGACACCGTATATTCAAACCTCAACGACATGGAGACCTTCCGCAACGAGGTTGAACTGATCAAGACACTCGGCTTTGACGGCAAGTCAATCATCAACCCCCGCCAAATCGAGGTTGTCAACGAGGTGTTCGCACCCAAGGAGAAAGAAATCCAGAAGTCACTCACCATCCTCGCCGCCATCGAGGACGCCAAGAAGCGCGGCTCGGGCGTTATCGCAGTCAACGGCAAGATGGTTGACCGTCCTGTAGTATTGAGAGCACAACGTACCATTGACCTGGCAATCGCGTCGGGCATTATCACAAAGGAGGATTTAGCATGAGTACAATAAAAGAACGCCAAGGCCTCATTGCCGACCAAGCCGGCAAGATGGGCATGAAAGTATATCAGCCTGCCACAACTGGCAAGAACACCACTCCCCGCCAGGAACTCCAGCACGAGAACGGCAAGGTGGTGACACTCGAAGAAGCCATCAAGAAGAGCGGCCTCAAGGACGGAATGACAATTTCGTTCCACCACCACTTTCGCGGCGGTGACAAGGTAGCCAACATGGTAGTTGCCAAACTGGCCGAGATGGGCTTCAAGAACCTGCACATTGCGGCATCAAGCCTCATTGATGTTCACGAACCCCTGATCGAGCACATCAAGAACGGTGTAATCACCAAGATTTCGACCTCGGGCCTCCGCGGCAAACTCGCCAACGAGATTTCGCATGGTCTGATGGAGAACCCCGTAGTCTTCCGTTCGCACGGCGGACGCGGCAGTGCCATCGCCAACGGTGACCTCCACATTGACGTAGCCTTCCTGGGCGCTTCATCGTGCGACCCCATGGGCAATGCCCTTGGTTTCTCACGCTCGGAGAACGCCAAGTCAATCTGCGGTTCGCTGGGTTATGCCCTGCCCGACGCGCAGTATGCCGACAAGGTTGTCATCCTGACCGATGACCTGGTACCCTACCCCAACACCCCCAACGCAATCTCGGAGCGCAATGTCGACTTCGTGGGCGAGGTTGAGTCGGTAGGCGATTCGTCCAAGATTTCATCGGGCGCAATCCGCGACACCAAGAACCCGCGCGACATACTCCTTGCCCAGCAGGCAACCAAGGTTGTCCTGAACGGCGGTTACTTCAAGAACGGTTTCTCGATCCAGACCGGTTCGGGCGGTGCATCGCTGGCAGTAGTGAAATACATCCGCCAGAGCATGATTGACCAGGACATCAAGGCAAGTTTCGCACTGGGCGGCATCACCGCTCACATGGTGAAAATGCACGAGGAAGGTCTGATTGGCCGTCTGATTGACGTTCAGTCGTTTGACAAGGTAGCAGCCGAGTCACTGAAGAACGACCCGATGCACAAAGAGGTGTCGGCCAACGAGTATGCCAGTGCCGACGAACCGGGTTCGGCAACCCACATGCTTGACATGGTAATCCTGTCGGCCCTCGAGGTTGACGTCAACTTCAACGTTAACGTGCTGGTAGGCAGCGACGGCATCATCCGCGGCGCCATCGGCGGTCACCCCGACACAGCAGCCGACTCGGCACTGTCAATCATCGTATGCCCGCTGCTGCGCGGCCGCATCCCCTGTGTCGTTGACGAGGTCACCACCCTCATCACCCCGGGCAACACCGTTGACGTTGTCGTTACCGAGTATGGCATCGCCGTTAACCCCAACCGTCCCGAACTGAAGGAGCGTCTGGAGAAAGCCGGCCTGAACATTGTGGACATCCACAGCCTGAAGGAACGTGCAAACTCAATCATCGGCACCCCCGCCGCGCTGC
The DNA here is from genome assembly GCA_018065665.1 of Candidatus Sodaliphilus aphodohippi. GTDB lineage: Bacteria > Bacteroidota > Bacteroidia > Bacteroidales > Muribaculaceae > Sodaliphilus > Sodaliphilus aphodohippi. Next base: position 2,279 of record JAGHSV010000055.1, read on the forward strand.
CATTTGGCGACAAGGTTGTCGGCGTGGTGATGAACCGCGACGGCAGTGTGATGGATGTTATCAAAAACATCACCGAGTAAAAAACAGAATGTGTAACGGGGTTCCACCCGGAACCCCATACACATTATATAAATATAATGTAAATGGAAATTACGCTTGACCAACTTTTGACAAGCCGCGAGAACCGGCACGCCCGCCAGCAGGAACTGCTACGCCAGTATCCGGGGCAGACGCTGCTGTGCGTCACGGTAATAATACCCGGGTCGGTCAAGCGTAATACCAATTCATTAATAATTGCCGGAGCAGCCACCACGGCGGTGGTCAACCGGTTTGGCAACAGCATCAGGCACATCGACAGCCGCGACCTGGCCACCGGACATGAACTGTTTGTTGTCACCGACATTGACAACGCTACAGCCAAGAAGATGGCATGCGAGATTGAGGAGACACACCCGTTGGGGCGCCTGTTTGACATCGACGTCATCAATAGCCAGGGTTTTCCGTTATCGCGCGAAGAAGCCGGTCACAAGTCACGCCGATGCCTGTTGTGTGACAACGAAGCGCGCTACTGCATGCGCAACCATACCCACACCCGGCAGGAACTGGACGACAGAATAAGCCAGATGATTAGTGACTATGTACAATGAATATGAAATAACCCAAATGCCGACTTCGCTGAAGTCGTGTCGCGACCGCATTGAGCAGTTTTTGTCTGCCAATGCGTTACGTCTTGATAAGGTGGACTACTATGCAGTGGTCACCCGCCTTGGCGACGACACGATTCTGGCAGGTGGCGGACTGGCGGGTGACGTCATCAAGTGCATAGCCGTTGACGACAGCCTGCGCGGTACGGGAATGAGCCAGCGCCTGGTTTCACACCTGCTTAGCGAAGCCCGTGAACGCGGGCACCACAATGTCAAAGTGTTCACCAAACCGTCAAATGCCGATATATTCGAGAGTCTTGGATTCAAGACCATAGCGACGTCGCCGCTTGCCATCCTCATGGAGGAGGGAATTGGCGGCATCGAGACATACTGCACCCGCCTGAAAGCGTTGAGGACCGACGGCGACAACGGTGTGATTGTCATGAACTGCAACCCGTTCACACGCGGTCACCGTTACCTCGTCGAGCAGGCTGCATCTCGTGTCAACCACCTGTATGTCATCGTCGTCAACGAGGACCTGTCGCTGTTCAGTGCAACCGAGAGGTTCGAGATGGCACAAAACGGATGTAGCGACCTGAAGAACGTAACCGTCTGCCACGGCAGCGAGTACACCATATCGGCAACGACATTCCCCACCTACTTCCTCAAGCGGCTGGAGGATGCCAGCGACACCCAGATGACACTGGACCTTGACCTGTTTGCGCGCCACATCGCGCCGGCCCTCGGGGCTAAAACCCGTTTTATCGGCAGTGAACCCGACGATTGTCTGACACACCGGTACAACGAACTGATGAAGCAACAACTGCCCGGCAATGGCATCGATGTTGTCGAAATCGAGAGACTCGAGGAACGCGGCAACGCCGTCAGCGCGTCATCGGTCCGACATTGTCTCGCCACCGAGAACCTCAACGAGGCATTGGCCCTGGTGCCTGACACCTCGATACCCTATTTGGTGGCAAAAACGGCAGTGTTGTCGCTTCGCAACGAGTTGGAAACCACGCCCAAACCGGGTTTGGTTGACCTTGACAACAACGGAGCGCACAGCGACATGGACAAGGCTCTGATGGACAAGAGCATTGACTCACTGGCACCATACTTTGACAAACTGGCACTGATGGGTTATGCGACCAATTTGCCCCAGGCATCTGACGTGATTGCCGTTGGCCTAGAGGCCGAGAAAGCGATGCTGGAAGCCACCAACGGCGTCAACACCCATCGCGGAGCGCTGTTCTCGATGGGGCTGGCTGTGACAGGCATCTGCCACTCACTGCACAACCCGCAGTGCAACTGGCAGACAGCAGTGTCGCAGATTGCCAACGAGATACCGGCATCTGAAGGCACAAACGGGCACAACGCCCACCAACGCCACAACTCGAAGAGTGCGTTGG
>JAGHSV010000084.1 GCA_018065665.1 Candidatus Sodaliphilus aphodohippi
CTATTAAATTTCTGTTAACAACACTTAAATATTGTAATTTCATGGTGTATTTTAGAAAAATATGGTAATTTTGCACTAATTAAAAAGGGAAAGTATCTATAAAGGATTTATAAGGATGGTTTCACAGATTTATAATGGTCATATCTTGACTCCCGAAGGCTGGATTACCGGTGGGTCAATAATATTTCAAGACGGACACATTCTTGAGATTACAAGAAGTTCAAACATAGCCGAAGGTGTTGAACAAGCAATTGATGCCAACGGAATGCATGTCGTTCCTGGTGGCATTGAGTTGCATTGCCATGGTGGTGGTGGAAGTGACTTTATGGAGGGCACCTATGAGGCATTCAAAAAAGCTGTCCATACCCATAAACAGCACGGAACAACTGCAATATTCCCTACCTTGTCGGCATCCACCCTGCCAATGATTGAAAAAGCCTGTGAAACATGCTCCGAGATGATGAAAAGAACGGACACCGCCATCATGGGGCTTCATCTCGAGGGACCATATTTTAACCCCAAGAAAGCAGGTGCCCAAATGCCTGAATCCATAAGAATCCCTGATGAGAACGAATATAGACACATAGTTGAGGATTATGACTGTGTTCGCCGGTGGGATGTGGCGCCAGAACTTCCCGGTGCCGTTGAAATGGGCAGATACATCACTCGCAAAGGTATAATTGCAGCAATAGGACACACAGCTGCCGAATACCCTGAGGTTAGTGCGGCATATGATGCTGGATACACTCATGTGACCCACTTCTACAATGCCATGCCCGGCTTCCACAATGTTCGGGAATACAAGCATGCCGGTACCGTCGAGAGTGTTTACTTGATAGAAAACATGACAGTGGAGATGATTGCAGATGGCATCCACGTTCCAGCACCTATATTGCGATTAATCCATCGCATCAAGGGAGTTGAACGAACAGCACTGATCACCGATGCCCTTGCAGTTACTGCCAGCGACAGTACAAAGGCATTTGACCCCCGTGTTATTATTGAGGACGGTGTATGCAAACTCAGTGACCGTTCGGCATTAGCCGGCAGTGTTGCCACTATGGACCGTCTAATCAGAACAGTGGTGCAGAAAGCCGAACTTCCTCTACAAGACGCAATCAGGATGGCAAGCGAGACACCCGCTCGCATTATGGGTATCTATGACCGCAAGGGGTCATTACAGCGAGGGAAAGACGCAGATATCTTGCTACTGGATTCTGACTTGAATCTGCAAGCAGTTTATGCTATGGGCCAGCTTGTGCAGTAATTATTGCTGGAAAAGCTGAATTACTGATAGAGATTGTATCTGATCAGAATAGATTCGTAAATTTTGGCTTGGCTTTGCCGTATGTCTTGTTTGCGGGTGCCAATCACCCCCCAAGGTCTGTGGAACCATTTGCACACATTTTCGTCCATACTTATTGTTGATGGTGTCAACGGCTTCCATTAGTTTCTTTTGTCTTCCATGTTCAATTTTATCAAATAGGTCAAGTTGTATATTTTCATCTGGCATGATGTCTGAGACCATAACTCCTGCCTTTCGATAAGACATTCCCTCTCGAAAAATATTGTTAAAGGCAATAAGGGCATATTTAGCAATAACCATCGTGCTTGATGAGGGCGTTAACATATATAATTGACAAACATTTGAATAATATGGTATATCATTACGATGTGGGTCTCCACGCAGATACACACTGACTGATGAAGCAACAGATCGTTCATCGCGCAAGCGTTTGGCACACATGTCAGCAAACGACATTACTGCATCGCACACTGCTACCCTATCAGTAATTATATTACCAAACGTACGTGAATTCATAATACTTTTGTGGGCAATGGTTATAGGATTAACATTTATACAGTCCTCACCTTTTAGTTCCCGCATTACCCTTTCGGTTGTAACTGAAAATCGGTTTTTAACAAATTGACTTGGCAATGCAGCAAACTGAGCAGCACTATATACACCCATTCCGCATAAAGATTGAGACAGTTTCCGGCCAATACCCCAAACATCATCAATAGGGGTTCTCCTTAAGATAGTATCTATCGCGTCAGGTCGAATAAGCCAATATACACCGTCAATTATTCTTTTATCCTTTTTTGCAATGTGAGAGGCTATTTTCGCAAGCGTATGTGTTGGGGCAAACCCCGAACTCACAGGTATGCCTGTCCACTTGTATATTTTCTTAACCAGTTCGGCAAGCAATGCATGATTTTTCTCAACATCATTATATGGCATTGTAAAAAACGTTTCATCTATTGAATATATCTCCAAATTTTCCATAACCGTACCGATTATGGACATAACACGTCGAGACAAATCACCATATAAGGCATGACGCGCCGACAACTTGACAACATTGCTTGGATTGGTGTAGTTGCATATCTGGAATGCAGGGCACCCCATTGGTATGCCCAATGCTTTGGCTTCGTTACTACGTGAAATAACACAACCATCATTGCCCGACAAGACCACAACGGCACGACCATTTAAAGATGGGTTCATGGCTCGTTCGCACGAAACGAAAAAATTATTACAATCAATGAGCCCGTACATGTTTATTATCTACAATTCTTAATAATATGTGACACAATTCCCCATATTTGGAAATTGCAGTCCTCGCCTACGGGAATCTCAGGATAATCGCTATTTGCAGGAACCAATACTACTCCGCCATCCCTAATAGAAATTCTTTTTACAGTAAAATCACCATCAATATAACAAACAGCAATATTGCCCTCCTTAGGATCCAATGACTTGTCTATTATCAATAGGTCACCATCATTTATGCCGGCATCTGTCATGCTGTTCCCTGTCGCTCTGGCACAAAATGTTGCGGCCGGATTGTCAATCAATTCGCGATTCAAATCAATGGTATCTCCAAACATGCCTTGTGCGGGACTGGGGAAACCAGCCTGTATCCTGCTCTCGAAAAATTGTAATACAATGTTTTCAGATTCGGCCAAATTATTTATTTCTATTTTATCCATTTCAGATGCGAATTTACAAAAAATAATATATCTAACAAAGAAGGACCGATACAAATCACTGTATCGGCCCTTCTTTATAAGTATTGACTATTACATTAAATCAACCGATCGACGAAGGAACTGAGTCAAAGCTTCTCCCTTGAGGAGGCCATTACTCAAAAGCGCTATATCAATAAGTTGTTTAACCTTGTCTTGAGAATTGGCATAGGTCGAGATAAGTTTCTCTTTATTACTACGGATTTCGCTTGCGTTTTTTTCATTCTCCTCGAGTTCCTGTTTCTTGTCCTCAGGCAAACCTTTATTATCTTTGTCAAGACTTTTTATCGCATTGATTACATTATTGGTAGCATCCAATTGTTCATCTAATACTTTAAGGTCATTTGACAACGAATTCTCGGCATTTTCAATCACCTCTTTAATGAGTCGGTGATTAGTGTTTAACGTCAAAGTGTAGGCATCGGGCAATTCACCGTAGAAGCTCATTCCGGGCTGGAATTGGGCCATGTCTTTCATGCGACGCATATACTCGCTTTGGGTTATGATAATCGGTTGCTCATCGGCAGATAATGGAGAAAATGACATCGAGAAGTTGCTCTTTTCTATCTCTTTTACTTGTGAATGGAACAAAGTAGTTGCAATTTCCTTCTGCTTTTCTGAAATATCCGACTTCTTGATGTCATCTTTCACAATAAGGTTGTCAATCACATCACTATCCACTCTGACAAAACGAGACTTTTCATTTTTATTTTCGAGCATACCCAAGAAGGGCACATCCAATTGTCCATTCATCAACAGAACATCATACCCTTTATCAATTGCTGATTTTATATATGGATATTGAGCTTCTTTGTCGGTCGCATACAGATAAATTAGATTGCCGTCTTTGTCGGTTTGATTGCTCTCAATAAGTTTCTTGTAATCTTCCAGTTTGAAGTATTTGTTATCGCTATTTTCAAGCAATGCAAATTTCATGGCCTGTTCGCAGAATTTTTCATCACTGAGCATGCCATACTCAATGAAAATCTTGATGTCATTCCACTTCTCCTCAAATGACTTTGAATCATTCTTAGAAATCTCTTCGAGTCTACCTGCCACTTTCTTAGTAATATACGATGAGATTTTCTTGACATTACGGTCAGACTGTAAATATGAACGGGAGACATTAAGCGGAATGTCCGGAGAATCTATTACACCCTGAAGCAGCATCAAGAATTCTGGAACAACACCTTCAACACTATCTGTAACATATACCTGATTGCAATATAATTGAATACGGTCCTTACGGATATCAAGATTGTTCTTGATTTTCGGGAAATAAAGAATTCCAGTCAAAGTGAATGGATAGTCAACATTCAGATGAATCCAGAATAACGGATCGTCTTGTCCTGGTTGTATTGCGTGGTAAAATTTCAGATAATCATCATCAGACAAGTCAGTTGGTTTGCGAGTCCAGATTGGTTCTACGTCATTAATAATCTTGTCTTTATCAGTGTCAACATATTTGCCGTCTTTCCATTCTTGCTCCTTACCAAAAACTACTGGCACGGGCAGAAATCTACAATACTTATTCAATAATGTATTGATGCGCGCTTGCTCAAGAAAATCCTTCTCTTCATCGTCGATATACAAAATGATATCAGTACCACGTTCATGCTTATCGCATTCGTCCATTTCAAATTCGGGCGAGCCATCACAACTCCAGCAAACAGCCTTGGCGTCTGTCTCATATGATAATGAACGAATTACAACATTTTTAGATACCATAAAAGCCGAATAGAAGCCAAGTCCAAAGTGGCCAATTATTGCATTTGCATTGTCTTTATACTTTGTCAAGAATTCTTCGGCCCCCGAGAAGGCTATCTGATTTATATACTTATCAATATCCCCAGCAGTCATACCAATGCCATTATCGCTAACAGTGAGGGTTCCTGCATCCTTATCAATAGAGATGCTCACTTTCAGGCCCTCAGTTGAACCGTTGAACTCACCGGCAACGGCAAGGGTCTTCAGCTTTTGGGTTGCATCAACCGCATTAGATACAAGTTCACGAAGGAAAATCTCGTGGTCACTATACAAGAATTTTTTAATAA
>JAGHSV010000039.1 GCA_018065665.1 Candidatus Sodaliphilus aphodohippi
GAACGGTAGAGAGCGCAGGCCCCGGAAAGTGACACCCGTAGCAAATGCGGGCTGAAAGTCCGCGATTTACACGCCATATAATGCACTAACAGCAATAGAACGACCTCAAGGATGGGTAAATCGCTGACTTTCAGCCCGCCCTGAGTGTGCAGCACCCTATCCGAGGCCTCGCTCACTGCGTTCGCTCAACCCCGGTTACAGTTGCGCCTATCGGCTCACATATCGCACTTTCAGTGCTTAATATTAGTCCATTAAACAAAGTAAGCCCCTTTTAGCATTGATGGAATAGACGCATTGACAATCTGATATTTACTTAAATCTCTCAAAAGTTTACCGGACAGCGATAATAAAAAGACAATCAAAAACGGCCAGACCGTCTCAATTGCCCTGAGATAAGATTAAGCCAGAGCTAACTTCAGCCCTCATATAATCTAAAATCAGTTTTTCTCGCTGAGTTCGAGCCAGCGGAGTTCTTTGGTGTCGATGAGGTCTTTGACTTCCTGGTAACGGGCGGCTTGGGCGGCAACGTCGTCGATGGTCTGTCCGCTTGCAAAGAGGGCGTCGAGCGTGTCTTTCTCGGCATTGAGTTGCTCGAGTTCGGCAGTCAGCTGTTCAAGTTCGCGTTTTTCTTTGTATGTAAGTTTATTGGAGTTGTCGCGGTTGCTCCATGTGGCAGTCTGCTGTTTGGACTGCTGTTTGGCAACTGCAGCAGCTGCCTCGCGGTCGTGATATTCCTTCCATGCCCGATACTCGCTGTAGTTGCCGGGGAAGTCCTTGATGTGTCCGTCGCCCTGGAACACCCATGTGTGGTCTACGGTGCGGTCCATGAAGAAGCGGTCGTGGCTGACGACAATGACGCACCCGCCAAAGTTGGCGAGGTAGTCTTCAAGGATGCTCAAGGTCGTGATGTCAAGGTCGTTGGTGGGCTCATCAAGGATAAGGAAATTGGGTTTCTTCATCAAAACGGTGGCCAGATAGAGCCGCAGGCGCTCACCGCCGCTGAGTTTGGCTATGGGTTTCTGCTGGTCTCGCGCATTGAAGAGGAACATATTGAGGAACTGCATTGCCGTGTAGTGGTTCTTCTCGTCAAAGTAAACCTCCTCGGCAATATCGCGCACGGCGTCAATGACCTTTTTGTCCTCGGGGAACTCGATGCCCTCCTGGCTGTAATAGCCAAACCGGACGGTCTCCCCCACCTCAAAACAACCCTCGGACGGCTGCAAAATGCCCAGGAGGAGTTTGATGAACGTTGACTTGCCAACGCCGTTGTCACCAACGATGCCAAGTTTTTCGTAGCGCGCAAATGTATAATTGAGATTGTCAAGAATGACCTTGTCCCCAAACCGATGGCTGACGCCATGTGCGATAAAGACCTTCTTGCCAATGTAGGTCGATTTGACGTTGAGTTCGACCTGCGAGTCGTCGCGTTGGACATGTGCCCGCTCCTGCAGGTCGTAGAAGGCATCGATGCGGTACTGTGCCTTGTGGGCACGAGCCTGAGGTTGGCGCCTCATCCAGTCCAGTTCGGTTCGCAACAGGTTGCGCGCTTTCTCGACCTGTGCATTCTGCGCCTCGATGCGCTCGGCACGCTTGTCGAGATAGTAGTTGTAGTTGCCGGTGTATGAATAGATTGACCGGCTGTCCATCTCTATGATTCGGTTGCAGATGTTGTCCAGGAAGTAACGGTCGTGGGTGACCATCAGCAAAGTCACATTTGAGCGTTTCAGGTAGTTCTCAAGCCACTCGATCATGTCAATGTCGAGGTGGTTGGTAGGCTCGTCGAGAATGAGCAGCTGAGGCTCGCTGATGAGCACCTGTGCCAACGCTACACGCTTGACCTGTCCGCCCGATAGGCTATCGCAGCGCTGGTCATAATCGGTGATTTTCAACATCGTGAGGACCTTCTTGAACCGGTCTTCATGATCCCAGGCGCCAACATTGTCCATTGTCTGAATCGCCGCCGTGACCTCATCGGCATCACCCGACAGCAGTGCTTCTTCGTAGGTTCGCAGCGCCGCCGACATCTTGTCGCCCCCCTGCAGGCACGCCTCGAGGACAGTCTTGCCTTGTGGCAGGATTGGCGTCTGCGGCAGGTAGCCTACACGCAAGTCATTGCGGAAAATCACTGTACCCGAGTCCTGTGCCTCGGCACCGGCGAGGATGCTGAGCAGCGTGGACTTGCCCGTACCGTTCTTGGCAATGAGACCGATTTTCTCACCCTCGTCAATGCCGAAAGTGATGTTCTCAAAGAGGACATCGGCCCCGAAGGATTTGGTGAGGTTCTCGACTTGGAGATATACAGCCATTGGAGTTAAATCATTAAATCTACTGCAAATTTACAAAAAAATCCAATAGCAAACGCCCCCAACCGCTCATTTTGATAAAAGCATTTGGGAATGTTAGGGGAAAGCAGTAACTTTGTAGTTGAAGTAGAAAACAATCCTAAAAACATAATTATATGAAAAGATTTAATCAAATTCTGATTTTGGCTGCCTTGCTGTGCATTTCGCTAGCAGCCAGCGCCCAGAAGTTTGCCATTCTGAGCGACATCCACATTACGCCGGGCAATGCCAATGACGGTAAACTACAGGAAGCCGTAGCCGAGATTAACGCCAGCGACGCCGATATCGCGATAATGGCCGGTGACCTAACCAACGAAGGCAGCGACGAGGAACTGTATCACGTCAAGAAAGTCCTTGACGGCATCACCAAGCCGCTGTATGTCATCCCCGGCAACCACGAGAGCACCTGGAGCCAGAGCGCCTGCAAGACGTTCAACGACATCTGGGGAACCGACCGCTTTGTGTTCACAAAAGGCAACCTTATTGTTGTCGGCATGAACTGCGGCCCGTTCATGAAGATGGGTGACGGACACATCAAACAGGAAGACCTCATCTGGCTGGACAAGACGCTCAGCGAGAAAGTGAAACCCGGCATGAAAGTGCTCAGCATCAACCACTACCCCATCCTCGAGGACCTGGACAACTACACCGACTATGTTAAGGTATTGGAAAAATATCCCGTCATCACCCACCTGTGCGGACACTATCACAGCTGGAAACAGTATGAAACCTGCGGCATCAGCGGCGTGATGGTTCGTGCCCTCAACATGGGCAAAGACAACTATGGTTATGCAATCCTTGACGTTGACCTGGACCGCAACTGGATTCATGTCTACAACAAAGAGATTGGCAAGGACAAAGAGCTCAAGTATGCCTACAAAATCAATACCGAGTTCTTCAAATTGGATGAAACAAAGTCGGTTGATAAAGTTCCGGCAGGATTCACTGTTGACAAGGTGTTTGCCGACAATGCGTCGATATTCACAAGCGTCGGGCTTGACAAAGACAATATCTACTTTGGCAACTCGCTGGGCTACCTGAAAGTACTTGACAAGAAGACTCAACAGGTTAAGTGGGAATATAAGACCGATGCCATGCTGTTTGGCCGTCCCGCTGTCGGCAAGAAATATGTTGTTCTCCCGACCGCCGACCGTCGCCTGGTATGGCTGGACAAAAAGAGCGGTAAAGAAGTATATGCCTACAATGCCAATGGCCCGTATGTAGCCGATGGCGTGATTGTTGACGGAATCTTGTATCAAGGTGGTTACAAGACCTTTGAGGCATGGGATGTAGAACGTCACAAACTCGTATGGCGCAATGACGACATCTACAACTACTGCCAGGCAGCGCCGGTAATTGACGGCAATGACGTGGTATTCGGTGCCTGGGACACCTACCTGCGCGTTCTCAACCGCAAGGACGGCAAGTTGCGTTGGCGTTGGAACAACGGCATCAATGTGAACCTGCTCAGCCCCGGTAACGTTATCCCCGCCGTAACCAAGGACAAGGTTGTGATTGTGGCCCCCGACCGTGTTGCGACAGCCCTGAACCGTGCCGACGGCAAACAGATTTGGCGCGTAAAGAACGCCAACAAGGTTCGTGAGAGTTTTGGCATGAGTCAAGACAGCAAGGTGGCATACGCCAAGACAATGGACGGTGAGCTGTTGGCCATCGACCTTGTAGGCAACGAGCACAAGGAGTTGTGGAAAGTTGACATGGGATTCGGCTATGAGCACGCACCCTGCAATGTACTGGAGCACAACGGATACATCTATGTTGGTTCGCGCCACGGCAAACTTGCCGTTGTCAACGCCAAGACCCATGAGCTGGTATTCACCTACCAGATGGGCGGCAGCGAGGTCAACGGTATCGAAGTTGATGCCAACGGCGACATCTACTGCTCGCTGATCGAGGGTACAATCTTCAAAATTAGCCACAAGTAACTGACAGCAACGAGACATAATACAGAGCGAGCCCCCGCGTTGGCGAGGGCTCGCTTGTTTTATTGGATAGATATTCTATATGTTCTACTGTTTCCTGGTTTTCTCGGCGAGTCGCTGCTCGTCCTCGGCGGTCCAGAGGGGGTTGTCGTCATCGTCCCAGTCAAAGGCGTCGTCAAAGGCGAGGAAGGCTTCGTCAGTGAACTCCTTCATCTCGCGGCCGTCCTTCTTGGTTGGACGTCCTGTACCCTTCTGGCGGTTGACAAATCCGTCAATCTTAACCATCTCGAGCAACTCGAGCTGGTCGCGGGTGGTGACATTCTTGAGGTAATTGGGCACGAGTTTGGCGCCCACACGGTTCTGCAGCACGTCAAGCACCTCAAATGTATAGGTAATCGGCGGCTTGCGCACGGCTATGACATCACCGGCCTTGACCAGGCGTGACGGCTTCACGTTCATGCCGTTCATGGTGACGCGTCCCAGTTTGCAGGCATCGGTGGCGATGGTTCGAGTCTTGAAAATTCTCGTGGCCCACAGCCATTTATCGATTCTAACCTCTTTCATTTCCTGTATTTGTTAATCAGCCGCTGCAGCAGGCTGACAGGTTTTTCTTCCGGTTGGGGTTGCTCGGCAGGTTTTTCCTCTACAGCTTTGACAGCCGCGTTAATGCCCTGCTGTGCCGGTTTTTCGGCAGGTTGGGGTTTTGCTTGGGGCTTGCTGCCGCCCTGATCGGGCTTGAGGTTGTAGTGGTTCATGGCAAAAGCCAGTCCCGACAGGCAGAAAGCCTTGATTGCCTCGACCGCAAGCGCTGCACGCTCGGGCAGTATTGCCAGTTCCTCGGGTGACGGATGCCCCAGTACATAGTCGACCTGTGCTCCCTGGGGAAAATCGTTGCCGACACCAAAGCGCAAGCGAGCATAGTTCTGGGTCTGTAGCATGTTGTTGATGTTCTTCAACCCGTTGTGCCCGCCATCGGCGCCCTTGCCACGAATGCGAAGCGCACCAAAAGGCAGTGCAATGTCATCAACAATGACAAGGATATTCTCGAGTTCGATGTTCTCCTTCTGTTTCCAGTATCGGACGGCCTCACCGCTGAGATTCATATAGGTTGACGGCTTCAGGAGAATCAACTGTGCGTTCTTGACACGCACACGCGCCACCGCACCATATCGCTCGGTGGCAAAAACAACATTGGATGCCCCAGCAAAGGCATCCAATATTGTAAAACCTATGTTGTGGCGGGTACCATGGTACTCGGGACCGATGTTACCCAGACCAACAATAAGATACTTCATCAGTAAAACGAGTATTACTCGGCAGCTTCTTCGCCCTCGGCAGCCTCTTCGGTCTCGGCAGCAGCGGCAGCACGTGTGCTGCGAACGCCAGTGACAACGAGTTCCTTAGCGCTAACCATCTCGAGTCCTTCGTACTGAAGGTCACCAACCTTGATAGAGTGGCCAATCTCGATGGGAGTAACGTCGATTGTAAGAGTCTCGGGAATATCCTTGTAAAGACCTTTAACCTTAACCTTCTTCATGCTGAGGTAAAGCTTACCACCGGCCTTAACACCGACTGCGAAGCCCTGAACATGAACGGGAACAGCCATAACGACGGGTTTGTCATCAAATACCTCGAGGAGGTCGATGTGGAGGATGCTGTCGTTAACGGGATGGAACTGGAGGTCCTTCAAAACGGCCTTCTTTGTCTGTCCGTCAAAAGTAAGTTCGATAACGAAGATGTCGGGAGTGTAAACAAGCTTGCGGATGTCTTCAAAACGAACAACGAGGTCAGTGGTGATGATGCCACGGCCGTTCTCGATTTTCACAACCTTCTCGCCCTTGAGCAGAGTTCCGGCATAGTTACCGTTCTCGTCAAGTTCAACGATCTTACCACCATTGAGAACAACGGGGATGAGGTTTTGTTTACGAAGCCCCTTAGCGGCTTTCTTACCGAGGTCAGTTCTCGGTTCAGCGTTTAATTGAAAAGTTTTCATTTTTAATAAATTGTGTTACTCAAAATTAAGTGAATTAATTGGCTCCTTAATTTCCCATCACACGGAATACTTAAAAAGCGGTGCAAAGTTACAAAAAAATTGTTAACCAGCAATAGATGAACGCATTTTTTTTGACTGAGGAAGCCTCACCCCAACCCCTCTCCTGAAGGCGAGGGGCTTTTTAACTCACGCAGATGCAGCAAATTGAGCGGATTTTTTTTGACTAAAGAACAAAAGGGACAAAGGCTGCACACACAGCCCTAATCCTGAAGTTATCGGGTTGTCCTGAGCCATAGGGACAAATAACGGTCATAGATGAAGTAGCCCTCATTTGATTTTGCTACGATTCCGTTCTTTGTCAAAGCCGTCATCGCCAGTTTAACGCTGCTCGGGGCGGTGAGGTTGTGCCTCCGCAAGAATTGGGCATCGTATGGTTTGGCAACAATGTCATCCTCGGCAATGGCACGAAGCAACCTCAATTGTCCTTTGGCCAACAGGTCGCAGTAGTCTTTATACACAATTTCGCCCTCTTCTTTAATGTCTGCGAATATTCTCATTATTGAGGATGCGTTTAGCACCTTGTCCGATGAAGAATAAAGGCGATTCAGGATATCTTGTATGTAGTATGTGAAACCATGGGCAAAAGCATATACATCATGGAAAATTTCTTGGGGCAACTGTTTCCCGGACTCTCCCATAAGCCTGTTGGCAAATTCGTAATATACAGACTCTTTCAATGGTTCCAGCCCCATGCGTGCCGTACTTTGATAGAAAGGTCGACCGGGAGAGCTAAAGATATCTGTCATGAGGTGTTGCTTGCTACCGGCAAAGACAAAGTGGACATTGGGCGCAAACTGGACGACAGACCGGATAAAAGCCTCGGTCCCCTTATCAGGATATTCAAGTATTTGCTGAAATTCATCAATTGCGACAAAGCACTCATGCTTGCTCCTATTCATGTACTCCATAATCTCTTTCAAGGATGCGCTGCTTGTATGCGGCTGTAGGTCAAGTGATACTGTAGGCGCACCGGTAAAGGCATCGATACTGAACACAGGCCGGCAACTCTTGAAGAATGATGTTATGGTTGTCATGACCTTCTCGCTCAGGCTGTCCATCTTTCCCAAAATTTCGGCAGCCATCAGCTTAACAAAATCCTGCTGGTTCTGCGTGCTGTATATGTCAATATAGAAGCAACGCCTATTACTGTCATCGTCAGTCAGCCGGCGAAATACATGCTGAATGAGGCCTGTCTTACCCATCCTGCGCGGGCTGATCAGCGCCACATTCCTGCCGTTTGTTAGTGCTTCTATCAGTTTTGATGTTTCTTTCTCTCGGTCACAGAAATACTCAGGACCTCCGTACCCTAAAGTGAAGAATGGATTAGCCATAATCAAAAAAACATAAAATATGAAACATAAAATATGAAATCTGCCGCAAAGATACCTATTTTTCAACAAAAAACAAAAAAATCGAGTATTATTTCATGACCTTGAGAGAATTTGACCAGGTAAGCACACCTGTTGAGGATACACGCTTGTTCAGCAATGCGGCAACCAATCGAGTAGGAGGAAAACGAAGTAGTTTTCTTCCTACTTTCGTTTCCCGACCTCTCACACCACCGTACGTGCCGTTCGGCATACGGCGGTTCTTTAAT
>JAGHSV010000140.1 GCA_018065665.1 Candidatus Sodaliphilus aphodohippi
TACAGGTTCCATGAAACCTTTGGATTCATATTCTTCAGACTCCCGAAGATAGGTGTTCATGCGTTCATCAAGATGGATGGTCATACTCATCGCATCAATGCTTGACTCTTCTGTCTCAATCTTCACTATCTCAAAATGGTCAAGAATCTCTTTAGGAAGGAACAAACGTGCCAGCTGTTCAAGAATGTTTTTCTAAATGCTGCAAAGATACATATTCTTCGCAAATCTCCAAAAACTCCCCACGCCTTTTTTCGACTGAGCCGGTAAAGTATCATAAAAGCACCATCTATACGGTTTGCTACATGTTCTCCAACGATGAGGATGAGGTGGCAGACCTATTTCAGGAGGTGATGATAAAAGTATGGCGTGGGTTACCATCATTCAATGGTCAGAGTGATGTCAAGACCTGGATATACCGCATCGCATTGAACAAACTGCGTGCAATGTGGCAGTACTTCCTGCCCGAAGCCGACAGAAGGGCACTGAAAGCAATTAAAAAGAGCAAAACGCTGAACGACTACAACGAAGCGGCAGCAGCGGCAATCGACAGCATACAAACCGACTAAAACTTGAGATAGAAGTCGTGGCACAGGTCACGGTACTGCTGTGAATACACGCCTTTGCAGTCCTCAATGACCACCACTCCCCTCTCGGTTTCACATGGTGTTGGCGCGAACTCCCACAGCACGCGTCTGGTGCGACCGCCGCGAACCGGTATCACGCTGATTATGCGACTAATATGCAACGAGGCGAAAGTGCATGCCTCAATAATCTCTTTAATATTCTCGACGGGAGAGATAATTGAAATCCTTCCGTTATCGGTCAGCAGTCCACGTGCCCGCGAGAGCAACCGGGCATAGGACAATGTTGACGTGTGGCGGGCATTTCGCCTTGCCTCGACCGGTGACATGATGCCATTAGAAAAGAACGGCGGGTTGGACACAATCGCATCATATTTTTTATTAAATTGTGCTGTTTTGAAATCGCACAATTGTGCCGTCAAGCGATTGTGCCACGGACTTGAGCTGAAATTGGCGGCAGCCTCCTCAATGCTGTCGGGGTCAATGTCCACAGCATCAACAGCCACTGCCGGATTACGCTGTGCCAGCATCAACGCGATCACACCGCATCCGGTGCCGACATCGAGGGCAGTCTGTGCATGGCTGATATTGCACCAAGACGCCAAGAGCACGGCATCAGTCCCGACCTTCATCGAGGACCTGTCGTGCTCTACGTTAAATTGTTTGAAGCGGAACATTCTAAGCGTCCTATCGCCTGTATGTCATAATCAATATTCGTCCCATGCCTTGATTTCGATGTCATCAACAGCCATGTCGCAGAATGCGTCGATAAACGCAGCCGCCAGTCGGGAGTTGGTAATCAGAGGCACGTTGAGGTCAACGGCAGCACGGCGAATCTTGTAGCCGTTTGTCAACTCGGCCGAGCTCAAGTTCTTGGGGATATTGACTACAAGGTCAATCTTGTGGCTGTGTAGTAGGTCAAGAGCCTGAGGCGCCTTGTCGGGCTCGCTGGGCCAATGCACCTTGATGGCAGGTATGCCGTTGTCATTCAGGAACTGGTGGGTACCTCCTGTGGCATACAACTGATAACCCTTATTGTGCAGTTTGATTGCCGAGTCAAGCATGTCGGCCTTCATCTTGGTTGTACCAGTGCTGAGGAGAACTCCGCGCTGAGGCACTCGCTGGCCTACAGACAGCATCGCCTTCAACAACGCCTCGCCCGTACTGTCACCGATGCATCCGACCTCACCTGTCGATGACATGTCAACGCCGAGGACGGGGTCGGCACCCTGCAGGCGCGAGAACGAGAACTGCGAAGCCTTGATGCCCACATAGTCGAGGTCAAAGGCATTCTTGTTCGGCTTTTCAACGGGAATTCCCAACATAACCTTAGTTGCCAACTCAATGAAATTGATTTTAAGAACCTTAGACACAAAGGGGAAACTGCGCGATGCACGCAGGTTGCACTCAATCACCTTGATATCGTTGTTCTTGGCAAGATACTGGATGTTGAACGGACCGCTGATATTAAGTGCCTTGGCAATCTTGCTGCTGATTTTCTTGATGCGGCGTATTGTCTCGACATACAGTTTTTGTGGCGGGAACTGGATGGTTGCGTCACCCGAGTGCACACCGGCGAACTCGATGTGCTCGCTGATGGCGTACAGTTTAATTTCTCCGTTCTGGGCAACGCAGTCCCACTCAATCTCCTTGGCATTCTGTATGAACGAGCTGACCACAACCGGGTGGTCCTTGGAGACATTAGCGGCAAGTTTCAGGAACTTCTCGAGTTCCTCGTCATTAGAACAAACGTTCATGGCGGCACCCGAGAGCACATAACTGGGGCGCACGAGAACCGGGAAACCAACCTCGGCCACAAACTGGTGGATATCGTCAAGTGATGTCAACTCACGCCATGCAGGCTGGTCGATGCCCAGGTTGTCGAGCATTGCCGAGAACTTGTGGCGATCCTCGGCGTTGTCAATGCTCTTTGCCGAAGTACCCAAGATGTTAACGCCCTGCTCGTCAAGTCGCATGGCAAGGTTATTGGGAATCTGTCCACCGGTCGAGAGAATCGTACCGTGAGGCTGCTCCAGTTCCAGGATATCCATCACGCGCTCAAATGTGAGTTCGTCAAAGTACAGACGGTCGCACATGTCGTAGTCGGTAGAGACAGTCTCGGGGTTGTAGTTAATCATCACCGAGCGCCAACCCTCCTGCTTGACGGTGAGCAATGCATTGACGCTGCACCAGTCAAACTCAACCGAACTACCAATGCGGTAAGCACCCGAGCCCAGTACGACAATTGACTTGCCATCATTCTCATAATTGATGTCGTGCTCAGTGCCGCTGTATGTCATATACAGGTAGTTGGTTTGAGCGGGATATTCAGCCGCAAGTGTATCAATCTGCTTAACGTAAGGAACGATGCCCATTTTCTTGCGAAGTGCGCGGACATCGAGGTTTGCCTTGTCGCCATTGCCTATTTTGTCCTTGAGGACAGCGCGAGCAATCTGGAAATCGCTGAATCCCTGTTCCTTGGCAAGTCTCAGCAAATCCTCGGGCAACTGGTCGATTGACGAGTAACCCTCAAGTTCAATAGCGGTATTGCAAAGTCCCTGAAGTTTGTACAGGAACCATTTGTCAATCTTTGTAAGTTCGTAAATGCGGTCAACAGTATAACCACGACGGAATGCCTCTTCAATGACGAAGATGCGTCGGTCGGTTGGCTCACTCAGTGATTTATCAAGGTCGTCAATATTGAGCGGGTGATTCTCGATGAAACCGTGTTTGCCCTGACCAATCATGCGGAGACCCTTCTGGATAACCTCCTCAAAGGTGCGTCCAATTGCCATAACCTCTCCAACAGACTTCATCGAAGAGCCGATCTCTCGTTTCACGCCATGGAACTTGCCGAGGTCCCAACGCGGCAATTTGCACACAACATAGTCCAGCGTAGGCTCAAAGAAAGCAGTGGTTGTCTTTGTGACCGAGTTTTTAAGGTCAAACAAGCCATAGCCAAGCCCAATCTTAGCAGCGACAAATGCCAAGGGGTAGCCAGTGGCCTTGGATGCGAGAGCCGAACTGCGGCTCAGTCGGGCATTCACCTCGATCACGCGGTAGTCCATTGACTGCGGGTCATAGGCATACTGGATGTTGCACTCGCCCACGATGCCCAGATGGCGGATAATCTTGATGGCCATCGAGCGCAGGAAGGCGTTGTCGTCATTGCTGAGGGTTTGTGTCGGAGCCACTACGATGCTCTCACCGGTGTGTATGCCCAGCGGGTCAAAGTTCTCCATATTGCATACGGTGATGCAGTTGTCATAACCGTCTCGCACAACCTCATATTCAATCTCCTTCCACCCCTTGAGCGATTTCTCGACAAGGACCTGGGGAGAGAAAGAAAACGATTTCTCGACAAGAGCGCGAAGTTCCTGCTCGTTATCGCAGAAACCGCTGCCCAGTCCGCCCAATGCGTAAGCCGCACGGACAATGACAGGATAACCGACCTCCTCGGCAGCACGAACGGCATCCTCCATAGTTTCAACCGCCTCGCTCTTGATGGTTTTGACATTAATCTCGTCAAGTTTATTGTTAAACAGTTCTCGGTCCTCGGTGTTCATGATAGTTTCGACCGGGGTACCAAGCACCTCGACGCCATAGCGTTGAAGGATGCCAGACTGATAGAGTTCCACACCGCAGTTGAGTGCGGTTTGCCCACCAAATGACAGCAGAATGCCGTCGGGGTTTTCCTTTGCAATCACCTTTTCGACAAAATGGGGAGTAACAGGGAGGAAGTAGATTTTATCGGCAAACTTCTCGCTGGTCTGCACCGTCGCGATGTTGGGGTTAATGAGGACAGTCTTGATATTTTCCTCCTTGAGGGCCTTGATAGCCTGTGAGCCCGAGTAGTCAAACTCACCTGCTTCACCAATCTTGAGGGCACCAGAACCCAAAATCAGAACTTTATTATATTTCTTAGCCATAATGTATCGCAAAGTAATTTCTTATTTATTAAATGAATTGAGGAACTTATCGTAAACGAAACCCGAGTCGGCCTCGCCACCGAATTGTTCAGGAATGAACTGTGTGGCAAAGAAAGGTTTTGACTTGTGACGGATTCCCTCGTTGGTGCCATCATTCATACTGATGTAGGCAGGTTCCCAATCGCAGCCGAGCGAAGTGACATCAAGAGCGTATCCATGATTCTGTGTAGTGATGAAGCATCGGTCGGTGCCAATTTCGCGTACAGGCTGGTTGTGGCCTCGATGCCCGTTCTTGAGTTTGACAACGGTTGCACCTGCAGCCATACCCACCAACAGGTTTCCAAGTCCCACGCCACAAACCGGTTTGTCCTGTTTTATCGCTTCCTTGAGGATATCAACTGTCGCAGTCGCCATTCGCGGATCGCCAGGTCCATTAGAAACGATAATGCCATCATAGTCCATACCCATGAAATTGTAGTTCCAGGGCACCCTGATCACGTGCGCGCCCTTTGCGACCAAACTGCGAATCATGCTGTGCTGCACGCCACAGTCCACAAGGACCACCCTCTTTGGGTTTTCCTTGCCATACTCAATCACCTTGTCGCAACTTGTGGCGGCAATCAGATTCTGCTGGTTAGGATCGCTCAACTCGGCAGGTTCAGCGCCCTCAATCTCAATCTTGCCCAACATCGCGCCGTTCTCGCGCAAATGCTTTGCCAATGCACGGGTGTCAATACCATAAACAGCAACGATGCCATTATCCACCAGCCAGGGCACCAGCCCACCCGCGGCATTCCAATGGTTAAACTCAGCCGAATAGTCGAGGCACACCACTGCAAGCGGATGGAAATCGGGGCTTTCAAAGAAGTCACACACTCCATCGGTCTGCGTTTGAGGCGGCATTCCGTAACTGCCCATAATGGGATAGGTGGATACTAAAATCTGACCCACTGTCGAGGGGTCAGATAAACATTCGGGATAGGCTGTCATTGATGATGTGAAAACAACCTCACCGGCGCACGCTTTGATTGCGCCAAATGATTTCCCTTCAAAGGTTGTCCCATCCTGTAGAGTAAGGATGGCTTTTCTCGTCTCTCTCATTGTCTGTGATTATAAGTTCGGTTACCCACAATCGAGAAAACCATGCAAAGTTACTCAATTATTCCCGATTGTACAACTAACAACTAAATTTTGTATTATTTTTAACAGTCACACCAAAATTATAAATTTATCATGCCTTGCGAGACAGACCATGACTGGCAACAAAGCCAGCATCCGCCAATCGAGTAGGAGGAAAACGAAGTAGTTTTCTTCCTACTTTCGTTTCCCGACCTCTCACACCACCGTACGTGCCGTTCGGCATACGGCGGTTCTTTAAT
>JAGHSV010000222.1 GCA_018065665.1 Candidatus Sodaliphilus aphodohippi
CGGCAAGAGCGACGGTTACTTCCTGCTCAACTCATTAAATCCGAGCGACCAGGGCATTGGCAGCGCAACTGGTGCCGACGGCTATCTCCTGTCACGAGGCATGGTAATTGGCATTCAGCCAAATAAAGGCGATTCGCCAGAGATTCCGCCACTTTGCCTCACCTACTCGGGCAAAAAAATTGAGAATGGAAAATATACCCGTAGTTCCTACAGCAACAAATTCACCAACATTCCAATCCATGGCCGTTTTAGCAACACAACAACAGAGACTAAATCATTTGACTTTGGATTCGGGATATTTGATAAAAATAGCGGCGAGTTATTATCCACTATATACTCCGCATGGTTCAAAGACTTGGAAACGAGCTCCGGGGCAACCAAAGATTGGATGTGTAATGTCCCCTCAACAATTCCCGATGGGCAATACCGGGTGTTCCCCATCAGCAGGGTAAGAGAAACACCCGAGTGGTTAAAATGCCATGGAGCCGAGACCAATTATTACGACATCATCATTAGTGGTGACACTTTGACCCTAACCTCAATGGGTAATGTAGGCTACAAAGACTATCAGATTAACTCCGTAACATTCAACGGGACTAAGCAAGCCGGCCGTGCAATAGAAGTTGCGGCAAACGTCACCAACAAAGGCAACTGCATATTGTCTGAGATCTATCTGCTGGTAAACGGGAACTCCGAAACAATCTCCATGTGCGAAGTAAAACCAGGAGAAACGGGCGACATCACTATGCACTTCACCCCAAAAGATCCTGGCACATACGATATCTCATTATCAACCGATGAAGACGGCAAAGAGATTCTGTATACCACTTCACTTACCATTGGAGATGCATTACCGGGAAACATATCATTCTCGTCAATCCAAGTAAAGGACGCTACAAGTGACAAGAAAATCAACGGCAACACCTTTGCCATCACATCAACGGCCAAGAATAATGGACAGACACCCTACAACGATGTAGTGGTAGCCCGACTGTACCGCCGCGTTTCCAGTTCGAGTGGCACCCTGTCGCGTACATTGCCTCAAGAAGTTTCACTTGCACCAGGGAAAAGCCAAATAGTTGAATTCGCTTTCAAAGACCTGCCAACGGGCGAAGACTTCTTTGCAACATTGGCCTACTACAACATGGGCACATTGGTTCGCTATAATTCTACATCATTCCACACAATATTGGGTAACCCGGCAAAGTTTGGAGATGTGAATGAAGACGGAATTGTTGATATTGCCGACATCAACGTGCTAATCAACATTATATTAGGCTCAGATAAAAGAGTTACACCCTTGGCAGACTGTAATGGTGACGGAATAGTGGACATCGCTGATCTTAACATGGTTATTAATGAAATACTAAAATAAGACACGAACCGCTAAACACCGGACCTTGGAATTCATAAAACAAAATCCGATTTATTGTATGCTTTATAAATCAATAATTTCTATGCAAAAAAGAAACATAATAACATTGGTTCTTTCCTTACTCTTGATAGGACAGCTTAATGCAGCCCACATCAGCCAATCAATGGCATTAAAGAATGCCCAAGCATTTATGTCGGCACGGGGAATATCTTTTAATGCTTCAACGGCTAATGTTGCATCAAGAGCTCAGAGCAGAAACGGACAACACTCCTCTGCCCCAGCCTACTATGTTTTCAGTAACGACAGCAAATTTGTCATTGCAGCCGGCGACGACACGATGCCCGCTGTATTAGGATATAGCGACAACAGTTCGTTTGATGCAAATGAAATCCCCGAAGGGCTGGCCTGTATGCTGGAAGCATACGCAGCGGCAGCCAATGGCGAAATCAACTTTGTCAACCCGGCATCACTGCAAGGACGTGCTGCGATAGCTCCACTGGTAAAGGCTCGCTGGAACCAAAGTGCCCCGTGGAACAACGCCTGTCCCATACTATCATCGGGCCAACATGCAGTAACAGGATGTGTGGCAACGGCAATGGCCCAAGTCATGAGTTATCATCGATGGCCTGACGAAGTATGGGACGACATCCCCGGATATGTCACCTCGACCAACCATTTCAGAATGCCAATCCTACGGGCCGATGAATTCCCGGGGTGGTCAAATATCAAAGACTACTACCACTATAACGAGACCAGCGGCCCTGCTGCCGATGATGTGGCAAAACTGATGCTATTTGTTGGACAGTCGGTAGAGATGGACTACGACAGTTCATCGGGGACCCAAACAAATTTAGTACCCAATGCACTGGTCAATTATTTTGGATATGCAACGACTGCCAGATTCCGCTCTCGAACAGACTACACTGCCGATGAATGGAGTTCAATACTGTATGATGAACTTGCCGCCAGCAGACCGGTAGTTTTCTCGGGGCACAAGAAAGGCGGAAGCGGCCATGCATTTGTATGCGACGGGTATGACGGCAACGGCATGTTCCATATCAACTGGGGCTGGTATGGAACGAGCGACGGGTTCTTTTTGCTAACCAGCATGAATCCATCAGACCAGGGCATCGGAGCTGCAACGGGCAGCGACGGCTATGTCATGTCACAAGGAATGGTGACAGGCATCATGCCAGATAAAGGCAGTTGGTACCCCACCGACCCGCGGTTGACGTTTTCGGGAATAATCCTGCCGGCTACATCATATAAACGCACCTCGACAAGCAGCGATTTTGCCAATGTTGAAATCCAAGGCAGCGTTATCAACAACTCAGTAAACATGGCAAACTATGACTTTGGGTTCGCTCTTTACGATGAGTCTGGCACCAAACTAATAAAGACCGTCTTCAGCACAGCCCTAAAAGGATTTGGAGCCGGAAGCAAGAATACAAGCACCCGGTCGTGCCGCATCACATCGGATGTCAGCGACGGCAAATACCGCATCTATCCTGTCAGCCGCTTCACCAACACAAAAGAATGGCAGAAGTGCTTCGGTGCCGAGGTGAACTATGTGTTGGCAGAAGTGTCGGGCACCACATTAAAACTCACAGAAATGGGTCTTAGTGGATACTCAAAGTACCAATACAACTCACTAACATTCAACGGGACCCGTCAGGTCAACCGCGCAATGGAAGTAGTGGCAAACGTGACCAACATTGGTAACTGTCCGTACAGCGAGGTTTATCTGTTGGTGAACGGGGAATCGGCCACAGGCTGTTATTGCGATATCGCCCCTGGTGAAACCGGAGATGTAAAAGTCCACTTCACCCCCACCGAGGAAGGTGAACACAAAATCTCACTTGCAGTTGGCAACAGCGTCTATAACACCTCGGTCAACATCGGTCCAGCGTTAGAGGCCCAAATGAAGATTTCGTCAATTCAGGTTTTAAACGCCAACTCATCGGCCAGAACAATTGGGGGCACATCGTTTGGCGTTACAGCCAAGATTAAAAACGAAGGCAACACCCCATACAATGATATTGCTGAAGCTCGTATATTCAGACGCGTATCGTCAAATTCCGGAACCACTAGCCGCAAACTCTCGCAAGAAGTTTCACTGCAACCAGGACAAGAACAACAAATACAATTCTCGTTTGACAATCTAACAATTGGAGAAGATTACTTCGTATACCTCTACTATTACAGTAATGGTGAGGCAATTAGCAACGGAGGAACTTCATTTTATACGATGGTTGAGGAGACAGTCCCAAGTGGCGACGTAAACAACGACGGCAAGGTAGATATTGTTGATGTCAACATGGTAATCAACATGATTCTCGGTTTCACAGGCAAAACACCGTCGGCCGACGTTAACGGAGACAGCAAAGTTGACATAGTTGACGTCAACTTGATTATCAACAAGATACTATCATAACAAGCATTGCATCGGCTAACTGTCATTTTGGCCTCACTACGTTTTTTTGCTCAAAAAAAATAAAAAATTGCATGAAACGCTTGTCAGGTGGGAAAATTATTGTAATTTTGTAGTCGGGTAAGTCCTATACGACCAGCTCCCCGTGAATCCCCCAGGTCTTGACCGAAGCAAGGGTAGCGGGTCGTAGCGGTGCGATGTAGACCGCTTACCCTTTTTTTAATGCCTCTTTAGCTCAGTTGGCCAGAGCACGTGATTTGTAATCTCGGGGTCGTTGGTTCGAATCCGACAAGAGGCTCAAGAAGAGCAGGAAACATTTCCTGCTCTTTGTTTTTTCATAATATCACTTAAGTTGCTCCAGTACCTTGTCAAGTTTAGCACTTATAAGATCATTGCATAGGTTGCCTATGCTGCCTTCGTGAGTGTGAGAGAGCTGACGTGTGGGGCGATAAGTGCCATTCTGCACCTGCATACCCACTTGTTTGTAGGCGTCACGGAAAGGAACACCTTGCAAGACCAAGCGGTTGACATCCTCTACAGTAAAGAGATAGTCGTAACGGACATCGTCAATAACATCGCGGTTGATGCGTATATGCTCAAGCATGGATGCCGCCATGAGGAGGCATTCGTTCATGGTGTCGAGGGCTGGGAAAGTGATGTCCTTGAGCAACTGCAGGTCGCGGTGATAACCCAACGGCAGGTTGGCAGTGAGCAGCGACACCTCGTTGACAACCGACTGCAAGCGGTTACACTTGCCGCGCATAATTTCAAAAACATCGGGGTTCTTCTTGTGCGGCATTATGCTGGAACCAGTGGTGTACTCATCGGGGAAACTAATGAAGGCAAAGTTCTGGCTGTTGAACAGGCAGATGTCCATCGACATCTTTCCCAAAGTTGAAGCAATGGCGTTAATGGCGTATGCCAGCGCACGCTCGGTCTTGCCGCGGCTCATCTGCGCCGCCACCACGTTATAGTGCAAGTCATCAAAGTTGAGCAGACGGGTTGTCATGGTGCGGTCCAGCGGGAAACTGCTGCCATAGCCTGCAGCCGACCCCAGAGGGTTCTGATTGGTGATACGGTACGCCGACAGCACCAACTGTAGGTCGTCGACCAGCGTCTCGGCATAGGCACCAAACCACAGCCCGAAACTTGAGGGCATGGCAACCTGCAGGTGGGTGTAGCCCGGCATGAGCACGTCCTTGTATTGCTCGCTAAGTAGCTGCAAACGGTCGAAGAGCACTGTCACCGACTTGGCCAATTGACACAACTCGGTGCGATAGAACAGTTTGAGGTCAACCAGCACCTGATCGTTGCGAGAACGACCCGAATGGATTTTCTTTCCGATGCTTCCCAGGCGCTTTGTCAACAGCAGTTCAACCTGCGAATGCACATCCTCTATGCCATCTTCAATGACGAAGTTGCCGGCAGCGACCTCGTTGGCGATAGCGTGCAACTCGGCATCGAGCACGCGGTGCTCTTCATCGGTAAGAAGGCCTATGCTGTTGAGCATGGCAATGTGAGCGATGGAGCCCTGCACATCGGCCGCCGCCAGTTTGAGGTCAAGCACGCGGTCGTTACCCACGGTGAACTGTTCTATGTTACTGTCAATGTCGTATCCTTTGTCCCAAAGTTTCATAGTTGTGAAAAAGAGTTATTCCCCTGCGGCTATGGTTTGCGCAAGAGTGTTGATATAATTAATGTAAAATTGTCGTCCCTGTGAAATCTCGTCTAGGCAAATGAACTCGTCGGCGCTGTGCGAGCGGGCGCTGTCGCCAACTCCAATCTTGAGCGAAGGAAACTGCATCTGGCTCATGTCGCTTGTGGCAGGCGACACCATGGTGGGCGCACCCATAGCCACAGCCGCCTTGACCAGAGGATGGTCGCTGCTGATGGCCGACGCACGGATGCGAGTGCTGCGAGGTGTAGCCTCGCTGCTTATGAGAGAACGGATGAGTTCTACGGTCTCCTCGTTGGTATAGGCATCGGTAGTGCGAACATCCACCACCCAACGGCACTCGTCTGGAATGATGTTGTGCTGTGTTCCGGCCTGAATTTGCGTTGTTGTTATTGACATGGGGCCAAGGAGTTGCGAGATGCGTTGCTGACGGTATTTGCGCAAGGTATTAATGTCGTCCAGCGCCTTATAGAGAGCATTGACCCCCTCGGCACGGGCGGCATGCCCGCGCTTGCCATGCGACACGCAGTCCAGGACCACAAGCCCACGCTCGCCCAGAGCTGCCTGTAGCATGGTGGGTTCTCCCACGACAGCCATGTCAATGCGTCCCAACTGTGGCAGTAATGCCCTGATGCCATGCTCGCCAGTCACCTCCTCCTCGGCCGATATGGCAAGGATGATGTTAAAAGGCAGTGCGATGCGATAATAGTGCAAAAATGCTGCTATGAGGCACACCACCGACGCGCCTGCATCGTTGCTGCCCAGTCCGTAGAGCCTGCCGTCAACAATGTCGGGGCTAAACGGGTCACGTGTCCACGAAGCCGACGGCTTGACTGTGTCGTGATGCGAGTTGAGCAACAGCACCGGTAAAGCATCATTCCACACTGCCGAGCGTGCATAGACATTGCTGTGCAAGCGCACCACATTGTCAACACCCTGCGAACACAAGAAATCCTCAATGATGTCGGCAGTGCCATCCTCATTGCGCGAGGTTGACGGACATGCAACAAGGCGCTTGAGCAGTTCTATGCAGTCGTTATCGGTCATTGGTTTTCTTGCTGATGCGAGTGCCGCGGTTATTGAGCAAGTTGTCGCTATTCTTGATGTACACATTGCTGACGCCCATCTGCAACGCCTTGAGAGCACTGGTTACCTTGGGTATCATTCCTCCAGCAATGGCACCTTCGTTCTTGAGAGTTTCGAAACTCAAAGCATCAATAGTCTCGATGAGACTGTCGGGGTCATCGACATTGCGCATGACACCGTCCTTCTCAAAGCAGTAGAATAGATTGACATGGGCAAAAGTTGATGCAGCCACGGCAACAGCCTGGGCAATGCCGTCGGCATTACTGTTGAGCATGGTGCCGTTCACAGTGTCGTAGGTCAGTGCACAAAAAACAGGTGTGACGCCTGCATCAAGCATGCTGCGAATGAACTTGAAGTCCACACCATCTTGAATGACGTCGCCCACAAATCCAAAGTCCACAGGACTGGGGTCACGCCGCTTGGCTGGTAACACAGCGGCATCGGCACCGCTCAGTCCCATGGCCTTGCAGCCACGTGCGTTGAGCATGGCAACGATTCGTTTGTTAACAAGACCGCCATAGACCATGGTGCAGATGTCAAGAGTGTCGGCATCGGTTATGCGCCGCCCCTCAACCATCTTGGTCTCTATGCCCAGTTGGTCAGAGAGTTTGGTGGCAAGTTTTCCACCACCATGAACCAGAATTTTGTATCCCTTGATTTGCGTAAACTCGTCAAGGAACTTATTAAGTGCGGCGTCGTTGTCCACAACATTGCCGCCAATCTTGATGACGCTGAGTTCGTACATTATATATTATTATAAAGATTCAAGAATTCGCTTAATAACCACAGTCGCCGAAATCTCGCGGTTAGCAGCCTCGGGGATGACCAGACTGCGCTCGCCCTCAATGACATCATCGGTGACAATCATGCCGCGTCGCACAGGCAGGCAGTGCATAAAAAAGCCGTTATCGGTCAGTGCCATCTTGTCGGCACTGATAGTCCAGTTCATGTCCTTGCTGAGGATTTGCCCGTACTTGTCGTCGTCAACAGCCGACCAGTTCTTAGCATAGACAAACTGCGCACCGCGCAGTGCCTCGTCCTGGTTGTGTGTGAGCGTTGCTCCGGCAGTGAAAGCCGGGTCAAGGTCATAGCCCTCTGGGTTGGCGACCACCACATCGTATCCGGCAGCCACCATCCACTGAGCAAACGAGTTGGGCACAGCCTGAGGCAACGCCTTGGGGTGCGGAGCCCACGTGAGAACCACACGAGGACGCTCAACGGTTTTGTGCTCCTCAATTGTGATGTAGTCGGCAAATGCCTGCAGCGGGTGCACAGTTGCCGACTCCATGCTGAAGACGGGGCGTCCGCTGTACTTGACAAACTGCTGTATAATTTTCTCGCTATAGTCATCTTTTTTGTTGGTTAGCGAAGCAAACGAGCGCACCCCAATCATGTCGCAATAGCAACCCATGACAGGGATGGCCTCAAGCAAATGCTCGCTCTTGTCTCCGTCCATAATGACACCGCGCTCGGTCTCAAGCTTCCAGGCGCCCTGATTGACATCGAGCACAATCACATTCATGCCCAGGTTCATGGCTGCCTTTTGTGTAGACAGGCGTGTGCGCAGACTGCTGTTGAAGAAAATCATGAGCAGCGTCTTGTTGCGGCCCATCTTAACATATTTGAAACGATTGGCCTTGATATCTAGTGCCTCCTGCAAAGCAATGTGCAAGTCTCCTAGATCGGCTGGAGAGAAAAACTGTTTCATATCTTGTTAATTCAGAATTTGTTTAATAACGCGTATAAACTCGTCGATGTGCTCCTTGGTGACGTTGAGCGCTGGCAGCAGACGCACCGTTGATGCACCGGCACCACCAGTGAAGATGTGGTGCTCCATCACCAAACGCTTGCGAAGCTCGGGAGCCGAGCCGTCCACGTCAAATCCAATCATGAGGCCACGTCCGCGAACATCCTTGATGCCGGGCACGCCACGGAGTTGCTCAAGAGCATACTCACCCACCTCGCGGGCATTGGCCACAAGGTTCTCGTCCACGATGACGTCAAGGACAGCAATGGCAGCCGAGCAAGCCAAGTGGTTACCGCCGAAGGTGGTGCCCAGCATGCCGCCCCATGCCTTGAACATGGGCGAGATGAGAACGCCGCCAATGGGGAAACCGTTGCCCATGCCCTTTGCCATTGAAATGAGGTCGGGTTTGATGCCTGCATACTGGTGTGCGAAGAAACGGCCCGTGCGTCCATAGCCCGACTGCACCTCGTCGAGGATGAGGCACACGCCCATGCGCTGCGTGACCTTGCGCAGTTCGCACAAGAAATCATTATCGGGCACACGAATGCCTGCCACTCCCTGAATGCCCTCGATGATAACGGCACAGTACTCACCCGACTGCAGTTCGCGTTTCACCGCCTCAATGTCTCCCAACGGGACAAAAGTCACCTTGTCGGTCAAGTTGAAAGGCGAATTAATCTTGGGGTTGTCAGTCACCTGAACGGCGCCCGAGGTACGGCCGTGGAAAGCATTTCCAAAGGCCAGCACACGCTGCTTGCCGGTGTGGAACGAGGCCAGTTTCAACGCATTCTCGTTGGCCTCAGCACCGCTGTTGGCCAGGAAAAGACTGTAATCATCAAGCCCGCAGGCCTTGCCCAAACGGTCGGCAAGTTGCTGTTGCAACGAGTTTTGGACACTGTTGGAGTAAAATCCCAATCGAGCCACCTGCTCGCTGATAGTCTTGACGTAGTGCGGGTGTGCATGTCCAATGCTGATGACGGCATGACCGCCATAGAGGTCAAGGAAACGCTCGCCGTTGGCATCAAACACATAGTTACCCGAGCCCTTGACAGGCTCCA
Source organism: Candidatus Sodaliphilus aphodohippi (assembly GCA_018065665.1). Taxonomy (GTDB): domain Bacteria; phylum Bacteroidota; class Bacteroidia; order Bacteroidales; family Muribaculaceae; genus Sodaliphilus; species Sodaliphilus aphodohippi. The sequence continues at coordinate 9,373 of JAGHSV010000222.1, forward strand.
CATCATATAAAGAATATATCGGAAATAGATTCATAACTAAAATGCATTGGGTTTAAGCCGCAATCCACAATCTTCACGAAAGCCGATTGCAATGTTCATATTTTGCACTGCCTGCCCCACTGCCCCTTTGAGTAAATTATCGATACAACTGACAATCAATATCTTGCCGCGATGTTTGGAAACATGAAGCAAGGCCTTGTTGGTGTTTGTGACCTGCTTAAGGTCGATGTCGACGTGGCTGACGTGCGTAAAGACAGCGTCGCTGTAGTAGTCATTATACAGTTGGCGTGCCTGAGACTCATCAAGCGGGCAGTCGGTATATACACTTGCAAAAATGCCACGGGGGAAATCTCCGCGCATGGGCACAAAATTGATGCCCGCCAACGGCGCGCCCTGCAATGCCGTGAGAGTGCGCTCAATCTCCAGCAAATGCTGATGCTCAAAAGCCTTATAAACCGACAGGTTGTCGCAACGCCAACTAAAGTGGGTTGTTGATCCAGGTTTGACGCCTGCACCAGTGCTGCCAGTTATACCTGTGACATGGACCTCGCTCGTGAGCAACCCAGCCTGCGCCAACGGCAGCAGAGCCAACTGAATGGCGGTTGCAAAACAACCCGGGTTGGCAATAAGGCGTGACGAGGCGATTTTCTCGTGCTGGTATTCGGGCAGACCGTAACAGTAACCACAGGACTCGTCGCGAAAATCCTGAGCAAGGTCAATGACGGTAAGGTTGTCGGGGAGAGCTGTTTTGCTCCAAAAGTCACGGCTCTTGCCATGCCCCATGCACAGGAAAAGCACTTCAATGTCCTCAAGGCAAATTTGGTCAGTAAAGACCAAGTCGGTGTCGCCCAGCAACCCTGCATGCACGCTACAGACCGGCGAGCCAGCCTGGCTGTCGCTATGCACCCATTTGAGATTAATGTGCGGGTGGTTGAGCAGCAGGCGAATCAGCTCGCCCGCGGTATAGCCGCCACCGCCTACAATTGCAGCATTTATCATCGTCAACTGAGTTTTATCGTTTTTCGTTGGGGTGAGTGCCATAGTAAACGCGCAACGGTGTTGACTGAACCTTAATGAAGCCCTTGGCATCCTGAGCAGTCCATCCGTGCTGCATCTCTCCGTACTCTCCCAGTTTACTCTTGCTCAAGTCGTTCTCGCTGTCAACACCGACAGTCTCAAATCCGTAGGGACGCAATTTGAGAATAGCGGTGCCTGTGACATTGCGCTGCGACGATGTTAGCATAGCCTCCATGTCGGGCATAACGGGTTCCAGATATTGGCTCTCATGCAGGAACATGCCGTACCAATTTGCAACCTGGTCCTTCCAGTACTGCTGCCACTTGCTGAGAGTGGATTTCTCAAGCAGACGGTGAGCCTCGATGATCAGTTTGGGCGCAGCAGCTTCAAACCCAACGCGGCCCTTAATGCCTATGATTGTGTCGCCCACATTGCAGTCGCGGCCAATGGCATAGGCTGCACCAATCTCCTCAATGTGCTGGATGGCAGCCACCTTGTCGGTGAACACCTCGTCGTTTACAGCCACAATCTCGCCCTTTTCAAAACGGATTTTGAGGAGAGACTCCTCGCCTGTAGTCACGTGCTTGAGATAAGCCTCCTCAGGGAGACCCTGAGTCTGGTCCAGAAGCTCGCCGCCGCAGATGCTGGTGCCCCAGATGCCTACGTTGTAGCTATACTTAAGTTTGGTGAAGTCGGCAAAGAACCCGTGCTCGTTGAGGTAGTCAACCTCTTCCTTGCGCGAGAGGGCGTGGTCGCGTGTGAGCGTGATGATCGCAACACCAGGGGCCATAACAAGAAAAGTCATGTCAAACCTGATCTGGTCGTTGCCGGCACCGGTACTGCCGTGTGCAATGGCATCGGCGCCAATCTCGCGAGCATAGCGCGCAATGGCAATGGCCTGGAAAATACGCTCGCTGGAAACCGATATCGGATAGCAGTTGTTGCGGAGAACATTGCCAAAAATCATATACTTGAGCGATTTCTCGTAGTATTCTTGAGTAACATCGAGGGTGACATACTTGACAGCGCCCAGCTTGTAGGCGTTCTCCTCGTTTTTCTTGAGTTGCTCGGGGCTAAAGCCGCCAGTGTTGGCACATGCGGCATAGACTTCATAGCCGTCATTTGTGAGTTTCATGACAGTATAGGAAGTATCAAGACCGCCGCTATACGCCACGACTACTTTTTTCTTATCCATAATGTAGAGATTAAATTAAATCGTCATAAAGTTTTCACTCGGGTTTCTTGAGTGAGAAGAAGTTGGGTAGTTTGGTTGTCAACTTCATTAGATATGGGGTGAATGGCGATGACTTCTTGGCGGGATGTTCAATCGCAGGGTCATAGAGCATGCCGTTGCACAAACAGATGCGACGGTTGTTGCGCAGCAGCACCTCATAGTTGACACACCCTTCGCAACCCTGCCAGTACTCGTCGTCTTGCGTGAGTTCGCTGAGTGTGACCGGTTTGTAACCCAGTCTGGTATTCATTTTCATCACAGCCAAAGATGTTGTAATGCTAAAGATCTTGGCATAAGGGAAACGTGCTCGAGCCAGTTTAAACGTGAGGTCTTTAATACGTTTTGCTAGCCCCAAATGTCGATATTCGGGGTCAACAATAAGACCACTCGTAGCCACATAATCACCATGTGACCAACACTCGATGTAACTAAATCCGACAAGGCGGTCACCATCAAGGGCAACAACAGCCTTGCCGCTCTTCATTTTTTCAGCAATGTATTCGGGTTTACGACGCGCAATACCCGTTCCGCGCTGAAGCGCCGATTCATAGATAAGTTGGCAGATATGTTCAGCATATTTCATATGCTCGGCATTTGCTGCCAGCACAACAATCTCATTAGTCTTCATTTCCTTAAATATACAGGACTATCAACGTCCTAAAAGTAAAAGCGTATATATTTACTGCAAAATTAGCAAATTTGAGATAAACAATCAAATAAAAAGGGGCAAAATTTATGTTTGCTCCTTTTTTAATAGCAAATACTACTTATTTCTCAACGAAGGAGTTCGCCGATGTTCGTTGTCAGGTTGAACATAAAAGTTGTTGCGCCGGTGTGTGGCTGTGCCAGTGCGATGCCGATGCCGAAAGCCTTGACCTTGATACCGGCACCTGCCGAGAAGCCTGACAGCAGTCCACGCTGATAAGAAGACATATCGGTGCGTGTGCGGTAGTTATAACCGATTGCAGCATAAATGTTGTTGGAAGGCAGAAACTCAACGCCAAAGACAAGATGACGGAACAGGTCTCGCCCGAACGAATCTTTCTTGACAAGTTCACTCGACGAGTTATTCTTGTCGGCAGGTTCATAGTACGCTTCGTGCCATTTGCGCATGTGGTACATGGTGGCCGAGATGCGCACTGGCAGCCCTGTGAACTGCTTTGAGACGCCCAGTTGGACGTCCCAGGGGAGATTCACCTTCTCATCAGTAAATTTCTTTACCTGACCGCCAAGGTTCTTAGCAACCATAGAAAATGAGAACTCATGATCGGCATTATAGTAATTAATGCCAAGATCAACACCCAGTGCACCTGCTGTATAATCCTCATACTTGCTGTATACATATTTGGCATTGATACCGCCACGCCAGTAGTCGTTGATGTCACGACTATAGGCTGCATTTACAACAATATCATTGGCACTGAAATCACCCGTATAAGTTCCGGTCACGTCATATCCTTCAAAAGTTCCATAACCAAAGTTCTGAATACCAACCGAAAAAGCGCTGTGTTCATCCACTCCCTGGCCATAACGGGCCCCAAAGAAATTGCTGCTGCCGAGATAGCGCATGTAGGACACACCAACCTGTTTGTTGAGTTCAGGTCCTAACATTGCAGGGTTCTGGTCGCCAATCATAACATCGTCGTCAACAATCGAAATGTTGTGCCCACCCAGGGCGTACACACGAGATGACGAGGTAATATCCAAAAAGTTATATGAAGTTGTCACGTCCTGTGCCACAGCACCAACAGCCATAGTCACAGTCACAGCAAACGCAAGTATATGTTTAGTCATACCTATCCGTTTAATATTATTATACATTATTATAACGCACAATGGGCATGATATATTATTTGAGTTTACATTTTTTTTCAATCAACGTCCAGATTGTAAAAATAAACAAAACATTATTAATCATTCCGAAAAATCAAGCAAAATGTATTGACATTTGCAAATTCTCTATTAAATTTGCACAAGAAAAACCAAACACCCACAGTTTCAATGGCGAACAAGACACTTCAGGCAATAGTTGCAGCGACCGCGATGCTGATAGCAGTCCCGGCCGGTGCTCAGATACGTCATGTGACCACCGTAGACCCCATGGCCCGCAATCGCGCTGCGATGGTCGAAGTGTATGAGTTTGATTTCGTTGACATACAGCCACAGTTCCCGGGCGGCGAACGTGGTCTTACCAATTTCATCAACAAGACACGTGAATATCCCTACAATGCCTATAAAAACAAGGTACAAGGTCGGGTTCTGTGCAGTTTTATCATTGGCACCGACGGAAAAGTATCCAATATTCGCGTGATTCGCGGCACTCGCGACGAGTCGCTTAACAGAGAGGCCATGCGCGTCATCAGCGAAATGCCCCGCTGGAAGGCAGGCCGCGTCGGCAACAACAATGTTCCCGTTCGTTGCGTCCTTCCTATTGCGTTCCGACTGTAATCATTCACTCAATTAATACATTTTTATATATGAAAAAACTACTGACAACAATGTTGGTATGCTTTGTTTTTGTAGCAGCCCATGCCCAATCAATGAAAATGGTAGTTACAAAGAATGGCGAGGTCGTAGGCCGTTATGTAAGAACAAACTCAACGACTTACACCATTGATATACAAGACTTCAGCACAGTTCCAAAATCGGGGCACAAAGTAGTTGTCTTCAAAGCATCGGCAGGACAAGGCATCGTATATCGCAACCAAAAGAGAACAGGAAATATCAATGTTCGGAAAGCCCCAAAATTGGGAAGCAAAGTTGTTGCAAAGATTCCCGAGTTTGACGGCGTACCCGACACATACCCCTGCCTTGGCAAAGTTGACGGGTGGTACAAAATCAAAATTGACGGGAAAATCGGATACGTCCGCGAGGACATGGCATGCTGGGACGGCATGGACACATTTTGACGACCATGTATCAGAAATTCATCATAACCAACGACGGAGTGCTGAGGTTTGGCACAGTGCACCTTCACCGTGACCTCATCCCACAAGGCGATGACGGATGCCATGGCGGTGGATTCTGGCAAGTTGATGAACAACGCGGCATGATAATTTTACATGGCAGAAGTTACGACTATGGCCCTCCTGACTTTAAATTCGCAACAAGCATAGACCGCAATACGATATCCGATCTACCGACCTACCCCGTTTTTTACCGAAGCGGTGTTGAAGGACACGAAAAATATGAACCCATAGGGCCGTTTTAACAGTTCGGTATTTTTTAAGTTAAATGCGTTAAATGCCACAAAAAGTATTATTATATGTGAAATAATGAGTACCTTTGTAGCGTAAAAAGACCTTAAATGGTCCCAATTGAGTAGTAAAAAGTTAGGAAACAACTGCAACAAAGTACACAAGTGGCTTACTTGCAAAACATAGTTACTGACACAACGCACATCCACCTCATGGATGTGCGACGAATTTTACCAACCCATAAACGGAAACGTTTGGAAACAAACCAACCCGAGGCATACGCCGCAGCAGCAGGGATAATACCC
>JAGHSV010000054.1 GCA_018065665.1 Candidatus Sodaliphilus aphodohippi
TAGACGACATACAGAGCGCCGACCTCAATGGCGACTTAAAGATCGACGTCCAGGACCTGAACAGCATCATCAACATCATCCTGGGCATACAGTGACGCAAGACGCAATAAAGGGGACGAGGCAGCGGCTTCCAACCGCAATGTGTGTAGAAGACTGGCATCCCGTCCCTTCACTGACATTCAGGAACGGGTTATCTGCGACGAGCCGCCAAGGCGTCCGTTGCGTACTGGGCTTTCGCCCCTCTTCAGTTACTTGATTTGACGGGATTCGACAATGTGTGTGGATTCCTGATAACAGCTATTACTGTATTATCTAAAAGCATCGATGATGCTATACCATGAAATCTTTTACCCGACAGCATTTGTTACCCCCTTAACGCCCCCTCTGCTACGACTTGAAGTGCAGCACGGCGCGCACTGTCATTGACTCGTCCTGGGCATCGACAAGGGTGATGGAGTAGTTCTCCCCGCCGGGTTCTACGGTAAGCACCGTGTGGCATCCCTCAAATGCCGGTTCGGGTATGTCCTTGAGCCACGAGGCGCCGTTGGCCTGGGCCACGCGCTCCTTGGGCATGATGCCGGGGCTCAGGATCCGGTCGCCGGGATAGATCGAGCGGTCTGAGATGCGCTTGACCACTGGCGGGACGTTGTGGAGCTGGTCCCATACACAACTGACATAGACGCGTGACTGCAGCGCCTTCAGCAACTTGGCGGGCATGCTGTAGTGGCCGTGATGGTTGACTTTTGCCACCTGGGCGCGGCCGCAGACCTCGGCGATGGCCTCCTCGGTAGTGAACCGTGACCCGTCGGGCATTCTCCATCCGTCCGAGAAGTCGCCGGCGGTGAAGAAACGGAACGGGCCATACTTGAATATCATGCCCAGGCTCATGCCGTTCTCGTTGAGCCAGTCGGGGTGCTCGCGAGCGATGCGCTCGGCATAGAGGTCCCGCACCTCGCCGCCCTCGCCGCAGATGCGGCCGTTGCCACACAGGTTGTGAACCTTGAACGTAGGGTACCGGGAGGCATCGTGGAGCATCGCCACCTGGTTGGTGTCGCCAACGCGGAATTTCTCGACTGTCAGTCCGCGGTGGGTTGTCATGTAGTCATAGAAGCGTTTGATGTGTTCCCATCCGTCGGGATCCTCAGTAATGGGGATGGGGTCGTCGTAGGTGGGCCATGCGCGGTCAAATGCCTTGCCAAAGTTCAGGAACTCGGCAGCCTGCGAGAAGCCGCTGAGCGGGTACGGGCCGTCGTCGTGCTGGACCATTCCCGCGTTGAACTCGGCACAGCCGCCGTGGTCACAGTGGTAGTGCGAGAGCATCATGTAATCGATGTTCTTGCCGGTGGGGCTCACGCGCAGCACGTAGCGGCTAATCCACTCGCCGGCATGCAGGTTTGAATTGGGCAGCACGGGGACAGCCAGTTCGCCACGCCCCACGGCATCATGGTCACCGCAGTCGAGCAGCATCGTGGTGCCGTCGGGCAGGATGATGAACATCGACTCGGACACGCCGGTATAGATGAAGTGTACTTGGAACTGTCCCTTTCGCCACTTGGCGAGCGCCTTGCCCACGGCCTTATCCTTCTTGCCGCTTGCCCATGCCTTCTGCCAGTCGGCAAGGCAGAGGAAACCTGCTGCAAGTGCTGTATTCTTGATGAAATCTCTGCGGTCCATATCTTTTGGTTTGTTGGCAGGCAAACTATTGCCTGCCGCTGTTGATAGCACAAAGATACAAAAAAATGATGAATCTTGCAGTTACAAATTTGTATATTTGGAAAAAGTGATGTAAATTTGCTGATATGTTTGGCAAATGCACACCGTTTGTCTGGTATTACATTTACTATTATGAATAGGATTTTTGTTTTGTTGGCCATGATGGCCTTAACGCTGACCTTGACAGGTCAGACCGTTTCACCTGCCCTACAACAGATTAATGTTGCTGCCGATGCAGCCTCCATATACCCCACAACCCAGCGCGGTCCGCTGGTGGGGGTTACTGCCGAGACCGACGACGATTATTCGGCGACTTCGGCAGCCTACTACGACGCCATTCGCCGGGCCGGTGGCATCCCCGTTATCATTCCCGTCGACACCACGACAGCCTACCTCAACCAGGTTATCGGCCAGCTGGACGGACTGCTGCTGGTTGGCGGTGTGGATGTCAACCCCGTTTATTATGGCGAGAAACCCCATGAAAAACTGGGGGCAGTCGATGGTCTGCGTGATGTCAACGAGCTGAAACTGATAAGGTTGGCGGTGAACCGTAATATCCCGATTATGGGCGTGTGCCGCGGCTGCCAGATACTGAATGTGGCAATGGGAGGCACACTGATACAGGACATCCCGTCACAGGTCGAGGACCACAGCCTCAACCATCGGGGCAGCTTCGGCAACATGAGAGAACACAGCGTGGGCATCGAGAACGGCAGTCTGCTCTACAAGATTCTGGGTAAGGACTCGTTGGAGGTCAACAGTTCGCACCACCAGGCAGTAAAGGACCCCGCACCGGGCGCACACATCGACGCGCGTGCCAGCGACGGTGTCATCGAGGCTTATGACTACTACCCGCTGCGTCGAATCATTGGTGTGCAGTGGCATCCCGAGGGATTCTGGGGCACCGATGCCGACATGAACAAGATTTATGAATTCTTTGTCGGTCAGGCCGACCTGTACCGTCAGGCCAAGCAACTGCACAGCCAGATGCTCACTTTTGACAGTCACACCGACGCACCGCTGCACTTTGTCAACGGGCGCGCCGTGCTGGGCACCCGATGCAAGAACCGCGTCAACCTGCCCAAGATGCAGGAGGGCATGCTCGACTCACAGGTGCTGGCTGCATTTGTGCCATCCTATGACGACGTGATGAAAAACGGAGAGTATGTCGAGGTCTTCAGGGCACTCTGCGACACCACCTACCAACCCGCATGGAAACGCACCCTGCAGCTGATTGACATCACGCGCAGCGAGGTCGAGAAGAATAGCGACCTGTGTGGCATCGCCTTGAACGACAAGGATGTGGCGCGACTGAAAGCCCAGGGCAAAAAAGCGATATTCCTTGCCGTCGAGAACGGTCTGGGCATCGGTACCGACATCAATAGAGTGAAGACGCTGGCCGACATGGGCATCAAATACATCACCCTCACCCACTCGTGGGACAACCAAATCTGCCGTTCATCGTCCAAGAGCGAGGACAGCAGCAAGGGACTGACCGATTTCGGCAAGAAAGTGGTGAAGGAGATGAACCGCCATGGCATCATCATCGACCTGTCGCACTGCAGCGAGGGCACCTTCTGGGACGTGATGAAGGTCAGCAAGAAACCGGTGGTGTGCACCCACTCGGGAGCGCGGGCACTGTGTGACCACGACCGCAACCTCACCGACAGGCAGCTCAAGGCTCTCGCCGCCAACGGCGGTGTCGTGCAGACCGTTGCCTACCGATGGTTCCTCGCCAAGGACGGCAATGCCACCATCGACGACTTTGTCAAGCACCTCGACTATATGGTCAAAGTAGCCGGCATCGACCATGTTGGCATCGGCTCGGACTTCGACGGCGGCGCCGGCATACCGGGCCTCGATGGCGACAACGACATGATCAACATCACCATGCGACTGCTGGAAATGGGCTACACCAAAGAGGACATCGCCAAAATCTGGGGAGGCAACTTCTTCCGCGTCATGAACGCCCAGTAACCACCCGTTCCCGCCCATATCGTTATCGGCATTTGTACCCGTTCAAGGGAACAAATTACATATTCTTGCTCTTTTTATTGGTAGATTTTAGGAAAAAATGTAATTTTGCAGCATATAAAAATGCGAATAAATGTATTTTTAGGATAATTAATAATCCGAATAAATGTATTTGGTATGCTTAAACGAAAGATTTGCAGCAAAATAGAGGAATATCTAAAAAATAATTCCCATAAGATGCTAATAGTGGATGGTGCAAGGCAGGTTGGCAAGTCCTATATTATACGTCATGTGGGGCAGAAGATGTTTGAAAACTATATTGAGATTAACATGGAGGAAGACAAGCAGAATGAAGGTCTGTTTGCTTCAGCCACCTCGGTCGACAAGTTCTACCTGGCTTTGAGTTCCATTGCCGGCGAAAAAATGCAAGAAAAAGAGAACACACTGGTTTTTATAGATGAAATACAAGCTTATGAACATTTGCTAACGCTTGCAAAATTTCTGGTTGAAGACGGTAGGTTTACATATATTGCCAGCGGTTTACTCTTAGGTGTAACCCTCAAAAAGACGCAGTCAATACCGATAGGCAGCATTGCCCAACTACACATGTATCCGTTAGACTTTGAGGAGTTTTTGTGGGCCAATGGTTTTGGGCATGAGGCCATTGACGAGATGCGCAGGTGCTTCCATGACAAGGTGGCTCTGGACGAGGCTATGCATGGTAAGGTAATGGATTTATTTAGAAAATACCTATTGGTGGGAGGATTTCCCGATGCGGTCAACACCTATATTACAGAACATAATATCGTGAAAGTCCGCGCCGTTCATCGCGACATTCACAACCTCTATGTGATTGATGCTGCAAAATATGAGCAAGAGTCCTTGCGCAAACTCAAAATACAGCGAATATACGAGATGGTGCCGTCAAATCTGGAAAACAAGAAAAAGCGCATCGTAGTCAAAAGCATTGAGAACAAGGTGGGTAAACGCACCAGTGATTATCAGGATGAATTTGACTATCTGGTGTCGTCGGGCATTACGCTGGAGGTTGATGCCATCAGTCAACCTACATACCCTCTTGTACAGAATGCTGGCAAGAACTTGCTGAAACTTTACATGAACGACATTGGTCTGTTCACATTCATTCTATATGGTAATAATATCCGTCCCGTATTAGATGGGATGGGAAGTGTCAATCTCGGTGCCGTATATGAAAATGTCGTTGCCCAGGAACTGCAAGCTCATGGTTTTAGCCTTTATTACTATGACAACAAGAAAAACGGTGAAGTTGATTTCCTTATTGACGACACTATAAACCTCTCCACAATACCTATCGAGGTGAAATCGGGCAAGGATTATAAGCAGCATAGTGCCATAGACAAGTTTATGCGGGTTAAGGATTACAATATCCACAATGCGGTGATTCTGTCTAACGAACGGCTGACATTTGACCAGGGAAGAATAACGTACATGCCTGTATATAACATCATGTTTATGGCACACGGCGGCAATATACCCGAGTCAGAGATTTACTTTTAACTCATGATTTTCCCACGTTAGGTTTATTGCTCAAGGCACCACTCATATACGGGTTGAATGATGATTTTTTTGCCAAAAGCAAAGGTTTCCTCATACTCATTGTCCGTTAGCAACTGCGATATTTTGCAAACACACACATCCGATTGCGATATTTTGCAAATAAATTTCGCTTATAAGAACGGCGGCACCGGGCCTCGATGGCGACAACGACATGATCAACATCACCATGCGACTGCTGGAAATGGGCTACACCAAGTAAGACATCGCCAAAATCTGGGGCGGCAACTTCTTCCGCGTCATGAACGCCCAGTAACCACCCGTTCCCGCCCATATCGTTATCGGCATTTGTACCCGTTCAAGGGGGCAAATTACATATTATTGCTCTTTTTTATCGTCTTTTTCCTTAAATTAGCAGTAAAATCACCTATAACACAAACGGTCTGAACCATAACATCATACATCTGTCAACAATATCTAATACAATAAATTTCTTGTCTCAATTTTTAAATCGGGACAAATGCACCCCTGTTTTATTTTCAGACAAAAAAGATTGGGATTAACTTTGCAAAAAATCAATTTTAATTATTAACTAAATCTTTTCATCACTATGAAGAAATTTACAAAATTTACTATTGGCGCCACATTACTATTGGCAAGTATTAGTGGCGAAGCTCAACAAGCAACTATTACTATTAACACAATTGCCGATCCAGGCTTTGAAATGTCATCCATTGTCCTTGCACCGAGAACGACGAATATGCATATAGATATGGTCAATCCTTGGGGTTCTCAAGTCTTTACGGTTTTGCCAGGAACGTATGACTTATTAGGCGAATATAATTATGCTAATGGCAGATATTATATTCTGAAAGATAACATTACTATTACAAACGACACAACAATCACTATTGATGTTAGCGAAGCGAAACTGTTTGACACTAAATTCTATAGCCCTGAGGGAGTGGAATTGAAAACAGATAAGTACGGTTTTGTTGAAGGCAACTATGTGCGCATTGAGGAAGGGAACATTGGTTCATGCACTGGGCATGGTGTATTTTACCGCAAAGCGGATGGATTGCGATTAAGTGATTTGTCTATAGATGCAACACCCCAAATCTATATGAATGACTTTGGTAAAGATTTCATTTATGTAGACAGCAGAATGTATTATAATAACGATGCCAATGGGGATGTCTATATTTCAAAATTTTACAAAGATGGGGATGGTACATCATGCTTACAGAATAACATAGGTGACTATGTTTGCTATGAAGGTGAAATTTTGCCTTCAATTGCAGGAAAAGATGGCGAAAAGTCCAAAGGCGTTTCTTTAGACCTGATATATAATGGTAATTTGATTGCCAATTCCGTAGTTAACTTACAAGGTAACCATGCAAAGATTTGGTCATGCTCACCCATTGAACCAGAAAACAAAGATAGCAGATTTGATGTGTTGTTCAAACCTGTATTTGGCGAGCAACAAGAAGTTACCTATAGTTATCCCGATGGTGAAGGAGGAACTATTGAATACAAAGACAATGTTTTATGTCAGTCCTATGGTCCATCTGTAGCAATAAAAGATGGGAAAGAGCATTTCATCTGTAACAACTATTTCATTAATACACCAAACGATTTCTTGCGGAATCCCAACAATAGTTACTTGCAATCAATCTATCCGGGTGCATCTGTTTTCTCCTATACACAAGATGAAATGTTGGGACAATTTGGCGACAATGTGCCTATCAATATTGTGGTAGAATCGGCAACAGTCAATTTTATGAATCCTAGCGAACTTTTACCCGTATTTAATTGCAATTTTGTTGGGCGCTATGGCGAGAATCGCCGAGGCGATATCCAGTCTTTACAAATGACAATGAAAGTGAATGGCCAACCCATAGATTGCGATTATTCAGGATTGAGCAATTATTATGCACCTTGGACCTTTGACCGTGTTATCGGTGAAACCGAATTAACTTTTGATAGTCAAAATGTGTTGGTTGACAACATCAAAGGTCATAATAGAACTAATGTGTACTTTGACGAGTCTAAGGATGACCACTACGCCCCAACACTCACTATGTTACAGATGCGTGACAACAATGGCAATTTAACCGATCGTTTTACAACAGCCCAAGACGGCAAGGTCATGTTCTCTTGTGGGGATTTCAATTGCAATAAGGCGTCTATGCTTGTAAAGACGCCTGTATCCGAAATAGAGTATAGCACATTCTATTTTAAGTGTGAGAGCCCCGTTGTTGAGGTTAGCGTAGCACCAAACGGTCAGGAAGACTGGCTAGCACTGACAACCACCGAAGACACTGAGGCATTTACTCCTTATGGCTTTGGCCACGTGTTTGATGCAAACATCAGCAGTCTGGACACCGACGGTTGGTATGACCTCAAGTTCAAACTGACCGATGCCGCCGGCAACTATCAGGAGCAGATTATTTCGCCTGCATTCCGCATTGGCGATGCACAGACAGGTATCGGTAATGTTAAGGTTGGCAATACAACCGAGGTTGCTCGCTACACCGTTGACGGCCGTGCCATCAGCACACCACAGGCTGGCGTCAACATCGTTAAGATGAGCGACGGCAGCGTGAAGAAGGTGTGGGTAAAATAATATCAAGTTACGGGTTCAAATAATAGTAGCGATAGGGCTGACTCAATCAGAGTTGGCCCTATTTTTTGTTGTTTCGCGTAAAGTTTGTATCTTTGTAACAAAGAACAACAGGGCAATGAAGAGATTTTACATTATACTGATAGCGGTGCTGTGCGCCCTCACCGGGTTTGCACGGGCAACCGACAACAAGACTTTTGAGAGGTTTTACAATCTCACGCCAAAGGAGTTTAACACACAATTAAAGTACTATATTGATCATAACCAAATTGATAGTGCTATGTTGTGTGCAAACGTACAGGCAAGCAAATATGGCAAGGAAAAACTCTCGATAGAAGAAATTGCAACATGTTGTAACGCGTTTCGGTTTATTGGAATGGAATATTTTCAGAGATATTACAACTATCAACTAGCTGCCGAAAGCCTTTTTAAGGCCGAGCAGATTGCAGCAACCCATTCATTAGTCCAACAACAAGTTGTCATCGCAATGGATAAACCTATTATTTTGGCGACTAAAAACGACTTGGCAACCAACTTCACATACAGTAGTCAAGTGCTAGATAGTTTCATGGAATCTTTTTATGTTATTCTAAATTATATCAAATCGAATCCAAACTATAGTCCGGAAAATATATCCTATTTAGAGATAACGTTAACAAATATCTGTTATCTTGCAATCAAATTTGGGAAAACAAGTGATATCGCTCAAGTAGTTAGAGATTATAACGAATTCTTAAATCATTATTCACCCAAAAGCAATACTGCAACAACATTATGTCACGTTGTGGAGTGCTGCAATGCGGGAGATAATCGAGAAGCATTGAATACAATTCAGACAACAATCACTCGCGACAAGCAATACAGCAAAAAGAATTCAATGCAATTCCAATCACTTATTGATATTGTGAGGTATTGTATTTTAATTAGAAACGAAAATACTGCCAGTGCATTAAAACTGTTGCTTGAGAAAGAGCAGTTTTTGCGTGAAAATGCAATGACAATTGAGTTGCTCGAAGTGCTGCAGCTAATCAAGCAACACTATGAGGTTGATGGCAACGAGACTATGGCCAACAAATATAGTTTGTTGTACTTCACCACCAAGGACGAGTTTATTAATAAGAGCCGTCTGGGGAAGATGGATGAGGCCAAGTTGAACATCGAGTTGGAGCAGACGCGCGAGAACGTACGCGAGATGGCAAACAGGCAGAAGATGCAGACCATCGTGCTGTGGTCGGCAATCATCATTGCGTTACTGGCGCTCACCATCCTTGCCGTGCTGTATGTCAACTACCGAAAGACGCAGCGCACCAACCGGGTACTGTATGAGAAAAACGTTGCGCTGCTTCGGGCCGAAGAGGACAGGCAACCCAAAACAGCTCCCGAGCCCGAGGCCAATCACAACCAAGTTTCTGATGCTCAGCCAACCCAGACCGACAAAGAGTTGATGGAGAAAATCAACGAGGTGATGGCAACGTCGCCCGAGGTCTTTGAAAGCGGTTTCACGCTCAACCGCATGACAGAGTTGGTGGGCAGCAACACCATGTATGTCTCCCGCGCCATCAACAACTGCAGGAAGTGCAACTTCAGCACCTTACTCAATGAGTACCGCATCAAGGAGGCCTGCCGACGACTTCTTGACAAGGACAAGTATGCCAATTTCACTATCGAGACCATCGCCAACAGCGTGGGCTACAAGTCCCGTACCAACTTCACCAAGGTCTTCAAAGACATCACAGGCATCTCGCCGTCGGAGTTCCAAAAGATGTCAAAGGCCAACAAACAGGAGGGAAGTTGACACCCTGTCGACAACTGCTATTACTGCATCATATAAAAGCATCGAAGATGCTGCACCATAAAATCTTTTTTCGGACAGCAATAATGCAAAATACAGCCAGCCCTCTCGAGGGGGCTGGCTGGTATGTTGTATCGGGGTATATCGGTCAGAAACGTGGGCCTCCACCCATGGGGCCTCCGCCGGGGCGTCCACCGCCAGGTGCTCCACCGCCGGGACGCTGATCACCACCCATCGGACCGCGGGGTCCGCCGTCGGGACCAAATCCGCCATAGTTCTGCCCCTTGGGCTGTTCTCCCTTCTTGAATGTTGTGAAGCGGTAGGTGAACGTGAGCATGCCGTAGCGCGTGAGCGAGTTATAGTAGGCGTCCTCCATATAGTTTGCAGTGATGTTGCGCATCACGTTCTTGCGCTGACCGAGGATGTCATATACCGAGAGGGTAACGGCAGCCTGTTTGTCGCGCAGGAACTGGTAAGCGATAGAGCCGTTCCACAGCCACTGCTTGGTGTCGTAGCCTGCTGAGTAACCGCTGGTGGCGCTGTAACTGAGGTCGGTGCTGACCACGAGTCCGAAGGGGGCCGAGTAGGTACCGTTGAACATGCCGCCGTAGGTGTGGACGTTGCGGTTGCTCACTGTCAGCACCGTGTTGTGGGTGGTCTGGAAACCGTAACGGGGACGGATTTCAAGGTCAAACACACTGTTGCGGAAAGCGAGACCCGGCGATACGTTCAGGTTCAGCGAACCGCTGGTGTTGACTGCACCGTTGTTATAACCCTTGGTCTGGTTGTAGCGCACGAAAGTATGTGACGAGAAGTACCATGTCTTGGCTGCACCGAAGGGGAAACTTACCATGTTCATCGCCATTGCGTTCCATACACCGCCAACGTTGTCATAGGTAGTGATGCGACCACCAGTGGTGGGGTCAAAGTCGGTCTTGCTGATGATGCTGTTCTGATCCCAGTTGACATTAAGCATTGCCATGATGCTGCGCTGCGACATCTGGTCGAAGTCGCTATAGCGCAAGTTCATGCGATGGCCAAAGGTTGGTTTCAACTCGGGGTTACCGATGATGATGTTCAGCGGGTTGCTGACGTCGGCAACGGGTTGTAACTGGGTTAGTGAGGGTTGGTTGCAGCGCATGCGGTAGTTAGCCTGCAGCGAGCGTGTCTTGCTGAACTTGTAGCGGAAGCGTGCAAACGGGGCTACGCTCCACACCCAGCGCGACTTGATGTCACGGTCGGGGTTGATGAGGTCGCGGCTGCTTGACATTGCCGAGTTGATTGACGCACCGATGTTCAGGTTGTAATTGGTGCGCACTTGGCGGATGCCCACCTCAAACGACTGGTTAAAATACTTGTTGCGGAATCGGTTGCTCTGCTGTTCGTTGAGTGCTCGTGAGATTTCGTCGCCCAGTTCATAGTCGGCAACTTCGCTCAGGAGCGCGCGGTCGGTTAGGATTTCACTGCCGTAGGTGCCGACGAGGGCCTCACGGATGTTGACATCGTTCACGGCGTTGAACAGGCTGGTTGCATAGTCGCCCATGACAAACATGGGGGCGTAATAAACGTCGTTGGCACGCGTGATGTCATATACCAGTTTGTCGGCCGTGCTGTAGCGGTAGTTGCCCGAGTAGGACAGCTGCAGGAAACGCGCGTTGGTGATGTCGCCCAGCGGTTCGGTCCACGACAGGCGGCCGTTGATGCCGTTGGTGATGCGCTTGTTGCTGTATATCTGGTCAATCAGTTCCTCGGGGTCCTCCTTGAGATAATATGTGTTGTGGGTATAGGAGTTGCCGTCTTCTTTCACGTTGCTGTAACTGTAGCGTGTGAAGAAACTGAAACTGCGTCCGGGGTGTGAGGCAAACTTGTGGTTGAAGACAACCTGACCGCCAAACTCATAGCTGTCACCGTCGTTGTCATAGTTGCTGCGGCTCTTGTTCACCAGACTGCGCAGTGCATCGCCGGCGTTGGTCATCGACGAGTCGTTGCGCATGCTATTGTTGAAATTGAACGAGAAGTTGGGACGGAACTCAAAGGTGTTGCACGAGTCAATCTCCCACTTCAGACGGAAGTCACCGCGGACGTTGTGTCCCTTGCTGCGCGAATATTCGTCGCTATTATAGTAGCTGGTGCTGTCGGTGAACAGATACTGGCGTGACGTGCGGGTGATGGACGTGCGGTCGCTGTGAGAATACATCACGTCACCACCAACGCGGAAGTGCTCGTCTTCCTTTGAGCCGACATTGAAGTTAAAGCCTATGTTTTGTGAGCGAGTTATGCCGTTGCCTCCGCCGAACATCCGCTGAAAACGACCGGCACCCCCGTCACTGAATCCCATATTGTTGACATTGTTTCCGCCACCCAAAATGGTGAACTGGTTGCCCTCGTTAAAGTAGTTGGCAATCACGTTGGCAGTATAGCGGTCGTCGGTGCCATAGCCGGCATTGACAGTGCCGAACCAACCGTTGTTCATACCTTTCTTGACAGTGAGGTTGATGACAGTCTCGTCCTCGCCGTCGTCAACACCTGTCAGGCGTGCCAGGTCGCTCTTGCGGTCGATGACCTGCAGTTTGTTGACCATATCGGCCGGTATGTTCTTTGACGCCACCGTTGGGTCATCATTGAAAAACTCCTTGCCGTCGATGAGGATTTTCTTGATTTCCTTGCCATTGGCAGTTATTTTGCCGTCACTGCTGACCTCAACGCCGGGAAGACGCTTGAGCAGGTCCTCGACCACTGCGTTGGCCTGTGTTTTGTAAGTATCGGCGTTATATTCGATGGTGTCTTCTTTGACCGTAATTGGCGTTTTCACACCAATAACAGTAGCCTCCTTCAGCATAACGGTGTTTGGGGTCAGTTTGATAACCCCAAGGTTAACATCACGCCCGTCGGCACCGACGGTGATGTGCTTCACTTCGTCGTTATAACCAACGTAGCTCAGTTTCAACAGGTACTTACCCTCTTTAATGCCTTTCAGGTTAAAGACACCCATGGCATCGGTGGTAGTGCCTTTCACAAGCGTGCTGTCCTTGGTGGTCTTCAGCAGGCGCACCGATGCTCCAATGAGTTCGGTGGTGTCGGTGGCGTCAACCAGAATACCGTTGATAATGGCTGCACGAGACGCGAGTGACACGAGCATTAACAATGCAAATAGTGCAAATTTTCTCATTTTATATAATCTTATTAAATCAAGCACAAAGGTACAACCTTTTTTTTATCCACAACAATAAATGCTACCAATATGCCAATTTTATCAACAAATTAACAGTACTTAACTACCAATCACATTGGATATATGCCAAATAGCCACAACACTCCAAAGAGCCTTCAAGTTTTTTTGGTTTGTTCTACAATAAAGTTTTTGCTGTCTTCAAAATAATTTTGTACTTTTGTTGACTATAAAACTTGCATAAACTGCCACACTATGATTGACAAGAAAAAAAGAGAGCAGATTATCAGCCTCATGAATCGCGAGGTTGTCCCCGCCATCGGCTGCACCGAGCCTATGGCCGTATCGCTGTGCGTTGCACGCGCCACCGAGGTGCTTGGCTGCCAGCCCGCACATATCAAGACCCTGCTGAGTGCCAACATCCTCAAGAACGCCATGGGAGTTGGCATTCCCGGCACAGGCATGGTGGGACTGAACATCGCAATCGCCCTGGGTGCCCTGATCGGCAAGAGCGAGTACGGACTTGAGGTACTGCGCGACGTCACCCCCGAGGCCGTCGAACACGGGAAAAAGTATATGGAGGGTGACCGTATAAACATAGGCCTTAAGGACGGAATCACCGAGAAACTGTATATCGAAGCCGAGGTGACCGATGACAACGGCCATCGAGCCGTTGCCGTCATAGCACACGACCACACACACTTCATACGAATCGAGAAAGACAGCGAGGTGATACTGGATGCGCCGCTCAACCAAAAGGCCGGAAACGAGGACACCGACGACGACTGCCAGTTGACACTGCGCACCGTTTTTGACTTCGCCACCACAGCCCCCCTTGACGAGTTGCTGTTCATCAACGAGGCACGACGCCTCAACGAGAACGCATCGCGCGCGGCACTGCGCGGCAACTACGGACACGAACTGGGCAAGACGCTCACGCGCCCGCTGGGCAAAGGCATCATGGGCGACTCCATCTTCAGCCACATCCTGTCGGCAACCTCGTCGGCATGTGACGCCCGCATGGCGGGAGCACCCATCCCCGTGATGAGCAACTCGGGTTCGGGCAACCAGGGCATCTCATGCACGATGCCCGTTGTCGTGTTTGCCGAGGAAAACCACAACACCGAGGAAGAACTCACGCGTGCTCTCATCCTGTCACATCTCACCGCCATCTACATCAAACAGTCGCTGGGCAAGCTCTCGGCGCTGTGCGGATGTGTGGTTGCCTCGACCGGATCGGCTTGCGGCATCACCTATCTCATGGGAGGCTGCTACTCTCAGGTTGCCTATGCAGTTAAAAACATGATTGCCAACCTTGCCGGCATGGTCTGTGACGGCGCCAAACCGTCGTGCGCGCTCAAGGTCACCAGTGGTGTCTCGACCGCTGTCCTCTCGGCAATGCTTGCCATACAGAACCGCTATGTCAGCAACGTCGAGGGCCTGATTGAGGACGATGTTGACCGGTGCATCCACAATCTCACGCGCATCGGAGCCGACGGCATGAACGAGACCGACCGCATGGTCCTCGACATCATGACACACAAACAGCAGTGCCGATAGCACTTTTTTAACCATTCATAACGAGACATCCTGGCTGCACGGCATACCGGTCATAGCGGTTACCGTGCAGTTAGTGCATTTCGCCGATACCTCCGGGCATTGATGCGGCAATATCTCCGATTGTTCCGTCGCTGAGCACAAGTCCATTGCATCCCAACCTGGACCGCCGCATCAAGAACATGAGCGACCGTGCGCGAGCCGATGGTTTCGTGCGAAAATAACGGAACAATCGGACAAATTCACACACCATCCAACACAAATCTGACAAATGGCATCGTTTTGTCAAATTTTTTTGCTAAATTTGCCATATCAATTATTAACAGACATTACAAAATGAGAAAAAATCTTCTAACACTCGCTGTATGTGCACTCGCACTGGGCGCACAGGCAAAAGTGACCTTACCGGCCTACATGACCAGCAACATGGTCGTTCAGCAACAGTCCAAACTAATCGTAAAAGGCAACGCCACCAACCACGGCACCGTTACCGTGACTGCCGGATGGACCAAACGCCCTTACAACGGGCCAACCGACAATGCAGGCAATTTCAGGATTGAAATCCCCACCCCCAAGGGCAGCACACGCGCCTATACCCTCACCGTCAGCGACGGCGAACCGCTGACTCTGACCAATGTGGTCATCGGCGAGGTATGGCTCTGCTCGGGACAGTCCAACATGGACATGCCAATCAACGGATGGGGCAAGGTGATGAACTACCAGGAGGAACTAAAAAACGCCAACTACCCGTTCATCAGACTGCTGAAGTCAAAATACGTCAAGTCATATTCCCCCACCGACAAACAGCAATTAGTGAGAGACGGATGGTGCGTATGCGACTCGGCAAGCGTCGACCAGTTCTCGGCAGCAGCCTACTTCTTTGCACGCCACCTGTGGAAACAGCTCAACGTGCCCATCGGCGTTTACCATGCAGCTTGGGGCGGCACACCCGCCGAGGCATGGACCAGCATTGGAACTCTGAAGAACGTGCTTGACATGTCGCAATCGGCCACACAGGTCGAGGCATGCAACGGCGACGCCAAGCTGCTCACGAACCTATATGAAAAGGAGTACGACCAATGGGCAGCAAATGTCAACAAGGCAGACCAGGGCCTGCGCGACCACAAACCGCTGTGGGCATGCCAGGAACAAACCGGCAGCGAGTGGAAGACAATGAATCTGCCATCGGCGTGGGAAGACCGCGGACTGATTGAGTTTGACGGCATCGTCTGGTTCCAGAAGGTGGTCACCATTCCCGAGAAATGGGTCGGCAAGCAGCTCACCCTCAACATCGGCAAGGTCGATGACGAGGAAGCCACCTATTTCAACGGCACCAAGGTCGGCGAATGCGACAACTGGGAGGCAGTCCGCACCTACACCATCAAGCCCGAACTGGTCAAGGACCGCAAGGCAATCATCACCGTCCGCGCCATTGACTACGGCGGCGACGGCGGCTTGTGGGGACCTGCCGACAGCCTCTCGCTGCAGATGGGCAACGAGCAAATCTCGCTCGCCGGTGACTGGAACTACCGCATCGGTCTGGGTTTTGACAAATTCGAACCCGAACCCCTGCAGCCCAATCACCCCTACTACATGAGCCATCTCTACAACTCGATGATATATCCCGTCCGCGACTTCGTCTTCAAGGGTGCCATCTGGTATCAGGGCGAGGCGAACGTAGCTCGCTGGGAACAGTACACACCGCTGTTCCAAGCAATGATTCAGGACTGGAGACAGTTGTTCAAGAGCGACCTGCCCTTCTACTTCGTGCAGCTGTCGTCATGGCTGCCGCGCAAGGACGTTCAGCCCGAGTCAGAGTGGGCACACCTGCGTGAAGCACAGGCCAACGCGCTCCAACTCGCCAACACCGGCATGGCATGCACCATCGACATCGGTGACACCTATGATATCCACCCCAAGAACAAACAGGAAGTAGGGCTGCGTCTCGCCAAAGCCGCACTGGCACAGACCTACGGCAAGGGAGAGTATGAACTGCCCACCTACCAGAGCATGAAAGTTGACGGCAACAAGGCTGTACTGACTTTCAACCAGGCACTCACCGTTGACGGAGACAATGCCCAGGGATTTGTCATCGCCGGTCCCGACATGCAGTTCCATGTGGCACAGGCAACCGTCCAGGGCAACACCGTTACCGTGTGGTCTCCCGAGGTCAAGATGCCTGTCGCAGTGCGCTATGCATGGGCCGACAACCCCGCCTGCAACCTGCGTGGCAAAGACAACCTGCCGTTGTCAACCTTCCGCACCGACAGCTTCGAATAACATTTTGGAGCAGTGGATTGTGTTGATTTTTAACTCAGGAGCCTCTCCCAACCCTCCCCTAAAGGGAAGGGCTAACTATGCGGACGTTACGATGACTGGGGAAGCCTCTCCCAACCCTCCCCTAAAGGGAAGGGCTAACTATGAGGACTTTACGATGACACTGCGTCTGTAAGACGCTATCTGTATACCCCCGTAGGCACTCGTCAGAGAGCCTGCGGGGATTTTGTGCTTTTGACACACCCTTAGACAATGAGGGCGTTGCAAATGACAGCGGTCTCAAAATGCCCCGCTGCGTCAGCCTTTTGTCCTTTTGTTCTTTTAGTCTAAAAATTAGCTCAATCCGAAAAGGCGAAGCCGTTCTGAAAAGCCGTAAGGCGCTCTGGAGAGTGCAACGTTCCGGGAAGGCGAAGCCGCTCTTCATGCCTTATGTTCCTTTTGTGATTTTTAGTCAAAAATCTGTCCAATCCGGGAAGGCGAAGCCGCTCTTCATGCCTTTTCTTCAATGTCTTAAAATAATTACCGGGAAAGTGTGCGTGTTTGGGCAAAATTGCTTAACTTTGCACTCTATGAAACGCATCTTGTGGTACATATTAGCTATCGTGTTTGCCGTGGCATCGTGCACCGGCGGCAAGGTGTCGCCGCGGCTGGTGGCTATCGACTCGCTCATCGCCACCGCGCCCGACAGCGCCTGTGCCTTGCTCGCGGCGTTCCCCGCCGACTCGCTCGCCTACGGCGACAACCGGCCCTACCATGCGCTGCTCACCACCATCGCCGACTACAAGGCGTACCGCCCCGCCGCCAGCGACTCGGCAGTCAGC
>JAGHSV010000044.1 GCA_018065665.1 Candidatus Sodaliphilus aphodohippi
GGCTGAAGCTGCTTGAAACCCTCGCGGATGCTCTCGTCGGTCAGCGACGATATCCACAGGCGTTTCACGGGCTTGTTGCAGCCGGCTTTCTGGTACACCCATCGTTGGATTAGCTCCCCTTCCTGGCCGGCATCGCCGCAGTTGATGACCTCGTCGGCGCCTGCAATCAGGGTTTCGATAACGTGGAACTGCTTCTTGATGCCCGCGTCGTCAATCAGCTTGATGCCGAAACGGTCGGGAATCATCGGTAGCGCACCGAGGCTCCATCGCTGCCACCGGTCGGTATAGTCGGCGGGTTCCTTCAGCGTACACAGGTGGCCGAAGGTCCACGTCACCTGATATCCGTTGCCCTCATAGTAGCCGTCGCGCCGGTCCTTGGCGCCGACAATGCCTGCAATGTCTCGCGCCACGCTGGGTTTCTCTGTAACACAAACTTTCATGTCCTCGACAGTTATACTTGAATTTACAAAGTTACAAAAAAAATCATAACCCGCTCGCTTTTTTTAGGCGAAAACGCAAACTGATTTTGTGGACCCGAAATAAAGCAGGGCATAGGGCTGACGCGGATTTTGCAGTAATTGGTAAAAAAGTCAATGGTTATTTAAAAAAAAATCTTACCTTTGCAAAAAAATAATATTTACCCAAATTATGAAAAAGACAATCAAATTCTTTACGCTTATTGCGTTTGCGGCACTACTGCCGTTTTTATCATGTTGTGACGACGATGACTTCAACACTCGGTCTGGCGGTGGTTCAAGTGAAGGCGGAATTTTCAAGACCATATCCCACGATGATCCCGTCAAAGTTGCTCCCTATCTCTATGAGATGACGGTTAAGGACTATGTTTTTGAGCCCACAGCCCTTCAGGTGCTTGGACAGTATTTCAGGTTTGGTTGCGCTTCGACCAGACAAGGGAACTACTACGGACGCAACTTCGACTTCCTGTACAATGAGTGGCCCGAATTCATCATCCACACCGAGAAGACCGACAAGCGCTTTGCAAGCGTTGCCGTCTGCCACATGATGGGGGTTAACGATGGCCTCATCAACATGAAATACATGCCCGATTTGATGTTCCACCTTCTGGAGCATTGCACAATGGACGGCATCAACGAGAATGGTGTTGGCGTCAATGTCAACATCGTGCCGACTTTTGAACCCGAGAATGAGGGCACCAATCCTGGTAAGGAAAAACTGTATAGCGGCATCATTCCGCGTTTCATCCTTGACAACGCCAAGAGTGCAAAGCATGCCATTGAACTCCTCAAGGAACGTAACATTACCGGTACTCCCGGCATTGACGTTCACAACACCTCGTTCCACTTCATGATTGTTGACGATAAGGACACCTATGTTGTCGAGTTCCACGGCAATAAGATGGTGGTTACCGAGACCGACCTGATGACCAATTTCTATATCGATGACTTTATCGAGCGCGGCGAAATAGCCGACAATGCCATGGGCGTTGAGCGTTACAACATCCTGCGCGAGAATGCCGCAAAGGGCAACACACTCGAGGGGATGAAGGAAATCATGCAGTTGGTCAACTTCAAATACACCTACGACCTCAACGCAGTGCCTCTGCGCAAGAGCGACATGTCGCTCTCTGGTGTTGTGAACTGGCGCACTCCCGACGACGAGGTCCGCTCGATTATGTCTGAGCGTCTTGCCGATTTTGAGTTCAAACGCAATGCGGGGCTCAAGTGCTGGCACACTGTCCACACCTCGGTTTATGACATCAAGAACTGTACTCTCAATGTCTGCGTTCAGGATGATGCCGAGCACTGGTACACCTTCGGCGTAAACCCCAACCGATGAAAATGTGGCATGGTTGAAAAGTTCACGATATCATAAATCTTGTAGTGTAAAAGATAAGTAACACAATAGAGCACCCGACCGATGAATGTCAGTCGGGTGCTCTATTATACTTGCCTTGGCCCCTCCCTGCTGGGGAGGGGTTTGGGGTGAGGCTTTACTTCACTAATATCTTCTTCCCGTTCATGATGACGATGCCCTTGTAGTCGTCGTTCATGGGACGGCCCAGGACGTCATACTTCCTGCCGTCGCCCTGGTTGTCGCGCTTGAGGTCGTCGATGCCGGTGGGGGTGTCCTGGTCAATCTGGAATTTGATTACCGCGGGTTGCAAAAGTTCTCCGATTGTCAGGTATGCCTGGTTTGCACCGATTTCATTGCCATTCCACGGGTAGAGACCCATTCCAAGTGGTGTTGTTCCGGGAAGGGCATAGCTGTTGTCGGGTGCCGGGATTGTCACGTCCGTTCCCAGCAGGTCGGTTTCGGCTCCACCGTCAACAAAATCGCATGTGTTGGCGCTGAATGAGCTGCTTGAAGACTTCAGCACTACAGGAGTCCCGGCAGGGATGACACCGTCGGTGATTTCTGTGAGATGAAGGATGTCGGCTCCCGTTTCAAGCATCCCTGTGTATGCGCTGGCATTTTCGGGGACAGCGTATGCCTCCAGGCTGCTGTAGAAGGTGGTGTAGAAATCGCCTTTGTTGGCGGGGTCTTCCTGTGCGCTGAACTCGATGATCGGCATGCCGTTTGAGAACTTCACACTGTCAATCATTTCTTTGTTGTAGGTCACCGACTTGCCGTTGGCAGTGAAGATGACGTCCCCGTCGCTGGTGAAGTTGAATTTCGCGGTATTCATGTAGTGCTCGGTCTCGACAGGAGCCATATCGCCGGCAAAGTGAATGTGCAGTACATTCATGAGTTTTGCCAGGACCCATTCGGTGAGTTCGTTGGTGCATGCAGCATCCCCGAAGTGCTTATCGCAGTCGGGGCAGTACCAGTATGCCACGTTACCTTCCTTGTCGGCGGTCGGAGCCACAGCTTCGGTGAACGTCTTGTTCTTGTGGTTGGTGGCAGGGATTACCACGTTGCCGGTTATGGGTGTCGCAGATGCTTCATCCTCAAAATTCTTGTTGCAGTGGTTGCAGTGCCAGTGGTGCACGTTTCCTGCTGTCAAGCAAGTTGCTTCAACGCGAGCGTGTTCCTCCAAAGCCTCGGGATGGTTCTTGGGGTTGATGTCCAGCGTCACGTTGTCGCCGGGCAACTGGTTCTGACCCTGTGCGTCCTCGTAGTTGTGGTTGCATGCGTTGCAGTGCCAGTGGTGCTGTGTGCCGGTGTCGGTGCATGTTGCGGCAACCTCGCGAACCTCCTCGAGCTTGTTGTTGTGGTTGCTTGAGTTAACGGAGATGCCCAATGATGCCAGGTTTGTCACCTCGGTGGTGCAGGCCTGGTCGCTGTAGATTTTGCCGCAGTCGCTGCACTCCCAATATTCGTTCATACCAGTTGCCACGCATGTTGCAGCCACTGCTTCATGATGGGTTAAAGTGTGCTTGTGGTAGTAAACAAATACTGCACTAATGTATGCCGGGCTTCCTGCCTTGAACGTTATGCTGCTGAAGTAGTCAAGTTTTCCGTCTTTCTGTACCCATGTTTCATTCTCAGTGTTAAAAATAAGACAGTCGCACTGATTGATGTTGTCGCCCTCAAAAAAGCCAGAGTACTCGAACTCGACTCCAGTGATGACATAGCCTTGAGGAACTGCAAGCTCTAAAGCATTATCTCCAGCAACTTTCCACGCGCTGAAATAATCTTCGGTGTAGGGCGTAGCCTGTACTGAGATTCCCGTCTCGATGTTTGTAGTTTTCGACGGAGTCTCGTCATTAAATAGCAAGACTACGTTATTAGTCTCATAGCTCCATGCACTCACTACAGTGCAGAGCATCAATAATGATAATAATATTTTCTTCATATCGATTGTTTTTTATTCTTCATTATTCATTAGGGTAGGCTACTCTGCCACAGGGCGCACGGACATACCGTAGTTCGGAAGGTTACCGTGCACGCACCAATAGTAACCGTCGAAGTAGAGACAACTCTCGTTGACTGCTGACCAATAGTAACCGTCGTTGCCCGGGCCGCTGTAATTGCTGAGGCCGTTGAGGCAAATACCAGCGGCAGAAAGGAAAATACTGTGGTCTGACTCGTAGGTATCATCTCTACCTTCTACCAAGTAGCCGTTCATTCCTGTTCCGTTATAATTGGTGCACCACTCCCAGTCGCAATAGTCTATGAGTGCCTGCCATTGAGCCTTACTCGGAAGAGTCCATGAGCGTCCACCACCGCTTCCGCTGTTCCATGTCTTTGCAGCCTCAATTGCATTTGCCTGACTGTAATAGTAACCATAGGTGTCTCGGAACATATACATCTGTTCATGATATTGGCCTTTGGCTTCACCTACATTCTCGGTTGCCCAATAGTAGCCGCCGAGTTTTACGTATTCGTGATCATTGATTTTATTTTCTGCCGGGTCTTCCGCCCACTTAGCGTATAGAGTCATGCTTTTTGTTACGCCAGTAGAGTAGTCCCATGCCTCTGTGCATGCTTTGTCCTTGTACCATCCACGGAAACTATGTTTTTCTGCAGAGGCGTAAGTCAGTGGGACGGTTGAACCATATCTCATATTCGTGATGTCCTCTGGTTTAGCCTTGAAATTGTCCGTTATGTCAGAGTTGTTCAAGTCAAAACTGACAGTGATATACCCGATAGTTACGACCATATCCTTTGAGATGTTGGAAACGGTAAAAGTATGGAATCCATTGTCAACATCAGGCTCAAGGACTTCATTATCCTTGATACATTCAAGTCCAAAGCCATCCACGGAAACAGCCTTTATCTTCACTGCATTTCCTTCAAGATTTGTACTGAACACGACCTCGCTTGCAGGAGTGCCTTCTGCCAACTTCACTGCCACGGTA
>JAGHSV010000058.1 GCA_018065665.1 Candidatus Sodaliphilus aphodohippi
ATAATATACTCTATATTTTTTTTATGTGTGAACTATGATATTTCTTATTCGATGCAAAGAATCCTCCACACTGTCCTATTAGCTTACATCCTTCACATTCATCCAAATAAATGTCTTTCCATTCTGATATGGATTGTATAGCTGCATCACGAATCCGTTCAGGTAACACACATAGTTGTGCATTATAAACAGATGCCTGCAAACCTCTAGAACGAAGGACTTCAATAGCATCAACTAATTGATTGTTATAATCGTATGGGTCAATCCATAAATCATGAATATTTTCTTCTGCCATTCCTATAGTTTCCATTTGCATGAATGCAACATTACATACAAATGGGAAATTATGGTAGATGTAGTCAGCTAATTGTGGAAGTCGCTTATATGTTTTATTGTGTACAACTACTCGTATGCCAATTTTTGTTCCAAACAATGCAAGATTATACAACCCCTGTACGGTCTTATAAAAAGTATTTGCTCCAACAATCTCATTGTGCAACTCTGCGACATCTGAGAATATGGGGACATCGATTTGTAAATCACAACAGTTACATAGAGCTAACTTCATTGCATAATCTCGATCAGCAAATTTTACACCATTTGACAAAATACTAATAGCTGCCTTGGGTGTGTATTTTTTAATTTGCTCTATCAGTTCGAACAATTTGTCACCAATCATAGTTGGTTCACCCCCTGTAATACCCACTTCTTTTGTGTTCTTGTCAAACAAAGAAATTAGTTTCATGTTGAAGGGGGTCATATCCTCCTCATGAACAACGGGAGGTTGTGGACACATAATACAGCGATGATTGCATTTACCTGTTGCAAATACAGCATTTGACATTGATTCAATCTCATACAGGAAAGTTATTTCTCCCTCTTTATTTATTGTAACAACATCGCCTTCGTGAAATTCTTCTACGTCCACACCTCCAGCTATTGGATGATTACCACTTAGGTCTGTAATATTTGTGATTGCAGAAACATATCCACTTGGACAAGAGTTCAACTCCTTTTGAACTAGAATATAGTCTTTCCGACCGAAGATATTCTTCCCTGACAGTGTTATTTTGCCAAGAATTGTGTCCTCAATATTAAGATTTTTTGCATGTATCTGTTTCATAACACCTTACTTTATCCAAGACCAGAAAATATTGATAGTTTCAGGATCACCTTCATGTAGCTTTTCCATTAGATAATGAATAATAGCTTTCGTCTTGATGCACATTTCATTTGTAGGTCTATGCCCCACCACATCACCTTGAACGGAATAGTTGCGAACAGGGTCTGCACCACAATATGGTTGAAATACGCAATCTGCACATCCTGGGAGACATTCATTACATGAGTTTTCGATAATCTCATGCAATTGGTTGCCATTGAACATCTCTTGGAATGTATTTTCATTAACATTTCCAAGTTTGAAATAATAGTTCTTGAATCTGGCTAGCATACGACCTTCGTCAGCAACATAAACGCTTCCATCATAGTCGTAGATGGCCCCAGCTATACCTACTCCTGCTGGCGATTGCAGGTCAACAAAGCCAGTTGCAAATGGTGTTAGTATGCGTTTGAGCAAAAGCGCAGCAAATCCTTCAACGAAGAATTTCCCCTTCTTGTTCATTTCAATAATATAATCAAGCCCTTCCTTGAAATTTTCAACAAACTCCTCAATAGGATAAGAGACTTTTTCCTTATATTCTTTGGCAAATCCATACGGATTCAAAGAACGAAGGAAAATATTGTTAAAGCCGAGTCTGATGTATTCATCAATAATTTCTTTATATCTTCCTAAACTATATTTTGAAGTTGTCATCAAGGCAGAAACGCAATCGTCATCACCCCAGATATCTCGAACCATTTTCACATTTTTCTCAAATATCTCATGATGATCAAGATTCTTATCTTGTAATGGTCTATTCGTATCGTGCAAATCTTTTGGACCATCCAATGACGTAGAAATATCACATTTATGTTTCTTTAGATACTTTACCATTTCAGGGGTAAGCAAAGTCAAGTTAGTGCATATCACAAAACCTAATTCGCGCTTTTTGAAGAGATTCTGCCACTCTGCTTCTTCTATGATATATTTGACCATCTCAAAATCTGTAGAGGGATCTCCGCCTTGAAACTCAATTTTTATATATGGTGAAGGACCTTCAAAAATGCATTTAACTATGTTTTTTGCGGTCTTCTTTGTCATATCTGCAGAATGGTCAGAGCTTTCATGGCGTTTTACCTGGCAATAAATGCAACTTGAATTGCATCGAAGTGTTGGCACAACCATATGGAGCGATGTGAAATCTCTCAAAATACTCTTCTTTGTTCTAAACTTTGTCGCAAGCATTGCTACAACGTCCTCGATTTTGTCTGAGGTAGCAATTTGCTTAGATGCTAAATCATAGAACAAATCAGATTTCATGTCAAGTTCATAATTAATAAACTTTTCGAAATCTTTGTTGCTCAAAAAAATATATTCACCAACGTCATTGGTCAGCAAATACTCCTCTTTATTGAAATGGTCAAAACGGAAGGGAAGTATAGTATATTTGTATTTCATTTGTTTACAGGCTTAAATGCTTCCTCTACTATCAAATCACGGATATGACCAAATCTATTATTCACATCAAATCGCACTTGTTGGTCAATTAAATCATTACAAAAGCTCTTAACGGTATCTTCATTAACAACTACTTCACTTTTTGTTTCAAAAATCACGTCAATCTCATTAGGATTATCAGCGCTTTTTTGATAAATAAAATACTTATCAGTATATTTATAACATGTAGCATTCAGTGCTTCTTTACTATAAATATTGGTGTCAACAACCAACTTAAAACTATTATTGCTCAGTTCGAAAATAGGAATTTTTAATTCTTTCATGTTTGGAATATTATTATAATATTATGGATTCAGTGTATAATTCGATTGCGAAAGCAAAATAGCAATTAGATTTATCGTAGACTATCATACGTTAGCTCTTAACTGATCTCGCTGGCTGCCGGGGCGAGGGTTGTTTGGTATTGTGGTTTCAGGCACATAAAAAGAATGCGTGGAGCCGGTCTTGATGCCCGCTTCACGATTCAAAGGCTCCGGAAATTGCCCAATTAGTCACAAGCGAGCAACGCCGAAAGCCCCACGCAGATGGTATGCCATGCCACACCGGTCGATGCTGACCGACGCACACGAGTTACACATCGCGACGGAGCGCCCTCGCTGCTTTGTCTGTTGACTATTGTTCTTGAATTTTCCGGATTCTTGAATCGTCAAGACAAAAGCGTACAAGTTACGCCCTTTTCAGTATGTCTGTGTCTAAATGAAATAGACTTTGCAAATTTACACATTATTTTTATATAAACCTATTTTTCTGCACTATTTTTTTTATTTGCATAGTTTCATGTTCTTTGTTTACGGGCAAATCGCGGACTATCAGTCTGCATTTGCTACTGTTGTCTCTTCCCTATGGGAACGAGGTAGCGGCTTCCAGCCGCAATGTTTGTTGGTGGCCTGCATCCCGTCCCTTCGCTGTAGCTCAGGAACGGGTTATCTGCAGAGCCATCAAGGCTCTGCGTACAGGGCTCCGCCCTTCTTGATTTACTTAATGTGGCAGGTCGCAAAGGTTTGATTAATTCTCTTGTTTACAGGGGCAAATTGTATATTGTTGCCAAAAAAAATAACGGACAGTACTATATTGAAATAAATTGTAGTGGGGGGGGTGGTTACCTTTGGGTGTTTTTTGGTATATATTTGTGCTAACCTTTAAATTTTAATGTTATGATGCTTTATTTATTCGGATTTAACTACAAGTTGTTTTTGCCGGGTGAGCAGTATTATGCCGATTATCTCGAGTGGTTTTTCACCGAGGAACAGCTCGACGAGTTGCTGCCTATGAGAGTCAGTGACATTGTCAATGCGTTCGGGAAGGGTACTGACGAGTGGCACTACATCGGGCTGGGCGGAGGCACGGGTCTGTTTGTCAGCAAGGAGATTGCTGATAAGTTCAATGAGGAAGCCGAGAGGAACACGCAACACCTGTGCAGCTGGCAAAACGTCATTAGATTCTGCATCGGAGTTCCTATCGTAGAGGAAGACGAAGAGGATTAGGACCGGTTTCCCTCTCCCCTTTTGATTTTTACCATACATCGGCATGCAGCTCATGAACGAACTGCATGCCGATTATTTTTTGATTTGCAATGCGATGAGAATGTTGCTGCCGACAGCCAGGAGCCACAGTATGACGAAGATGACGATATTGACCGTGTTATAGGTTGTGTGGAAGGTATTTGCAAGGTTGAGCAAGTCGTTGACGCAAGTGTCAAAAATGTCATCCATCCTGCCACTATAGTGATGGATTAGCCATATCGAGAACAGGAGGTATATCACCAATATTACGGAACTGAGTGCCCAAGATGTTGCTGACACCCGCAATCCCCGTGTTTGCCGCATGATGGCGACAGCCATGGGCAATGCCGCGCTCAGCAGCAATACAGCATCCTGTATCCACAGGTTGAATATCACTGAAATTTCTTTGTAGGTCAGCCCCGTTGCCGTCCCGAGCCACTGAAGGAAGCGGACGCAGATTGAAAACAGATTGTCAACCATGTTGATTCAATTATTGTGCACACAGCAGCCAGATGGCTATTCGATAACATCTGTATCCTTTCATATCATTGCAGTTTGGTGACATAATCAACAGTCCACCGGTGCTCGACAGTCCATCCGAGCATTGTCAACACCGAGGGCTGGACGATTTCGCGATCGCGTGCTGTCGGCGTCGAATAGTAGGACGGTGTGTCCAGGATGATGGCACGTTCATATTGTCCGGGGTTGTTCTTGTCAACAATGGCGATGTCGACCTTGAATTTTGACTTGCCGACGTTGGTGTGTACCTCATATCCCTGACTCCGGTACTCCTGGGCAATCAAATCGGTGATGAGCGATGGCAGCTCGGCATCCTGCTGGGCTGCGGGGCACGGGAGCGTACCGGTCTCGGCATACTCGAGGAATCGCTTCAATGCGGCGACACCCTTTGCCGATGTTCGCTGCATATCAATCTGTTGTGGTTCAAGAGTAGAGAACACCTTCATCTCATAGCGAGCACGGCTGACAGCCACATTGAGGCGACGTTCGCCCCCCACCTGGTTGAGCGGTCCGAAGTTCATGCTCACTTTGCCATTCTTGTCGGGGCCATAGCCAACCGAGAAGAAGATGATGTCGCGCTCGTCGCCCTGAACATTCTCCAGGTTTTTGATGAAGATGGGTTCGTCGCCCTTGAGCGCAAGTCGCTCGAGGTCGTGATTCTTGGAGAGTGCATCGAGCAGTTTATCCTCGATGAGCCCCGACTGCACTTTGCTGAACGCCACGATGCCGATGGAGCGCACGGGCTCTGCAGGAGCCTCGCCGTTGGGTCCTGGCAGCATTCTCTCGAGACGGTCAATCACCTCTGCCACAATGGCATCGGCCTCAGCCTTATTGCTGCGAGTCCTGCCATAATCGTAGACACCGTTGACGTGCTGTAGGGTCACCTTGCGCTGCTGGTCATCGACCGACGGGAACGTGATGAGCCTTGAGTCATAGAAGTTGGTATTGCTGAATGCGATCAGGCTCTCATGCTTTGAGCGATAGTGACAGCTCAGATAGTAACCGGGCATTGACATCGAGATGCAGTCGTCAAGGATCGACTCCAAGTCATCGATTTCGGCGTCATCCTCGTTGGTGCTATTGGCATCAAAGAAACTTGTTGGCGGCATCTGCTTGGGGTCACCCACGACGATTGTGGCCTTTCCGCGTGCAATTGCGCCGACAGCCTCGCTTGTTGGCATCTGACTGGCCTCGTCAAACAGCACCAAATCAAACTGGTCAGGCTCCATCTCGAGATATTGTGCCACAGACAACGGGCTCATCAGCATGCAGGGGCAAAGTTGCGGCAGGATGTGCCGTATGCCGTCCAGCATGCGTCGCACCGAGTAGGCCCGGCCATGTGCAGCAATGCGCTTGCGCAGGAACGTCAGTTCCTCCCTGGTCTGCTTATCGGCCTGTTCGACATGGGGGATGCGCTGTGACAAGCGGCACACGAGTTCTTGGCGAGTCAGTTCGGCAAACTCACGTGCCAACTCCCTGTATTTCTTTATAATATCGGCAAACAGCATGCCGTTGAACGAACGGAGTGCAGTGTCGGTGTCCAGCACCTGAAGTGCCATTCTCAGGTAGTATCCCCTGACAAAGGCGTCGGCAGTCTGCCTGCCGCTGTGCCCGTCGAGGTAGTAGTCAAGCACGGCCGGCACAGAGTAGCCCTTCAAGTCCCGGGCACGGAGGCTGTAGTGATACCACAGTCTCAACCGGTCGGTCTCCTTATTCCAGTTTTCAATCTTAGACTCAAGCACGTCAATATCCTCCTTGATGTGGACGTCGGTGTCGGCGACGGCAAAGAAGTCGTCCCATTGGTGCCTACGCTGCAAAATCTCGAGTGCGGTGCGCTTGAAAAACCAGCGATTCAGCAGTCCCTGTTCCTTCTTGCGTGCAGCAGCAATAGCCTCGGGCAACTGAGCCATGGAGGCAATCACCTGCTGCTGGTTTGCGGCGGTATTCTCGCGTGGATACAATCCCAATAACGGATGTTGTCCCGCATGTATGCCAATAATGTCCTGCACAGTGTCGAGAGCAGCACACTGCTCAGATATCTCCTTGACCTGCTCAATTTTAAGATGCTTTATGTCATCATACTTCAGATGCATGTATTCTCCCTCAATCTCGAGATATCGGTTGATGAAGTCATATAGCGACAGCCCCTCGGCACGAGGAGCATACAGTGCCTCGATATAGTCGTTCAGTTGTTGACGTCGCTGATACAATGCTTCGGACTTCATGGTAAAATCCCTTGACGGTGCCTGTGCAGGTGCGTCAAGCGCCATTTCCATCTGGGCCAGGAAGGATTTCTTATCAACCTTGTTGCTGTGCAGTTCGAGACAGAAGGGGTCAAGTCCGATACGACCGAGCCTCTCCTGCACGACCTCTAACGCAGCCTTTTTCTCGGCGACAAACAGCACCCGTTTGTTCTGGTACAAGGCATTGGCAATAATATTGGTGATTGTCTGTGACTTACCTGTTCCGGGAGGGCCATAGAGTATGAAAGAGTAGCCTTTGCCCGAATTGACGACAGCCTCGAGTTGAGACGAATCGGCATCGACAGGAACGGCAAAGTCGGCAGGTTTGGCGTTGTGGTCAAGCATGCGCATGTCCACCCCCTCGGCATTCTCGGGCAGCATCAGCCGGCCATTCATGAAACTGCGCAGCAGCAGGTGTTGGCCGAGGACATCGGGGTTGGAATGTATATCGTTCCACATCACAAACTTCGAGAACGAGAAGATACCAATCATGCACTCCGGTTCAATTTGCCACTGGGCATCCTCGGGTTGTTTCTCGTTAACCTCTTCGAGGACCTTGTTGAGGACTGCAAAGACCTGCTTCCACGCGATGAGTTCGTTCTCGTCGTCGGATACCGGCGAGATGGGTGGCAAAATCAGATCAAACATCTGCCTCATCATCTCCATCAGTGTGATGTTCATCAGCGGTTCCTCGTCGCGACACCTGATGATATACTTGCGCGCACTGTGGCGCACAATCTCAAGCGGCAGGAACATGACCGGTGCATAGTGAGGTTTCTTGTTGTCAACCTCATACCACCGCATCTTGCCCACAGCAAGGAACAGCGTGTTGGCACCATTCTCCTCAATGCTCGTTCGTGCGGCACGATACAGTTCCTTGACCGCCTCATCCTTGTCGCTATTCTGCTCGACATCCTGAGAAAGCTGTCCGGCCTTGAGATGGGCAAAAACCTCCTCGACAGCGATGCCCTTCAGTGGCACGATTCGTTTGCCGGTACGCATGTTGAGCAGATTGTTGCGTAGCGACAGGTCAAGCAGTTTGCGCTCCCAGAGTTTTTGTTTATTCCTCAGGTTGTCATCGGACTGGGTGCCGTGGATATCATACTCCCCCCTATCGCTCAGTTGCTTGAGCAATGCGTCATAGTCAGTGTTATCGCTGATGGTCCATCCCTGGTCAGACTGGACACAGTGAGGCAGAGGTCTCACCCCCTGGCGTCGCGCCGAGAGGATATCAATATAGCACTCAAAATTAATTTTATTATTAGCAAAAGCCATTTCACCCAGTTCAATGGCCTCTTCAAATGTTTTTCCACCAGTCAACGCGGTAGCCTCAATCATCAGTAGGCGGCAATCGTCGTCATGGGTATAGTCCTCGATAGTAGACGCTGTACCTACCATAGGCACGCTGACATATCGGTCAAGCCACACACCCATGGTTGCATGCGTCTCAAACAGTAGCATCACGGTTCTGAACCCCATGCTCTCGAGGCATGAGCACAAGAGCAAAGAGAGATCGATGCAGTTGCCGATTTTATCTTTCAGCACCTTGTCGGCCAGTCTGATGCGTTGTCCAACCGGTTCAAAACCGGTGGGTGCCGTCACATAGTTGATATGCTCGTCAAGCAGGGCCTTGTAAACTGCCTCAATCTGATCCATCAAATCCTTAGGGTCAAGCGCATAGGCATCCATCGTGCCGATATTGTCCTTAATATACTGCGCCGCATGATTATTGATTTGGGCGATGCCTGGATGATTGGGCGTCACATAGGCCGCGAGCAACTCGGGCATTACGGTGAGTCCGTGCCATTGGTCAAATGCCATCAGCATCACGGGCAAAGACTGTTGCAACGCAGTCTCGCCGGCAATCTTCAATGTTACAGAAAACGATGTCTGTACCGCCTCGGTCAACGCCATCAACTTCGATGCCACGGGCATCAAGTTGGCATCGTCAAAACTGACGTGCTGCCCCGGTTTGAGACAGGCGACCGACATCTGGCACGGTTCCAGCAAATCGCCGGTAATCGTCACCTCTACCTCGTTCCAAAATTCGTCGGAAGAATCATTTTGCAGTGTGAATTTGCTGAACGCCATATTTCGGTTCAACATCATGGCATAATTAATGGACTCAACGCATTCAATCAATATTTGTCCATGAAAAGTCCCTGAGACTACTAAGTTTTTTTTCATAAAAATTTGTTTTTCGGTATTTTGGCTAAATAATGTATAATATTTTAAGTGAACCCGTGGGGAGTCGAACCCCAATCGAAGGAACCGGAATCCTTTATTCTATCCATTGAACTACGGGTCCAAAAATAGATATCAACAATCTTGGTGCAAAATTAGCAATTTTTTTGTATATTTGCAAGATAAAATATATTCTAACGATGGAAGTAAGAATCGAAGATAGCTGGAAACAGGCACTCTCGTGCGAGTGGGACAAGGAATATTTTGTTAATCTCACGCGCTGGTTACATGGCGAATACCGCACCAAACAGATATTCCCGCCGGGTAAACAGATTTTTGCGGCATTTGACACGACCCCGTTCAACGATGTCAAGGTCGTGATTCTCGGACAGGACCCCTATCACGATGTCGGCCAAGCCAACGGTCTGTGTTTCAGCGTCAACGACGGTATTCCGTTCCCACCGTCGCTCAACAACATCTTCAAGGAGGTGCACGACGACACCGGCGCCCCGATTCCCGAGTCGGGCGACCTGAGCCGTTGGGCGCGTCAAGGCGTGCTGCTGCTGAACGCGACTCTAACCGTTGAGGCCCATCGTGCCGGTTCCCACCAGAACCGCGGCTGGGAAGAGTTCACCGATGCCGCCATCGCGCAGTTGGCAACACAGCGCGAGCATCTGGTGTTCATCCTATGGGGCAGTTATGCCATCAAGAAAGGTGCGTTCATCAACCGCATGAAGCACCTGGTGCTCACATCGCCGCATCCCTCTCCCCTATCGGCCTACCGCGGATTCTTCGGGAACCACCACTTCTCACAGGCCAACGCCTACCTGCGCCAGCATGGCATCAAGGAGATAGAGTGGTAAGAGAGAGGGTTGCGAGAGTTAAAAGACGAGGCTGCCGAGCAGC
This sequence comes from Candidatus Sodaliphilus aphodohippi, assembly GCA_018065665.1. Taxonomy (GTDB): domain Bacteria; phylum Bacteroidota; class Bacteroidia; order Bacteroidales; family Muribaculaceae; genus Sodaliphilus; species Sodaliphilus aphodohippi. Next base: position 9,975 of record JAGHSV010000058.1, read on the forward strand.
CTCGCACGGGACAGGGAGTGAGCAGCGCTGCAGTCACGTCGAAACCGGCACACAAACCTGCCCATTTTTACCATTAACACTGGCTACTACTCTGCCTTGAGCGGTAGCACCAAACTATGACTGGCACTTCAGTCTGCGACGGTACGCCTGAAGACTTCAGTGAGAAAGTCGGAAGTAACCGACAGCACGGTGGCGGTGAACTGGTTGGACCGCTCGTTGGCATCAATTAATGTATTTCCGACGACAAACGAGTCGGCAATGCGTTTGATTCTTGCATGATTCAAAAGCCGTTCGGCATCGGGAGCCTCGGTTATAACCTTTGCTGATATTGAGGACTTCTCGATACAAACCCATTTTGCCTGATTTATCTGTGACTCGGTGACGTCTTCACCCGCCAAGGCCACCAAGCATTGACGGACGGCTGCCTCTGCCTCACGAACCCTACCGGGCTGTGCATCGACATGGATGCAAATGTTTTCCAAGTCTTCGCCATAAAGGAAGTCGGCATCAATGCATTGTACATTATTGACATCAGGCGGCAGTTTGCCCTGCATGGCGAGCATGGCAAAACAGTTATTGATGTGCGCTGCAAGAAGGCGGACCAGAACGGCATGCTGTAGAATATAAGATGTCTGTCTCAACTCATTGTTGAGACATGGTTTTAGTTTGTAACGGATGTCAACCCTTCCTTGCTTATTTAAAGCAGATTGACAGAAAATATTGGCATCAGAATATAGCGGTATCCTGTCAACTCCGCCTTGATTCCTGACTGCGGTATCGAGCCCGTCGGCAGCGATGTTCCCCGCAGCGATAATTGCGTTTTCATCGCCCCTGCCAGCTCGTTGAATTACCACCTTACTATCGTCAGGGTAGATAAAGAAACGTGTTCCGTCTGGCAACTGCCCTTGTTTTACAATGGTGTCTGGCCTGACATTGTCGGCACCTTGCCTTCCTATCAAGAATCCGTCTTGACCGATAACATCATCATTCATGGGCCGGGATAAAGCGTTAGCCGACCCGAGACATACAATAGCACCCGTCAGGATGCAACCGAGTGTTGTGAAATTAAACTTTCTCATAATTTTACTAAATTTGTTAAACGAAGGATGGAACCTTGCCCCAACTCGCCTGCAGCAAGCGTTCACACTGCAAAAGTATAGCGAATCGCATTTGCTTCAAAAATACTGGTACAGAGACCAAGAATATGGTATAGACACCAATTCACCCCGGCAGCGACCCGATGTTGCAATTCAGGGACTGCCCACTGCAGTGCCATCAGACATTAACTTGCCAAATATCCCCAAAACTTTCCGAATATACCAAGATTCGTTGTTTAGCCGGCAAATGGGGATATATTTGGGAATTATTTGCTATCTTTACACTAAAAAACAGAAGCATGACAAAGATCCCCTCACGACTAATCAAAGACTACGGCATCATTGGACTCGCATACATTGCCATACTGCTTGTGCTGCGCCCGGTATTCCTCGGTGAATACAACCTTACGGCATCGCTCCTGGTGGTCACTGTTGTACATACACCATTGCTCCTGCTGGTATTCTTCATTGGCGAGATGGGCGTCACCTATGTGCTGCGAAAACCATTTTCCTATTCAGATACATTGGAGACACGGTTCAAACACTTTGTACTGTGCGGTGCAATATGCATACCAGTGATGATGGTGCTCCTCACGCAGGCAAATGCCATCTTGATTCACGGACTGGGACATGCCGAGCGGGCATGGCTGGACCAGAACGGACTACTCACGCTGAAATGGCTTATGCCATGCTGCTCATCGTGTGTTGTTGCCGCTCTCATCATGACCGTAGCAATGACAGCATTGAGCGAGGTCAGACAAATGCGCTATGTTCTGGAGGACCTAAAGGCAATCAACAAGATGCTGGAGGAGAGTCAAGAAAACTCGCTCTCCCCGCCATACCAAGATACTCTCCATGAAGAGGTTACCCTTCAAGGTAATAGTCGCAACCCCCTGAGGTTAGCCCCACACGATATATTATACATTGAGTCTACGGCAAACTACCTGAACATCGTCTATTTCAATGATTCAGAGTTATGCCAAACACGATTTCGCAGTCCCCTCAAGGACGTAGAGAGCGCATTGGCAGACTATCCGTTCTTAGTACACATCCATCGCGCATTTCTTGTCAACATCAACTTCATAACCCAAGTGACAGGCAATGCGGCAGGATACAAGGTAGAATTGCTTGGCAGCGATAAAGTATTGCCGGTATCCAAGTCCAATATAGCGGCATTCAAAGAGAAGCTCTATGCTGCCGAGCAGCCTCACACAAGACCTGAGGCGAGCAGCTCGCGGCTGCGAGGCAAAATAGAGTAAAAAAGGTATCGGATGGTGGTCCGATACCTTTTTAATATATGTGAGAGTGATATTACTCAAACGCGCTCAGGACGGCTCTGCTCTGCCAGCACTGTGGCTCTTTGAGGCCGAAGATGTGTGCTATAGTGGCTGTGATGTCCATGTTCTGTGTGACATCGGTGATTTCAAAGCCTTTCTTGATTCCCTTACCTGCAATGATAAAGGGCACGCGATATTCGTCACGCGACAGTCCGCCGTGATGGTAGGCAACGCCGCCGTGGTCGGCAATGACGATAAAGATGCAGTCGTCATAGATTCCGGCATCCTTTGTGGCCTGGATAATCTGCCCGACTTCCCGGTCGGCAACCTCGACATACTGCAGGTACTTGTCGGTACGATGGCCGTACATGTGTCCAACCTCGTCAACCCATCCCAGATATGAGAACACAAAATCGGGTTTCTTGTCAAGTATGTATTTCACTGTACGTGCAGCAGTTGGAGGTCCAGAGGGACCATTGCCGTCTCCCTCATGAGGAACATACTCGGCATAGGAGCAACACAGTGTATCGACATACCAGCCAATCTGGTCCCAGTCATAGACCACGCCAATCTCGGCATTGGGATAGGCCTGACGCATAACATGGAAAATCGTGGGATAGGTGTCATGCTCGTTACGGTAGATGGGTTTAACAATGGGTTTTGCCTCGTTACCCTGATAGCCGTGCAGCGCCGGAGTGACTCCGCTAATCATTGAAACCCAGTTGGGTCCGCTGATGGTGGGCAGCACGCTGCGGGCATTAACGGTCCATGCACCTTCTTTCATGAGGGCACGGATGTTGGGCATGTTGACCTTAATCGTGTCGTCAAAGTTGTAGGCAGCCAAAGCATCGATGCCAATCCACACCACATGCTTGCCGCACTTGTTGTCGGCCGAGGCATGCACTGGCAGCATCGCAGCCAACGCCACAATTGCCAGTAATGATAAAATAGTCCTTTTCATTTTGTCTTATTCTTATTGTTTTTAGTTCAACATATTATTCTTCAAAGGCGGTGTCAATCAGTTTACTGCGCCAGCACTTGGGTTCCTTGAGTCCAAGGATGTGTGCGATGGTAGCGGTGATGTCCAGGTTTTGTGTGACATCGGTGATTTCAAAGCCCTTCTTGATGCCTTTTCCAAAGATGACAATTGGCACGCGGTACTCGTCACGACTCAGTCCGCCGTGGCCATAGTTTTTGCCGCCATGGTCTGCCTGAAGGATGAACACACAGTCGTCATAGATGCCTGCATCCTTGGTAGCCTGTATGATGAGTGGTATCTGCTTGTCGACAATCTCAACCCAATGGAAATACTTCTCGGTGCGATGGCCATAGGAGTGTCCGGCGTGGTCAATCTGGTCATTGTGGAAGAACACGAGTTCGGGTTTCTTCTCTTTGATGTAATTGATAAGGATGTTCACCGACTTCATTCCCATGGGATCCTTGTCCCAGCCCTTGACACACTCGACATGGGAGCAGCAGATGGTATCGACATACATCGGAATCTGTCCCCACTCGGCAATCACGCCAATCTCGGCATCGGGACGCGCCTGACGCAGGACGTGGAAAATTGTGGGATAGGTGCCATGCTCGTTGCGGTAGATGGGTTCGACCTTAGGTTTCAACTCGTTGCCCTGGTAGCCATGCAGTGCCGGCGACACGCCGCTGAACATTGCGGGCCAGTTGGCACCGCTGATGGTGGGGAGGACGCTGCGGGCGTTTGCCGTCCAGGCACCCTGAGCCATCAACGCGCGAATGTTGGGCATTTCAACTTTGGCGGTATCGTCAAAACAATATCCGGCCCATCCGTCAAGTCCCAGCCAAATCACATGCTTGGCACGACTGTTATCGTCGGCCCTCGCCGACAAAGGCAATAGCATCGACAATGCCATTAACGCCAAAAATGTATAACAAAATCTTTTCATATCCATATTCTATTATTCCCACTCGATTGTTGCGGGCGGTTTTGAACTGATGTCATAGCAAACGCGGTTGACACCCTTAACCTTGTTAATAATATCATTGCTTACCTTTGCCAGGAAGTCATAGGGCAAGTGTGCCCAGTCGGCTGTCATGGCGTCGGTGCTGGTCACTGCACGTAGTGCCACAGGATGCTCATAGGTTCGTTCGTCACCCATCACGCCTACGCTGCGGACGGTGCTGAGCAACACGGCACCAGCCTGCCAAACCTTGTCATAGAGTCCCCAGTCACGCAGTCCCTGGATGAAGATGTCGTCGGCCTCCTGGAGTATGGCCACCTTCTCGCGCGTGATGTCACCGAGGATTCTCACAGCAAGTCCGGGTCCGGGGAACGGGTGTCGGGTAATCATGAACTCGGGCATGCCCAGTTCACGTCCGACGGCACGCACCTCGTCCTTGAACAGCAGTCGCAGCGGTTCACACAGGCGGAGGTTCATCTTCTCGGGCAGGCCGCCAACATTGTGGTGGCTCTTGATTGTCATGCCGGTGATTGACAGCGACTCGATGCAGTCGGGATAGATCGTGCCCTGTGCCAGCCACTTGACATCCTTGAGTTTGCTTGCCTCGGCGTCGAACACGTCGATAAAGCCCTTGCCAATGATTTTACGTTTCTTCTCGGGGTCGGTGACACCGGCCAGTTCGCCAAAGAACTTCTCGCTTGCGTCAACACCAATGACATTGAGCCCCAGTGTCTCGTATGCCTTCATCACATTGGCAAACTCGTTCTTGCGCAGCATGCCATGGTCCACAAAGATGCATGTCAGGCGATTGCCGATGGCCCTGTTGAGCAAGACGGCAGCGACACTCGAGTCAACACCACCGCTCAGCCCCAGCACGACCTTGTCGTCACCGAGTTGCTGTTTCAGCGCCTCGACAGTGGTGGCGATGAAAGACGATGCGTCCCAGTCCTGCTTGCCGCCACAGATGTCAACGACAAAGTTGCGCAACATCTGGGTGCCGTCAAGGCTATGGAACACCTCGGGATGGAACTGGACGCCCCACAACGGCTCTCCCTCGGCCTGATAGGCGGCAATCTTGACCTTGTCGGTCGATGCGATGGGTTTGAACCCCTGGGGCAACGCTGTGATTGTGTCTCCGTGACTCATCCACACCTGCGAACCGTCTTTCACCTCTTTGAGCAAGGGGTTGTCCTTGTCAAACTCGGTGAGGTTGGCGCGGCCGTACTCGCGTGAGTCGGCTGGCTCGACGCGTCCGCCAAGGGCGTATGACATATACTGGGCGCCATAGCAGATGCCGAGGATGGGATACTTGCCCCTGATAGTGTCCAGGTCCAACTTGAAAGCGCGCTCGTCATAGACCGAGAACGGTGACCCCGACAGAATCACGCCGATAACGCTCTCGTCACCGACGGGGAACTTGTTGTAAGGCAAAATTTCACAATACATGTTAAGTTCACGGACACGGCGACCTATCAGTTGCGTAGTCTGAGAACCAAAGTCAAGAATAACAATCTTTTGCTGCATCGATACAGGTATATTGATAATTGAATATTAGGCATCCAACCCTGCCATCGGGCACGGTTGGCGCTTTGTTTCCACTACAAAGGTACGAAAAAATAGCAAATCGTCAAAGCCGTTTGACTTGCATTGTCGCATTTTTTAGTAATTTTGCAGAAATTTGTTTGGATTATGGAAAAGACAAAACTAAACGGACACATTGCCCTCTTGGTGGCAAACACGATATTCGGTCTTGCAGTACCGATGAGTAAATTCTTGATTGGTACATGGATGACACCTCACGGCTATATCGCCACCCGGTGTTTCTTTGCGGCAATAGTGTTCTGGACCATACAATGCTTCCTTCCCAAGGAGCACGTCGAGCGCAAGGACCTTGCTGTTATCATCCTGGGCGGTCTGCTGGGCTTTGCCGTATCCCAGACGCTGACGGCATGGAGTCTGAACTTCACCAGCCCTGTATATTTCTCGCTCATTGGAGCGCTCTGCCCCATCGCGGTTATGTTACTGGCGTTCTTCTTCCTGAAGGAGCGCATCACCGGCATCAAGACGTTTGGCGTTGCCCTTGGCATCGCAGGTGCGGTGTTGCTGGTAGTGATGGGGGCAAGCGGAGCCACAGGCGGCGAGAATGACCTGCTTGGCATCTCGCTGGCAGTGGGCAGTCTGCTGACGTGGGCAGTCTATCTTATCGTGACCCGCAAGGTGTCACAGAAGTACACCCCGGTAACACAGATGAAATGGATGTTCCTGGCTTCGACGCTTGTGATGATTCCGCTTGTAGTTATCAATGGCGAGGCCCAACCGCTATATACCGCGGCATGCACATGGCAGGCAGCGGCGGCGACAGCATTTGTGGTGCTGGGTGCCACCGTGCTGGGTTACTTCATGATTCCATACGCCATGAAACGACTGACTGCCACAACGGTAAGTACCTATACCAACCTGCAGCCCGTAGTGGCATCGATAGTAGCAATCATCATCGGACAAGACATTTTCACGTGGGACAAACCCGTTGCTGCCGTCCTGGTACTACTCAGTGCCTACATCGTCACACAGGAACCCAAGAAGAGCGCTTCGCTGTTCAGATGACTCAGGAGCCTCTCCCAACCTACCCCCTTCGGTTCCCCCGTTAATCGGGGGACAGAAATCCTAAAGGGAAGGGCTAACTATGAGGGTGTTACATTGACTCGGGTGACTCAAGAGCCTCTCCCAACCCTCCCCTAAAGGGAAGGGCTAACCATGAGGGTGTTACATTGACTCAGACTCGATGACTCAGGTGACTCGGATGACTCAGGTGGTTGGTTTCTGTTGGTATTATCGTTTTCATCATGCTGGCAAAGATAGTGGTTTGGGTTCGGGCGGGCAATTGTAACCGGTGGAGCATGGAAGCAACTCCGTCATCACTCTGCTGTCTGCAAAAATCCCCGCAGGCCCTCTGACGAGTGCCTACGGGGTTATACAGATAGCGTCTTACAGACGCAGTGTCATCGTAACGCTCTCACTGATAGCCCCTCTCTACTGGAGAGGGGTTGGGGTGAGGCTGCAGGGTTGGGAGAGGCTTCACTTCACCACCACTTTCTTCCCCTCATGGATGTAGATGCCCGGGGCATCCTCGGGATGTTCCACCGGCTGTCCCATCAGGTTGTAGTAGCTGTTGTCGGCAGTCTCGATTTGTGAGACTTTTACGTCGCCAACAGATGATATCACATTAAAACTGTCATCATATTCAAGTGCCTTATACACAATTTCACCGTTTTCAACGACATGGTTCAGAAAAGTTGTGGCATCCAGAGCTCGGAAATGTGCGAATGGGCTGATGAAGATGCCTCCATGTGTGCTCTTTTTCATCCAGTCTTCAAGATAGAGACCGATTCCCTCAACCCACACGCTGTAGTGTCCGCGGGTGTAGTTGTCATAGTCAACAGAAGACAGAATCTGTCTCGTCTTCCCGTTTATCTCAACACTTGATTTGTAAGTGAAATTGAAGTCCTTTTCCCGTTGTTTACGGGTTAGCAGAACATCGTCATAAAAAAGCGACAGCGGGGAAGCGGGTTTGTTGGATAAAGCCTCAATTCCGCTTGGGGTCAGATAGGCATTCACCAACGACACCATATTGGGATCGTCAAACATGTGGTCAGCCTCGTAGGTGTGAATACCGTGTCCAATAAAATACATTTCCCTCCTGAACGCTTCGCTGAAAATGGCGTAGGTTCTTTGGAATTGATCATCAATTTCTTCGCGGCAGTATGCTATGGGCACAGGCTCGGTAGTGATGTCATAAACATCATTCTTATCAGTGCACTTTGCCTTGTCGTTGGTGCAGTAGGTGCGGTAGCATTTCTTATATTTGACGCCTTCAATGATAGTGTCCCCCCTGAACTCTATTGTCATTGTCGTCCGGGACAGTTGTGATGTCCCAACGCTGACATATTGCAACCCGTACACCCACTGTACGCCTTCGCGTACAATAGGAACACACCCTTGCCCTTGAGCACTCAACCCAATCGCTGCACTGCAAAGAAGCAGCATTATAAAAATCTTCTTCATAATTCTTGTTTTTAGTTGTTATTGTTTATTGTTATTTATTTATATTCACTGTATCAATCACATCGCCGTTGATTAGAAGGGCAACGGGATGCAGCCCGAGCACGAGTAGTCGGTCAAGTGAACTATTGCGGCACCTCGCCCCAGATGAAGCGCATGGTACTGCTCGTTTTGTCAAAAGTTGTGATATCCCATCTGAATTTGGCTGCAGGGCTGTCCATAAACATTGTTGTTTGATTATACCCAACAACAGTGCAAGAATGTACAGGGACATCCGGCTCGACTCCGTTACTGTCAAAAAGGGTAATTGTATTGCCATCTATGGTGTATTTATGGGCAAATTGATTGACAACCCCGTTTTCTAATATAATTGTGTATTGTTCTTCGTTGGGAAGTTTAACATACATTGAGTCATTGATGAAATATCTGTAACAACAGGTCATCCCGACAATGTTTTCAGGAATTAAAACATCTGCTGGCTTTGAATAATGTTTCTTATCATAGAAAAAATATGGAGCATCTGTAAGAAATCTCCAGCTGTGTGACATGAGCGCTTCGCGCAGTTCCTCCTCGGTGAAGTCGGTCTTTGCATCAACCCACTTGCCGCCAGGAAACATCACCTGGGTCTTATTTACCACATTTATGTCCGGCCCGTTTTCGAAATCATCGGGCAACAGGGCATCATCATCGCTGCATGACGACAGGCACAACGCCATCATCGACAAGCCAAATATCGAAAAAATGAATCGTTTCATTATCAAAAATATTTAAATGTTACTTGGTTGAATATTGTACCACATCATTAAGTTTTGGTCATAGGAAATTCCATAATCTACAAATATACCACTAAAAACTTGTAGTGGTCTATTGTATAAATATGAAATGTGTTCAATGGAAGCAAGTTCTTGATGTGGGTCCAGACCACGTCCCATATTCATATATACATAAGTTCTGTCTTCCTCATAATAATACTCCTCAAGTATTGTATTTTGTATTGGATTACCGTCCCGATCTACATAACCTTCACAATGGTGAGTTTCTAATATGCCATCAATAACCCACATGTGACCTATATTGTTGTCTGAGGCATTCCCTCTCATTAATATAGGGCGGTTGTTTAATAGCTCGCTTTTAAGCAATGGCAAGGAGTATCCAATATACTGGCTACAACTATATCCATAATGGTTAAACACATCACACACAACATTGGTAGCTATTGTGGTAACCGTTTGCCCATATTGAGCATTAGCTTGTGCTCCTATTGATGCTAATAGGCTACTAACTTTGTTGAGATTTGGAATATTGTTAAGAGCATCTAATACTGTGTGTATTGTAGCTATTGAATCCCAATCAAAACTATAATTTTGCCCACCAACAGATACCGAAAGTGGTGATTGATGATAAGCCATTATTTGACCTATAGCAACAGGTCCACATCCAAGCAAATATGGTTGTGTGTTATAATTGAAAGGGAAATCTTGTGTCCATCTAGTTAACAGCAGCGGACCCACAGAGCAAGTGACGGTCGTGGTCTTGACACCTTCCCAATTGTGGTATGGATCGCGGCGGCGCACCTGTTTTCTGGCAGTTTTCTTGGGGCTTGCGGCATACTTTGCCACCATGCCTGCGTGGTAATTGTCAACCAGTGACTTCAGGTACGAGAGCTCCCCCGTGTCGCTCCATGCCTCGGCGGGGATGTTGCCCTCAGGCGATGCAACAAACACGTCAACGCTGTCGCGCTTATCGGCCGAAGCCACGGCAAAACCGTTGCCATCCGCAAAGTTGAACAGGTAATATGAATCGGGAGCCTGCTGAGATGGAGTGCCCCTGCGTCCGCGAACACGTTTGCAGCTAAGCATCTTGCGCTTAACCTTGACGTTTTTCTTGTCAGCCAACTCAAGATGTGCGATGGCATTATCGAGAGCTGTCTCTTGATCAATGACAAACTCTGCCTCATTCACAGTGTCTGATGCAGCGATTGACGATTCATCGGGTTGATACATCAAAGGTTCATCAGTGGAACAAGAAGCAAATAACGATAAAAGTGCTATTTGCGCAATAAAAAAAACAGTTTTTTTCATCTTTATTAGTATTATTTGGTTTATAAAAAATTATTACATTCCAATTCAAATCCACGGGTTCAGGTATGGCACGTAGTCGCTGGCATAGAGTATGCCCTCGAAGACGGTTTCGCCCTCAACCTCGATGTTGATGAGGAAGTCGGCGCAGGCGTTGCTGGGCAACGGGATGCAGCCCGAGCACGAATAGTCGGTCAGGTAGATGCCGCTCATGAGGTTGGTGACGGTGACGACATACTGCGTCGGCGGTGCCATGAACTGGACCTCGAGCGTGCTCGTGGCTATGGCAAACTCCACAACCGGCTCGGCAAGATGGGTTGAATGGGTGTTTGTTCCGCTGATTATAACCTTGTCGTTATTACGCCCATTGGGATGAGTGGCTGGGTGTGATGCCGACAACGAGAGAGTCGACAGCATTAAGAAAAATAAAAACAGTTTTGTTCGCATAATTGTAATAAATTGGTTAGTGCTGCAAAATTACATATCAATGATGCTTGAACAATGGTTTAGGTAGTCTGAATTTTGATTATAACTAATTGTGTGTCAATATATTAAAAAATAGGGTAGTCTGATTTTTTAACTACCTGATAATCCACACATTACAAAGGGGCGAATTTATGACCGTTTTCTTAATTATTGTTAAATATAGTGGTGCGTTCTCTGTTTTTTGAAGAAAGTGGACATCCGTGCAGTGTACAGACAGCATGATTGCATGATGTTCTGTTTCCTTCAGGCGGGGGTGGTGGGTGTGCTGGCGAAGTAGGCTGGTAGTTCGTCTATTTTCTTGACGATGCCGATTTTCTTGATGATGTAGTTTTTCTTGTTATATACCGAGCGAACGTCGTTAGTGTCAAGATATGCCCAGAGGACGGCATTGGGGAAATGGCACAGCTCGAGGCAGATGATGTTGATGTCCTGTTCCGAGAGTTTATACGGTCCGTTCTCGAGTTTTGTGATGAGGTTGTCGTGCCGTGCGTTGACGAGTGCCTGCAGCTGGGCAAAGAAGTTGCTGTCCATCAGTTCGGCAATGCGCTCGTCTTTTACTGCCTTGCCGCCTTTGCTTGTGTAAAGTAACCCGTGCAGCACCTCGCCGTATTTCTCAAAGCTGCGATCGGTGGCTGCTTGCAGTTCATTGATTCGGCTTGCAAGCTGTTGGGTCCGGGTATCGGCTTGTTGTTGCCGGCGCAACTGTGTCAACTGCTGCAACAGACTTTCGGTCTGTTGTTTCAGCGCGTTGATATCGGTGCTCTGTGCCAGCACTTGCAGGCGATGTCTGCGCAGGCGTTGGTGTAGAAACAGCACGGCAATGGCGAGCAGCACGATGCCGGCTACTGCCCACAGCAGCATGCGCGTCATGTTGCCCTTTTCCTTTTTCACCGAAGTGATTTCACAGTTTTTCTCGGCGCTTATCAGCCCATTGTTCATTGTGGCATTCCGTACTGAGTCTCCTATATCGTATGCGATATCGTAGAGTCGCTTTGAATTAGGGATATCTCCATTTGCCTCGGCAAGTGCAGCTACACATTCATAGTATTCAATCCTATCAACAGATGTAATGGGAGATGGCATCTTGCTGAAGATGTATTGTGCAGAGTCTTTAGCGCCAAGTTTCAGGTAGGACTGGCAAGCATAGTAGTAGGGTGCTTCGGTGACAACGCCATTAGCGGAGTAGTCCATGGCCCGGGACGCGAATTGAATTGCCCGGGCATAATCGTTGAAATTGTAATAGCATGCCGCGAGTTGTTCATAGCCGTTTGATATCATCACGCTGTCACTGGACAGTCGCGCGAGTTCAATGCCCTTTGTGAGATATAGCATTGCACTATCTTTGTTGTCCATGCGATATAGTTGTCCAATACAGATGCAACTTTTGGTCAGATAAATATTAGGGGCAAATTCATTGAGAGTTCTGCAAACTGCTTTGTAGTGTTTTATGGCCTGTTTAGTTTCTAATTTGCCTTGATATAGATCGGCAATCCTGAAGTGTATGTACCCCTGGTGGAAGCGGTCGGCGGTGGGGCAGCGCTGCTGGGCGAGCTTGTAGTATCGCATGGCGAGGGTGTCGTTGCCCCGCTCGGTGGCGACGCAGCCGCGGTACAGCAGCGAGCGCATGCGCTTGTCGGGGTCGGCGCCGCTGCGGTCATAGTGCTCGAGGGCGATGCTGATTGCCGAGTCGCTGG
>JAGHSV010000021.1 GCA_018065665.1 Candidatus Sodaliphilus aphodohippi
ATATAGGGGCGGTTCTTGCTGTCAAGGGCAAAACCAACCGAGCCGACGGGGTTGACAACGACCTCACCGTCACGCAACTGACCATTGAGAGGCATGCCTCGAACGTCTCGCGGCCCCATCAGGTAGAAGTCGCCGTTGAAGGCGGCAAACACCTCGTGCCCGGGGCGGGTGCAGTTGGTGGCCATCTCTACGGGTGTCTCGCAGCCCACGATGCGGTTCTCGCCAAGGCGTGTCTCGAGCACGGCATGGGGGTTGGTGAGATCTATCTCCAGCACGCTCACCTTGAGCGGCATTGCGGGCAGGTCATACTTGGCAAACGTGGTGCCGGGGCCCACCTTGTGGCCGGCAACCAGCGTATCCACCTCATAGGTCTTTCCTGCCAGTGCCCACGTGTCGCGTGCATGACCGGCAATCACTGTGCAGCATATTGCCAGCGTCAACAGCAAATATCTTTTCATGTCGCAAATTTTATAGGATATTTGTGATTACGGGTTCCCCCTCACCAGGCAGCGGTACGAAGATTGTAACAATAACCGTCTGGCCGTTGCTGTCATAGCAAGTAAAACGGTAGTTCATGCCGGCAACCACCTGACTGCCGACAACGACAGGCCGGAGGTCGGCAAGACGGATGTCATTCTGCGCCACATGCTCAAACACTTCAATATCACGTTCATTGGGCTCACGCTCATTGCCATAGCCACCGCATAGAGCGGGTTCTTCCTCAACCTGTTTGGGCACTTTGTGTGTCCTGCAACTTTGTCCCATTGCCATAATCACCGCAATCATCGCGATAATCAAAATACTTTTCTTCATAGTCATCAATATTTATCAAATGCAAAGTTAATCATTTTGACACAAATAGGCAAACTTGTCAAAATGCTACGGCATGTATTTCTCCCCTATTGCGACTTTTTTGAAAAAAATATATAAAAAACCGACCGTTTTCAACAATTATTTGTAACTTTGTTACGATTTTCGGGTTGTAGCCCCTGTTGCTACCGCTCGGAGGTCGATTTAACCCATAGCAACCATTGTTGCATCATTCACCAACAAAAGTTTGTAAATGACCGACAACGAGAACATTATCAGCATCCACAACCTCTACAAGAGTTTTGGGACTAAAGAGGTGCTGCACGACATCAGCCTTGACATTCGTCGGGGCGAATTCGTCACAATCCTCGGTCCCTCGGGATGTGGCAAGACCACCTTACTGCGCATTCTGGCCGGGTTTGAGAAACAAACCCAGGGCGAGGTGCTGCTTGGCGGCGAGGACATCACGAACATGCCAGCCTATGAGCGCCCGATGAACACCGTGTTCCAGAAGTACGCACTGTTTCCTCACCTCAACGTCTATGACAACATCGCCTTTGGACTTAAAATGAAAGGTGTCGGCAGTGACGAGACCGACAAACGCGTCATGCAGGCGCTGAAGATGGTTGGCATGACCGACTATGAGGAACGCGACGTTGACTCGCTATCGGGCGGACAGCAGCAGCGTGTGGCAATAGCTCGCGCAATCGTCAACCGCCCCCAGGTGTTGCTGCTCGACGAGCCGCTGTCGGCACTCGACCGCAAGATGCGTCAGGACATGCAGCTCGAGTTGAAGGATATGCACAAGACACTGGGAATCACATTCATTTTTGTCACACACGACCAGGAGGAGGCTCTCACCCTGAGCGACACCGTCGTGGTGATGAACGAGGGATTGATTCAGCAGGTGGGTTCTCCAATTGATATCTACAATGAGCCTGTAAACCCGTTTGTCGCCGACTTCATTGGCGAGAGCAACATCCTGGACGGCGTGATGCACGCCGACTATGAGGTCGAGTTCATGGGGCAGACCGTCAAGTGTGTCGACAAGGGTTTTGACAAGGACGAGATAGTTGACGTTGTCATCCGCCCCGAAGACATTTACCTGCTCAAACGCCCCGAGGACGGGCAGTGGCAGGGTACCGTGCAGTCTTGCATCTTCAAGGGCATCCACTACGAGATGCTCATCAACACCCCCGACGGATATGAGATGCAGGTGCAGGACTACAACAAGTTTGACGTAGGCACCACCGTCGGTATGCTCGTGAAACCTGAGGACATCCACGTCATGCACTGCCAGTACACCGAGAACACCTTTGAGGCCAAGGTCATCGACGCCACACACGTCGAGATGCTGGGCAACACCTTTGAGTGTGCCCCGACCGACCTGCCCGCCGGATCGATGGCAACTGCCCATGTCAGTTGTTCGGCTGTCGAACTCACCGACAACGCCCAGGACGGTACAGCCGAGGGCGAAATCAGTTTCATCCTCTACAAGGGCGACCACTACCACCTGACCATCGACAGCAACGACGGCACACGCCTCTATGTCAACACCACCGACGTGTGGGAAGACTATGACATCGTTGGCATCCGCATCAACCCTCCCGACATTAACCTCACTCCCTTGCCCGACTGATGATGAAGAAACTGCTCAATTTCATAGGGCGGCGCGACCGCTGGGCATGGCCCCACATAGCAGTAATGCTATTCCTTGTTGTATTGCCGTTAATCCTTATCATGGGATACGCCTTTACCGACGCAGAAGGCAGTTTCACACTTCATAACTTCGTCAAATTCTTCACCAACTCAGACGCCGTCAACACGTTTGTCTACTCGCTGGGCATCGCGCTGATGACCACCATGATTTGTATTTTGCTGGGTTATCCTGCAGCCTACTTCATGGCCGGCAAGCAGTTCTCGACCCCCAAGGTGATGGCAATGCTGTTTATCCTGCCAATGTGGATTAATGTGCTGCTGCGCACCCTGGCAACGGTGGCGCTGTTTGACTTCCTGCACATAGCCCTCGACGAGAAGGCGCTGATGTTTGGTATGGTTTACGACTTCCTGCCGTTCATGATATACCCCATCTACAACACCCTGCAGAAGATGGACAACTCGCTGCCCGAGGCCGCCGCCGACCTGGGGGCATCGCCGCTGAAGGTGTTCCTGCGCGTGACGCTGCCGCTGTCCATGCCGGGTGTCAAGAGCGGAATCATCATGGTGTTCATGCCAACAATCTCGACCTTTGCCATCGCCGAGTTGCTGACCCAGAACAACATCAAACTATTTGGTACCGTCATACAGGAGAACGTTAACAACGGCCTGCTCAACTATGGAGCGGCACTGTCGCTAATAATGCTTGTCATCATCGCCATCACCAGTTTCGGCGGCGAGAAGGACAACGAATCCAGTCAACTCTTTTAACCCCGCCGAACGATGAAAAAGTTTATAGCAAACGCCTACCTCTGGACTCTGCTGACGCTGGTTTATGCGCCCATCGCCATCATCTTCATTTTCTCGTTCACCGAGGCTAAGGTGCTGGGCACCTGGACCGGATTCAGCACAAACCTCTTCACCAACCTCTTTGAGGGTGCAGGGGGTGCCGAGTTGAACAACGCCATCTACTACACCCTGCTGATTGCACTAATCGCCGCCACCGTGTCCACGCTGCTGGGCTCGCTGGCTGCCGTGGGCATCTATAACATGCGTGCCCGCATGAAGCGCGTCACCATATTCCTCAACAGCATCCCCATGATCAACCCCGACATCATCACGGGTATCTCGATATTCATGTTGTTCGTGTTCCTGGGCATCAGTCGCGGGCTGCTGACCATCGTGCTGTCGCACATCGCATTCTGCACCCCCTATGTGGTGCTGTGCGTGATGCCGCGACTGGCCAAGATGAACCCCAACATTTATGAGGCCGCACTTGACCTGGGCGCCAACCCGTTGCAGGCATTCCGCCGCGTGCTGCTGCCCGAACTGTGGCCCGGCATGATTAGCGGTTTCATCCTCTCGGTAACCCTGAGCATCGACGACTTTGCCGTCACCCTCTTCACCAAGGGCAGCAGCAGCATCGATACGCTCTCGACCTATATCTATGCCGACGCACGCAAGGGTGGTCTCACGCCCGAGTTGCGTCCGTTGTCGGCTCTGATTTTCCTAACCGTGTTAATCTTGTTGCTCGTTATCAATTACCGGGCAAAAAATAAAAAATCCTAATTAATTATTTATGTGTTATTCACCCACTTAAAAAAACAATTGTAAAGAAATGAAAAAACTGTTAGCAATCCTGCTTCTCGGCCTCGCCGCCTCACTTGGCATGCAGGCCCAAGACCGAGCCCACATCCTCAAGGTTTATAACTGGGCCGATTATCTTGACATGAAACTCATCCAGGAGTTTGAACAATGGTACAAAGCACAAACCGGCGAAGAGGTCAAGATAGTTTATGAGACTTTCGACATCAATGAGAACATGCTCATGCAGATTGAGAAGGGACACGAGGACTATGACGTCGTCTGCCCGTCTGATTATATCATTGAACGAATGTTACGCAACGATTTGCTACAGCCAATACAAAAGAACTTTGGCAAGACGCCCAACTACCTGAACAACGTCTCGCCGTTTGCAATCGATAAGTTCCAGCAGATGGCTCCGCGCAAGGGTATCACCGTCAGCGACTACACCGTAGGCTACATGTGGGGCACCACCGGTTTCCTTTACAATGCCAAGTATGTCAAACCCGAGGAGATAACAAGCTGGGGAGCACTGCTCAACCCCAAGTTCAAAAACAACATCTATGTCAAGGACGCGTTCCGCGACGTCTATACCTCTCTCATCTGCTATGCCAAGTATGACCTCATCAAGAGCGGCAAGACTACACACGAAGAACTCTCGACAAACATCACCGACGAGAACATCAGCGCCGTCGAGAAGGTTCTCAAAGACGCAAAGCCGCAGATTGCCGGATGGGAAGTGGACTTCGGCAAGGAGCGCATGACTCAGGGCAAGGCATGGATTGACCTCACATGGAGCGGTGACGCAATGTGGGCAATCGAAGAGGCCAAAGAGACCGGCGTCAAACTCGTTTACACCGTTCCACAGGAAGGCAGTAACGTGTGGTTCGACGGTTGGGTGATTCCCAAGTATGCCAAGAACGCCAAGGCGGCCAGCTACTTCATCAACTTCATGTGCATGCCCGAGAATGCCATCCGCAACATGGACGAGACCGGATATGTCAGCGTCATCTCGACCCCCGAGGTGATTGAAGAAATGACCGACTCAACCCTCAACAAGACCGTAGATGCAAGCTACTTCTTTGTAGGCATCCCCGGTGCCGACAGCCTGATGCTCAACGAGGTGTTCTATCCCGACAAATCGGTCATTGACCGCTGCGTGCTCATGCACGACTGCCAGGA
This sequence comes from Candidatus Sodaliphilus aphodohippi, assembly GCA_018065665.1. GTDB lineage: Bacteria > Bacteroidota > Bacteroidia > Bacteroidales > Muribaculaceae > Sodaliphilus > Sodaliphilus aphodohippi. Next base: position 5,233 of record JAGHSV010000021.1, read on the forward strand.
CAAGACCGAGAAGATGCTCGCCATGTGGGACAACGTCAAAGGCAACAACCTCAACACCACGATGATCATCTTCATCGCCGCTGCCGTCCTGATCATCATCGGAGCAATCATCTACACCCGCATCCGCAAGAACAGGAAGCACCACCACCGCCGTTAACATACAACAAGCGATATCAAGGCACAAGCTACTGAAAAAAGTAGTTTGTGCCTTTTTTTGTCTGCACATTATGGATGTTTGCTTAAGGTTATGGCTGTAAGGGTTGGGAAATTCATTCTACCATCAGATAGTTTCTTAAAAAACGTTAATTTGCAAAAAAAGGTGCACATTTAATTCATAAAATCATGTAACTTTGTATCGCTATTCACTTTTATCACAAAGACAACTATTTATGAAATAAACTACATTATATACTCACAAAAGCAACTTCCTGTTTGCCCCACAATGAAAATCGCCAATTTCTATTTGCACGGGCAACAAACAGTAAAGATGCTATTATACCGTAGTTATTTAGCTACGGTATATTTACAATAAGGCATAACGATAGTATCGAGAAGATGTAAAAAAACTTAATCGTTAAATATCTATAAAAAACACGTTTTTCGGTTATTTTCCATTTTTCTTGTCAAAATCAAGTACCTATTTCAAAAAAAAATATATAACTTTGCGCCGCAATTTGAGTATGCCTATATAATATAAGGTGTAACAAATTGCAAGACATATTATTTTGAAAGCGTTTCGCTTTTATCCTCACAATGAAAATCGCCAATTTTTATTTGCACGAGGGACAAAAGCAGTCAAGAAAC
>JAGHSV010000156.1 GCA_018065665.1 Candidatus Sodaliphilus aphodohippi
GTATAGGTGGAACCATCTGAAAGGCTCCACCTATTATTTAGCAATTATGCAGTTACAGCTTAATTTTTATGCAGATTTTTTTGAGTTGTCCTTGCCCGATGATGGGGGCGTGGGCGTCGAGGGGTGTCATTACTGCAAATTCGCCCGGGTGTAGTGTGATTCGAGCCTCGGGCTCGTCGTTGTAGAATGCGATATCACGGTTGGCATCGTAGGGCGTGACGACGCTGGCGAGTTTATGCCGTGGCAGCCACCCGATTTGTTCGGGTTTGTCTACGGGAACATGGATGTCGATATAGTCGCGGTGAATTTCCAGCACTTGTTGCTCGGCTGGCTTCATCGTAGGCGTCTCGACGTTTGCCCATACTTTGCCGGGCACAATTTCATAACGACAGTCGCCGTCACTGCGTCGGTGGACGGTTGCCATGTTCTCGCGCAGCCATTGCATGGCGGGACCTGCCAGAGGCAACACCGCCTCGAGTGCTGCGGTGTCGTTAATCTTGCCGGTAATCATATCTTGAGCGTGAACTGATCGGCATCGCGCCATACCGGGAATTTCTCACGGAACTGTGACAACAGGGACGGGGAGAGTTCGGCTGTGATGATGGGGTTGTCACCGGCTCGTCCAGCAATTTCCTTGCCCTTGAAGTCGATGATGAAACTCGAACTGCTGCCATAGTCCAGACCGCTCTCGTCAACACCACTGCGATTCACGCCGCACACATAGCACTCGTTCTCCATCGCGCGGGCTGTTAGCAGGGTCTTCCACACATGACCGCGTGACTTGGGCCAGTTGGCTACCACCACCAGCACGTCATACTCGTTGCCCACGTTGCGGCAGAATACCGGGAAACGCAGGTCATAGCATACCATCAGTTTGATGTTCATGCCGCGGTAACGGATGATGGGGCTGTTGGTAACGCCTTTGTTATAAACTTTGTCCTCTCCGCCAAATGCAAACAGGTGACGTTTGTCATAGAAGGTGTCGTCGCCGTTGGGTTCAATAAAGAACGCGCGGTTATAGAGTTGAGTCGCTGTCGAGGCGAGGAAACTGCCGCAGATGGCCACCTTGTATTTATCGGCAAGGCGGTGCATCAGTTGCATGGTCTCGCCGCTGTTGCGCTCGGCGAGGTTCAGCGCAAGGTCTTTGTCGCCTGTGATGAAACCGGTCGTGAACAACTCGGGCAGTATTACCAGGTCGGTATCCTGCGGGAGTCGCGCAAAGTTGCGTTTGAACTGCTCCAGGTTGGCTTGCTTGTCGCCCCAGGCGATCCCGTCCTCGATGAGGGCGACTTTTAGGTTACGTGATAACATTGTTATTCGGTGATAAAGTTTTCGGGGTGTTTACCGATATAGTTCTTGTAGTAGTCCTTGATTCCGGCGATGTCGGTTTCTATGTCTTCGCTAATGGGGTATTCCTTGTCGATGCACACCGTGCGCTTGCTGTAGTCAATGTATGCCAGCAGGACAGGAACGTGGGCAGCCTTGGCAATGTGCCAGAATCCTTTGTGCCATATGCCGTTGCGGCTGCGGGTGCCTTCGGGCGTTACCCCGATAATCATGCTCTCGCGACTATTGAATGCCTCCACGACCTCGTCGGTGACACGGGTGTGCTTGCCCTGTTTGACGGGGATTCCGCCAAGGGCGCGCATGATGTTGCCCACAGGAAAGAAAAACCAGGTGTCCTTCATCAGGAAATTGGCTTTGATGCCAACTGAACGTGTCGCCAGTTCTCCCAGTATAAAATCCCAGTTGCTGGTGTGCGGTGCTACAACGACAACACATTTGGCAGGGATGTCGGTGTTAGCCTCATATTTCCACCCTGCCTTTTTTAACAACCATCCGGCTATGCTCATATAGTCCAATTGTTGACAAAAAGGCGCGTCTCCTCAATATTGCATACATTGCTATATCTTGACGCGCCTTTTGATGGTTGTTGCTATTATGCCTGTTTCTTTGGCATCAATTCGTTCATGCGTGCCGCGATAGTCTTCAGGTTGTTGGTCATGTATTCGGTGATTGACTTTTCAACCTCTTTGAAGAACTGACGGCGTGCTTTCTTGTACTCTTTGCCTGTGGCAAATTCTTTGGGGGCTTTGTCGAACTTGGCCATAACGCGGTTAACGGCCTCAGCCTGGAGCAGGGCAGTGTCAACGATGATGCTGTCCCAGTTCTCAAGGTTTTCTACTGTTCCAAATACTTCCGATGCAAAGATGCACTCACCAGCAACCTCACCGCATGCGCGGCAGATAGCCTTCTTCAGTTGTCTCTTGTTTGCCATAATTAATATTGTATTTTATAAGTACGTTTCTGATTCGCTAAATTACAAAAAATATTTCATTCGGCAATAATTTCTGTGCTCAAAAAACTGTGTCTATCGTCTGAAGATTATTGGCAGCGTGTACCACACCGACACTGGCTGTCCATTCTGGCGGCCTGGCACAAAATTGGGGAGAGCCTTGCAGACGCGAACAGCCTCGCGGTCAAGGGCGTCGTTCACCGAGCGAACAACCTTCACTTCCCCAACTTTTCCGGTTTTGGTTACTACAAATTGAACAACAACCTTACCTTC
>JAGHSV010000123.1 GCA_018065665.1 Candidatus Sodaliphilus aphodohippi
CTGTCCGGTAAACTTTTGAGATATTTATGTAAATGTCAGATTATCAATGCGACTGTTCCCTCAACACTAAATAGGGCCCTTGGCATCAAGTCACTGCCTATATCTGACACAATTGATGATACATGGACATTCCCCATGTGGCTGACACAACATTAGTGGTGTACAATGCCGACAGGCAGACTTTGTCATCTACTCAAATCTCCCAAAAGTTCACCTGACAGCAATTCTCAAAAATATTGGCATGATTATTGCATATCATGTGGAGAAGAGTTAACTTTGCACTATAAAAACTTTTAATGCTTAACTAAATGAAAAAACTGAACAAACCTGCTATCCTGGTTGTTGACATGCTCAATGACTTTGTGACCGGTGCCTTGGCTTGTGACCGAGGCAAAGCAATCGTTCCCGCGACCGCGCGACTTCTTGACGCTGCCCGTGCAGCCGGAGTACCCGTCATCTTCTGCAACGACGCCCACATCAAGGGCATCGACCGTGAACTGAAACTCTGGGGCGACCACGCCATCGCTGGCACACCCGGAGCCGAGGTTATTCCCGAACTGAAAGTCTGCGACAAAGACTACACAGTACCCAAACGCCGTTACAGCGGCTTCTTCCAGACAGATTTGGACATCTTGCTGAAAGAACTTGGTGTTCAGACTGTAGTGATGACCGGACTGCATGCCCACATGTGCGTGCGACATACCTCAGCCGATGCCTACTGCCTTGGTTATGACGTCGTTGTCGCAAAAGAGGCCACCGACTCGTTCACCGAGGAGGACTATCTCAACGGACTCGAATACCTCAAAACATGCTACGGCGCTGACGCCTTCACCAACGAAGAACTCATCAAGATGCTGTAATAGGGATTAAACAAGATCACATAGAACGATGGCACCCGACAGTCAAAACATCTGCCGGGTGCCATCGTTATTACTTGTTCCCCTGACCCTATTTTCTCCTTACCAAAGTAATGAACGAAAATGGATAAGGGTTCTTCTCATCGGTTGGGTGATACTCGCTATCTACCGTTTCCCACTGCGACTCATCGATAATCGGGAATGCGGCATCGTAACGGTCAAAACGGTGATGGATGCGTGTGAGGTAAAGCGTGTCTATCATGTCAAACGTGGCGGCATATATCTGAGCACCGCCAATGACAAACACATCCCCCGGCATAGATGCCAGAGAAAGCGCCTCAGAGACGCTGTGAGCCACCGTAACACCCTCGGGGGCATAATCCCCACTCCGCGTCACAACGATGTTCTGACGGCCCGGCAGAGGCCCTTTGGGGAATGATTCAAAAGTAAGGCGCCCCATAACAATGGAATGGCCCATGGTAAGGGACTTAAAATGCCTCAAATCGGCAGGAAGATGGCACAAGAGCCCTCCCTCAAAACCAATGGCACCCTGCTCGTCAATGACTACTATTGCTGATATCATCTCACTACTATGGTGTTAAACGCTAACCACGCCTTTGATGGCAGGATAAGGATCGTAATTCTCAAGGGTGAAGTCTTCGTATTTGAAATCAAGCAGTTCCTTCACGTCGGGGTTGAGACGCATAGTGGGCAGTGCCCGCGGGGTGCGGCCCAACTGCTCGCGCACCTGGTCAAAGTGGTTGGTGTATATGTGGGCATCACCATAAGTGTGAATGAACTCACCGGGTTCCAAACCAGTGACCTGTGCCACCATCATCAGCAACAACGCGTAAGACGCTATGTTGAACGGAACTCCCAGAAACAGGTCGGCACTGCGTTGATAGAGTTGTAAACTCAACTTGCCGTCGGCAACATAGAACTGGAACATCGTGTGGCATGGTGGCAATGCCATACTGTTAACCTCTGCCACATTCCATGCATTCACAAGGATGCGGCGCGAGTCGGGCGTATGACGTATCTGGTCAACAACCTGGGCAATCTGGTCGATGTGTCCCCCGTTGTAGTCGGGCCACGAACGCCACTGGTGGCCATAGACGGGCCCCAGGTCACCGTTCTCATCGGCCCACTCGTTCCAGATGCGCACACCGTTCTCCTGCAGATAGCGCACATTGGTGTCACCATTCAGGAACCACAACAGTTCGTGAATGATGGACTTCAGATGTACCTTTTTGGTAGTCAGCAACGGAAAACCGTCGGCAAGGTTGCAACGCAACTGGTAACCAAAGATGCTCTTTGTGCCCGTTCCGGTACGGTCGGCCTTGAGGGTGCCGTTATCCATTACGTGACGCAGCAGGTCCAGGTATTGCTTCATGATTCTATTGTCTTGATTTTTCTGTTTGAATTTGTTGCCTGTGATTCAAGCACTTCCTGGGTTTCCTGCTCCGATGTGAAGTAGTTGAACAAACGGGTTTCGAAGATGCGGTTTGAAACGGTTACAAAACCCTTGCGGTCCCTTACGATGCCAAACATGTGGGCAAACTCGATGTAACGGTTATCAATGTTGAACGATATCGAGAAACCGTGGCACAGTATTCGCTCGAGCAGGTTCTTTATCTCGGGATATTGCTCAAGACGCTTTACCATATCGTCAAACAGCGAGTTGCGCTCGTTGAGCAGCACCCTCACCACCTCGAGGAAACCGGCCTGGGACCAGTCGCCCGACTTGTCGAGAAGCATACACAAACGGCTTACCAGATAGGGATAGCCCGAGGTATAGGAACGCAGCATACGGGCAACAACAGATGTGTCCATACCTGTCGAGTGGTCTGCCTCGTACTCGTCAAGCATCTTCTTGATACCATTCTCGCTAAGTGACATGTCAACCTCAAACGGGGCGGCGATGTTCCAAGGCGAGTTATGCTGTAACTCTTTTGGGGTACTTGGAGAGCGCTTCAAATTCTTCACATCATAGACACCGGCAAGGATAACCGACTGGAATGTAGGCACATTCTCACGCTCCAGGTACATCTCGCGGAGGCAACCCAGGAACTTGGCGAAACCGTCGAAGTTACCCGCCTGATCCACCTCGTCAATGATGATGACTATCGGACGGTCATTGGTCGAGCAAAGCTCGTTGACAGCATCGCTGAATGCGTTCAGGTGTATGCTCTCGCGACCGTTCAGCTCGTTGATAATACTGCGCGCGCCCTCACTGACAACCAACGAGTGGTCGAACTTGAGTTTGCGGTTCAGCAGCGAGAAGAAGCATGCGGCAACGTTCTCGGGCGACCTGAACGCCTCATCTCCCTGACCCTCAAAACTAATCTGGAAAACAGAGTAATCGGGCATCAGAAGACGAGTTGCAGCCTTCAGGGTAGTCGTCTTGCCGTATTGGAGACTGCGGTTGATGCAGAAGTAATCACCACGATCGACCATCGCCTTGATAATACCAAGACGTTCGTCAATATCAACCATATAATGCTTCTCGGGAACACAGGTACCCGTAATATTGAAGTATTTCATCCTAATTTGAATTTATAGTATGTTGCAAAGATACAAACTTTTTGGGAATAAACAACATTTTGCCAATGCAAAATTCCTCCTAACGCACACATCGGTCTCTCGCGACACTAACTGATCACTTGTGATTGAGATGGTTATGGACTATCGCGGCCTTGGCGGGGCCAACCACCTCGGTCAACTGTTCGAGTGTCGCCTCACGAATACGCTTGAGGCTCTTGAAACGTTTAAGCAACAGTTGTTTGGTCTTCTCCCCTACCCCTTTGATATCATCCAGTTCGCTATGTGTCTGGGACTTGCTGCGCTGTTTGCGATGGAACTGGATAGCAAAGCGGTGCGACTCGTCTCGCAGGTGCTGCAGCACCCTGATGGTCTCTCCGTTCTTGTCGATGTAGAGCGGAACAGAGTCGCCCGGGAAGTATATCTCGTTGAGTTGCTTGGCGATACCAACAACCGCTATCGTCCCACGAAGCCCCATGGCATCGAGGGCATCTAATGCCGCGCTCACCTGCCCTTTGCCTCCATCGACCACGAGCAACTGCGGAAGAGGCTGCTCCTCCTCGACCAAACGCGTATAACGACGCGTAACCACCTCACGCATAGTGGCAAAGTCATCGGCACCATCAACAGTTTTGATATTGAAATGCCGGTACTCTTTCTTAACCGGCTTGGCGTTGCGAAAGACAACGCATGAAGCCACAGCCGAGGTTCCGCTGATGTTACTGTTATCAAAACACTCGATATGATGAGGCAACGACGGCAGGCGCAAATCACGTTGCATGACTGTCAACGTGCGCGTTGCGCGCTGCTCAGGGTTGAGTTTCTCCATCATCTGGAGTTTCTCAGTGCGGTATTGCTCAGCGTTTTTAAGGGCTATATCAAGCAGTTTGCGCTTGTCGCCTTTTTGCGGCTGCACAAACGAGAGATTCTCAAACTCTACATCAGGGGCAACGTTAACGAGCGCTTCCTTCACACGATCGCCCTTGTAAGCATCGGCGAACCGACCTCTCATTTCACTGACTGCCAGTGATATGATAGCGTTATCGGTTGTCAGGTCCACGTCATCTTTTAACTTATATTCCAACGTTAGGCTTTGGACCACAGACCCGCCCCTGACGTGCATGAAATTGACGTAGGCCGACGTGTCATCCCGTAGCAGCCCATAAACGTCGATATTGTGGATTGTTGGACTGACTATTACCGAACGTGAACGGTAGTTTTCAATCTGCAAATACCTGTGCTTTAGTGTGTTTGCCTCTTCAAAACGCAACTGTGACGCCAGTTCGACCATCTGTTTCTGAATATACTCGCTGACCTGACGCGTGTCACCGTTTAGTATCTGCACAACCTCTTCAATATAGCCGGCATATTCCTCTGGCGAAACCAGCCCCCGGCAACACCCCTCACAGTTCTTGATGTGGTATTTGAGGCACAAAGAATGCTTCTTCGCATCAATTGTTTCACGTGAAACAGCATGGCGGCAGGTGCGCAGCGGATATAGTTTATGCAGGGTTTTAACGATGGTGTGGGCAACTTCGGTCTTGGGATATGGGCCGTAGAACCTGGCTCCGCGATGAACTTTCTCCCGGGTGATGAAAACCCGCGGGTACAGTTCTTTGGTCACACAAATCCACGGATAACTCTTGTCATCCTTGAGCAGCACGTTGTAGTGCGGCTGGAATTCCTTGATAAGACTGTTTTCGAGATCGAGAGCCTCCTCCTCGGTATTGACAACTGTGTACTGCAAGTCATGGATATGCTTGACAAGGACACTGGTCCTGTACACCTGGTGCTCACGGTTGAAATATGAATTCACCCTTCGCTTGAGATTCTTGGCCTTACCCACATAAATGATGACGCCATCTTTGTCAAAATAGCGGTAAACGCCCGGACATTCGGGCAGCAGGCTCAACTTGAGTTTAAGTTCAGGGTTCATAAGAAAAAACCGCACTCAACGAAATGCGGTTTGTGATGTTCAGAAATCAAACAAACTTGTCACCTCAACATCTGCCGGGAAGAGTTCCCTGCCCTTGAGGAATGGCAACGAGCATGTGAAGTTGATATAAATCTTTGCAGGTTTCATCGACTTCACCAGCTCATAAGCAGCGAGCATCGTGCCACCAGTGGCGAGAAGGTCATCATGCAACAGCACAACGTCGCCCTCAACAATTGCATCGCGATGGATTTCGATTGTGTCTGTCCCGTATTCTTTTTCATAAGACTTCGAGATAGTGTCGGCAGGCAGTTTACCGGGTTTACGGATAGGAACAAATCCTGCTCCGAGATTATAGGCGAGAATCGAACCTCCAATAAAACCTCTTGACTCAATCCCTACAACCTTTGTGATTCCCTTATCCTTGTAGATTTCGGTTGCTGCATCCGATATGATACGGAGTGCTTCGGGGTCTTTGAATGCTGTTGAAAGGTCCTTGAACTGGATTCCCTTGACGGGGAAATCTGGCACATTGCGGACACAAGCCTTAACTTTTTCTAATAATTCTTTCTTCATATCTATTTGATTTTTGATTTTACGTTTCACGTGAAACAATTATTACTTATCTTCCCAATAATAAAAGGAGTATATTGATGTCGTTGGGCGAAATTCCCGGTATTCTCGATGCCTGACCAATGGTTTCGGGATCTATTCTCTCCAGTTTTTGGCGAGCCTCGGTTGAAATCTGATGCAAGTCGGCATAATTGAACTTCCCTCTCAATGTAACCTTGTCAAGGCGTCCAAGACGGTCGGCAATTAATTGCTCACGGTCGATATAACCGCTGTATTTTATTTTTATCTCAGCAGCCTCAACTGCTTCATCTCGCAAATCGTCATTGAACGCGAGAATTGTGGCGTCAAGCTCGTCTATCATTCCGCGCAATATATCAAAACTCAACTGAGGACGCAAAATAAGGTCATACAGTTTTGCTCCCTGCTTGAGCACTGGCAGACCCTTTGATTGCAGAAGCGGGTTTATTATTGATGACTTCACCGAGTAATTTCGCGCAAATTCAATCAATGTGTCAATATACCCTTTCTTGCGCAGCATTATCTGATAGCGTTCGTCAGTTGCCAACCCCAATTGGTGTCCGCGTGGCGTCAAACGCATATCGGCATCGTCCTGACGCAACAATATGCGATGTTCAGCACGCGATGTGAACATCCTGTATGGCTCGTCAACTCCCTTTGTCACGAGATCATCGATTAAAACGCCTATATAGGCCTCATCACGGCCTAATGTAAACGCTTCGCCCCCCACCCTTTTCTGATGGGCATTTACGCCTGCCACAAGTCCTTGGCATGCTGCCTCCTCATAACCGGTAGTACCATTTATCTGACCGGCAAAGAAAAGATTTTTCACCAGCTTTGTCTCGAGAGTGTGTTCAAGTTGGGTGGGGTCAAAGAAGTCATATTCAATGGCATAGCCCGGACGATAAATCTGAGCATTGGCAAGAGCCGGTATATGTGACAATGCCTCAAACTGGATTTGCCAGGGCAGCGACGACGAGAATCCGTTGAGGTACACCTCGTTGGTGGTTTCTCCCTCAGGCTCAATGAATAAGAGATGGGATTCCTTATCGGCAAAGGTCACAATCTTGGTCTCAATGCTGGGACAGTAACGCGGACCTATGCTGGTTATCTGACCGTTATAGAGCGGCGACTGCGGCAATCCCTCGCGCAACACTTCATGCACTTCTTTATTAGTATATGTCATCCAACATGTTCGCTGTTTTAACCGTGACTTGACATTGGGCATGAACGAGAAGTGGTGTCCGTCGTTGTCGCCATACTGTATCTCGGTCTTTGAGAAGTCTATAGTACGGGCATCAATACGCACCGGGGTACCTGTTTTCATACGGTCGGCCTTGAATCCCAGTTCTTTAAGCTGTTCGGTTATACCATGTGAAGCAGGTTCGGCAACACGCCCTCCGTCCTGCTGGGCGGGACCCACATGTATTCGCCCATTAAGGAATGTGCCATTGGTTAGCACGACCGACTTGGCAGTGAAGGTTACGCCCAATGCAGTAACCACTCCCCTAACCTCATCGTTTTCAATTATCAGCGAGACTACCGAGTCTTGCCACATAAAAAGATTGGGCGTATTCTCTATCACGTTTCGCCACTCGGCACTGTAACGCATGCGGTCAGACTGTGAACGGGGACTCCACATGGCAGGCCCCTTGCTGCGGTTCAACATGCGGAACTGTATGGAACTCAGGTCTGTAACGATTCCCATCTGGCCGCCAAGGGCGTCTATCTCCCTGACAATCTGACCCTTTGCAATTCCACCTACGGCAGGGTTGCAACTCATCTGGGCAATCTTGTTCATATCTATGGTTATGAGCAAAGTTGCCGATCCCAGGCGGGCAGCGGCACACGCAGCCTCACAGCCGGCATGTCCGGCACCAACCACTATCACGTCATAGTCGAGTCTCATTGCCTGAATATCTTATCTGGAAGCATCTTTAATGCCTCATTTTCATGCTGTTCCATTATCTCTCTCTCGCCCGGACCCTTATCGTTGATTCCGCACAAGTGCAGAACCCCGTGAACGATAACACGCATCAGTTCTTCATCATACTTGCGGCCGAACTGCTCGGCATTGGAGCGCACTGTGTCCAGGCTGATGACCATATCGCCGGCAATGCGATGACTGTTGCTATAATCAAACGTGATTATGTCGGTATAGTAGTCATGATTTAGAAACTGCCGGTTTGTTTGAAGCATATACTCGTCGTCACAGAATATATAGGTCAACGCTCCCACGTTCTTGCCATGTGCGCGGGCAACATCAACGAGCCACTCCCCTACTAACCCGTTATCGATTTCGGGCAGCGGAACATTTTGCGTTATAAATTCAATTTCGGTCATCCTATAATTTCAAAAACTTACAAAGATACCTAATTTCGAACAAAAAAGCAAAAATAGAGGCAAAAACTTTTTTTATCGATTTTTCTGCCCATTTTTTAGAGTCAAAAAAAAGTATTTGTTTGGATTGATTTTCAACGAAATAATGGAATGTTGAGTGTTTTAGAATCAAAAATCCGGATGCCCCCCGACAAACTCACGCAAATTTTGCTTGTTTTCAAGGGGCTTGGACGGTCCTTAATATGGCAAAAAAAGATTTTTGAGGTGAATTATAATTTTTGGCATGTTTTTTGCACTTTGTTTCAAAAAAAGAAATAATTTTGTAAAACTAAATTAAGAAATTATGATAGACTACTTTTCAGCAAACATCTGGCAATTCTGGGCACTGCTGTGCGTGATTTGCCTCATCCTCGAATTATCATCGGGAGACTTTTTTATAATGTGCTTTTCGATTGGCGCATTCTTCACCGCAATTGCCACTGCCTTTAACCCGACATTCACCGTCCAGGTCATCGTCTTCATTGTGGTGTCGGTTCTCTGCCTCATGTTTATCCGACCTGTGATGCTCAAGTATTTTCACAAAGTTAAGGACGAGCGAAAGAGCAATGCCGAAGCCATCATTGGCAGGGTAGGGCGCGTCAGCGAGACCATCGAAGAGGGCGGACACGGACGCGTTGCCATTGACGGAGACGACTGGAAAGCGATTAGCGCCGACGGCTCTGAGATTGCCCGGGGCGAGAAAGTGAAAGTCGTGGAGATGGAAAGCATCATCATCACTGTCGAACGAGTATAAAATCTTTTGTTTCACTATAATAAAATCTAATATGGACATACTAACCATTATCCTTATTGCATTAGTTATTCTGGCTCTTATCGTTGTGAAAATGAGCCTTGTGATTATCCCCCAGTCCGAGACTCGCATCATCGAGCGACTCGGCAAGTACTATGCCACACTCAAACCCGGCATCAACATCATCATCCCCTTTATTGACAGGGCAAAGACTATGGTTGCCCTGACAAACGGACGATACCACTACACCAGCGCAATTGACCTGCGTGAACAGGTGTATGACTTTGACAAGCAGAATGTTATCACAAAAGATAACGTTCAAACCCAAATCAACGCGTTACTCTACTTCCAGATTGTTGATCCTTTCAAGGCCGTATATGAAATCAACAACCTGCCCAACGCCATCGAGAAACTTACCCAGACAACACTGCGCAACATCATTGGCGAACTGGAACTGGATGAGACTCTGACCTCGCGCGACACTATCAACACCAAACTCCGTGCCGTGCTCGACGACGCAACCAACAAGTGGGGCATCAAAGTCAACCGCGTTGAGTTACAGGACATCACGCCCCCGCAGAGCGTGCTTCAGGCAATGGAAAAACAGATGCAGGCCGAGCGTAACAAACGCGCCACCATCCTCACCAGCGAGGGTGAGAAGGCTGCAGCCATCCTCAAGTCAGAGGGACAGAAGACCGCACGCATCAACCAGGCCGAGGCCGACAAGCAGACACAAATCCTCCGTGCCGACGGTGAGGCACAGGCACGGATCCGCGTTGCCGAGGCCGAGGCTATCGCCATCAACAAGATTACCGAGGCAGTAGGGCAGAGCACTAACCCCGCCAACTACCTGATTGCCCAGAAGTACATCGACATGATGCAGAACATCTCGAGCGGCGACAAGACCAAGACCGTTTACATGCCATACGAGGCAACAAACATGCTGGGCTCGATCGGAGGCATCAAGGACATGTTCAAGGAGAGCTAAACTCACTCTACACACAAAAAAAACATCACGGGCGGCAACCAAACACGGTTGTCGCCCGTTTACTTTTTGTTATTGCTGCCTGATAAACTGTTTAGAGACACTCATAATCAAAAAATCAACTTTTTCCATATTAATAGTGAAATTTCATGCACTGTTATCCAAAAAAAAACAATAACTTTGCATCGCATTTTGCATTCCATTAAGATACCTATTTGTGAACCAAACAAGATAGTATAGTCTCAAAAGCAGCTTCATGTTCACTTCACAATGGAAATCGCCAATTTTTATTTGCACGAGGAACAAACAGTAAACTGCTATTTATACCGTAGTTAGCATTATAAGTAACTACGGTATATTTACAATAAGACAAAACGATAGTCGCTATAGTATTAAAAAGTTTTAATTGTTAAATATCTATAAAAAACACGTTTTTTTGGTTATTTTCCATTTCTCTTGTCAAAATCAAGTACCTATTTCAAAAAAAAATATATAACTTTGCGCCGCAATTTGTGTAAGCCTATATAATATAAGGGGTTACAAATTGCAAGACATATTATTTTGAAAGCGTTTCGCTTTTATCCTCACAATGAAAATCGCCAATTTTTATTTGCACGAGGGACAAAAGCAGTCAAGAAAC
>JAGHSV010000229.1 GCA_018065665.1 Candidatus Sodaliphilus aphodohippi
TGGAACCATTTGATTTCCTTCTCGCTGGGTTCACGCTTGAGAATCATGCCGCCAAAGTCCGAGGGTGTGAAGACTGTACCGGCACCCAGACGGCTCAGGAAAGCGTAGTTGTCGTATAGCTCGACCGAGAATGTCTCGCCGCCTGTGAACGGCACGTATGGGGTTGAGTTGATAGTGATGTTCTGGGTCAGTTCGTCGCAGTTTGGCCACATCTGGGCATCGTCGCGGCAGTAACTGTGGGCGCGTGACATCATCTCGATATCGGTACGGGTGCCGCCGCTGGCGCAATTCTCGAACATCATGTCGGGGAAACGGCGATGCAGTTCGTCCCAGAAGGCATACAGGCCGTTGATGTGCTTAATCTCGGTCACGCACTTACGGTCGGGGGCATCGTTGGCGCGCCACGCGGGCAGCGGGTCCATGTTGAAGTCCTGACGGTAGATGTCGATGCCGCTTTCCCTAATGTTGCGCGACACTTCCTCTACAATCCACTGACGCGCCTCGGGGTTGCCCAGGTCGAGCAGATGGTCACAGCTGTCGGGGTCCGAGGGGTCCAGATGGAAATACTCGGGATGCTTCTTGAGGATTGGCGCTTTGGGCGTAGCACGCTCTGATTCAAACCATACCAGGAAACGCATGCCGGCCTTGTGGGCAGCGTCCGAGATTTTCTTGAGGTTGCCCTTGGGGTGCGTGACGGTGTTCACACGCCAGTCACCGACAAAATCAAACCAGTCGCTGCCGCAGTTGGTGTCCTGATTGACCATTCGCGGTGTTCCATACCAGTTGGCGTCAATCCAATATACATCAAACGGAACGTCAAAACGCTTGGTGAAATTGAGTATCTTGAGCATATTCTCGTCGGTCTTGTTGCCGCCGCTGGCACTGACGGGAAGGAGCGGTTTGAAGAGTTTGCCCTTGGAGTCGCGCGGGCTCTTGTGCTCGATTATGAAACGGTGGAACTCGACCAGACCGTTCTGCACCGACTTGTTGCAACGGTTGTAGATGACCGTGTATGGCATCATGAAACGCTCGCCGGGCAGCATCTTGAAGTGGGTGCTGTCGAGCAGCCCGATTTCCATCCAGTACTCCCAGTCGTGCTTGTACTGCATGTCGGCGCGCCAGGTTCCGGTCCAGCCGATAGCCACCTCAATGCCGTTCATCGAGTCATAGTCAACGCCAAAGTATGGCAGCCATGCCGCCGAGCGTCCCTCCTCGCTGGTCATGTGCAGCCAGTCGCACTCGTGGCGACGCTGCAGCTGCACGTCGTGGTGGCAGAAGTCGGTGTAGGTGCTTCGCGAGCCGGTCATGCGGCGTATCTTCACGCTCTGCGACTTGCAGGCATGTGTCAGTCGCAGCGACTTGAAGTTGTCAACGATGCCGGTTTCGGCATTGCCCACACATTCCAATACGGGCCTGATTTCGGTCACGGGGAAGTCGGCATACTCGCGGTAGTCAACGGTCAGGCGCAGGCGACCGTCGGGCGAGGTATACACCACTCGCGTCAGACCGCCGTCCAGCGACTGCTCGGCAGGCGACCACTTGGCGGGGTCAAATGCCTCACCGTTATAGGAAAATGTTATCTGACAACTTTTTGCAATCTCCGATAAGTCCGCCTTGGCACACAGCGCCAACAGACAAACCACTATTGAAATGAAAACTCTTCTCGTCATATAATTATCAAAAAACAATAAATAATACACAAAGATAGTGATTTTTGCACAATAACAATGCAAAAAACAGAAAAAAACGCTAACAACACTCACGATGATTGGCCGGATTTGTAGACTATAAGAGAGCGCTTCGCTGTTCGGAACGTTACACTCTCCAGAGCGCCTGAAGGCTTTTCAGAACGGCTTCGCCTTTTCGGATTGATATCCTTTTAGTCTGAAAAACCGCTTAGTCTGCTGCAGCTGCGTGAGCCCGATGCCCCATCAAGGAGACATTTTGATAGAGTGGATTTTTGGGGGGATGCGATAATTTGTGTAATTTTGTACTGGATTTATTAAAATAGGGTAGTGGCATCATGATGGATTGGCTATATAGCGTGATAGTGGAGCACTCTGCCGTTCAGGCAGTGATAGTGCTTTCGTTGTTGTGCGCTTGTGGCCTGGGCTTGGGAAAGGTCAAGGTGCTTGGCATCTCGCTGGGTGTGACTTTTGTCTTCTTTGTCGGGATTCTTGCCGGTCATCTGGGCCTCTCGATTGACGCCGACATGCTGCACTATGCCCAGGACTTCGGGCTCGTGCTGTTTGTCTATGCACTTGGTCTGCAGGTAGGTCCGGGTTTTTTCAGTTCGTTGCGTGACACCGGTTTGTCGCTCAACATGCTGGCACTGCTTGTAGTGGTGCTGGGAGTCGTGATGGCCGTGCTGCTGCCGTTGACTGGCGGCATTGACCTTCCGCAGTCTGTTGGCGTGATGTGTGGCGCCACCACCAACACTCCTGCTCTGGGTGCCGCCCAGCAGACATTGTCCCAACTGGGCCATCCGTCAAGCGGGGCTGCCCTGGGGTGTGCAGTTACCTATCCGCTTGGTGTGGTTGGCGTGATACTTGCCTTTGTCTTGATGCGCAAGGTGTTGCCCAAGGCCGAAACCTTGGTTGCCCCAACACCCGAGACTGCCGACACCACCTTTATTGCCACCTACCGTGTTCACAATCCGGGCATCTTCGGGATGAAGGTGGGCGACCTTGCCACCATCAGTCATGTCAAGTTTGTGATATCGCGCATGTGGCACGACGGCAAGGTGATAATTCCATCATCGGCAACAACCCTGGCCGAGGGCGACCGCCTGCTGGTGATTACCAACGATGACGACTCGGCGGCAATGACCGTTTTCTTTGGCGAGAAGGAGGACACCGACTGGAACAAGGGCGACATTGACTGGAACGCCATTGACAGCAACCTCAGTTCTCAAGGTATTTTGATTACAAAATCCGGCATCTGCGGCAAACGCCTGGGAGACCTCAAACTGCGAAACCACTATGGCGTCAACATCAGCCGCATCAACCGCAATGGCGTACAGCTGCTGGCAACCCCCGACCTGAGACTTCGCATGGGTGACCGTGTGATTGTTGTAGGTGAGCGCGATGCCATTCACAATGTTGAGAAAGAACTGGGTAATGCTGTCAAGGACCTTAACGAGCCGCGTCTGATTTCGGTATTCATCGGCATGACCCTGGGTTTGCTGCTCGGAGCCCTGCCCATCATGCTCCCCGGCGTTGAAGCACCGGTCAAACTGGGTCTTGCCGGCGGCCCCATCATCATGGGCATCCTGATCGGGACCTTCGGGCCTCGCATACACATGAACACCTATACAACCCTGAGCGCCAACCTCATGTTGCGTGCTATCGGGCTTTCGCTATACCTCGCATGCCTCGGACTTGACTCGGGCCGCGATTTCTTCGCTACCGTTGTCCGTCCCGAGGGTCTTGTATGGATTTCCAGCGGTTTTGCCATTACTGTCGTGCCGGTTCTGATTGTGGGCTTCATAGCCCTGAAGGCGATGCGGCTGGACTTTGCCACCGTTTGTGGCATGCTGAGCGGTGCTATGGCAAACCCGATGGCGATGAACTACTCGAGCGACAACCTGGGCACCGACCGCCCCAACGTGGTCTATGCGACTGTCTATCCGCTGAGCATGTTCATGCGTGTGATATTGGCACAACTGGTGTTGCTGTTGTTTTTGTAACCGATTATAGATACTATTAACGATAACCTTATTATATGATTTCGAAATATACACGCGGACTTGTGGCAGCAATGATATCGTCAAGCACCTTTGGCATGATACCACTGTTCTCAATGCCGTGCCTCGCGGCGGGGATGACGACATTGTCGGTCGTGACCTACCGCTATGCCATTGCCTCGCTGGCGATGCTGATATTGATGCTGCTTAACCACCAGAACCTGCGCATCACCATGGGTGACTTCTGGCGGCTGATGCTGCTGGCCGTGTTCAACAACATGGCGGCAGTCCTTATTATATATGGTTACAACTTCATGGACACCGGCGCCGCCACCACCATACAGTTCTCATACCCCATGTTCACGTGCATCATCATGATGCTCTTCTTTGGCGAGAAAGCCACGGTGCGCACCATCACGGCGATCATACTTGCCATGGCAGGCGTGGCGTGCCTCTCGGGCATCTCATCGGGTGGGGGTGACAACACCCGACTGCTCATCGGCATTATCCTTGAACTCGGTGCGGGGTTGACCTACTCGGTCTATCTTGTGATGGTGCCCCAACTGAAAACCAGCCATATAGAGAGTTCAAAGTTGACGTTCTACGTCTTCCTGTGCAGCACCCTTCAACTGCTCATGGTGGCTCCGTTTGTGGGTGGCATCCAGCCGATTGACACGACTTCGGTCATGCTCAATCTGGCACTGCTCGGCATCGTTCCCACCGCAGTAAGCAACTATACGCTCATCATCGGCCTGAAAAACATCGGCAGCACACTAACCTCGATTCTGGGTGCTCTCGAGCCGTTGACAGCCATGCTTATAGGCATCTGGGTATTTGGCGAGAAGATGACGTTCATTATCGGCATCGGTTTTGTGGCAATAATAATTGCCGTGACAATGCTTGTCGTTCCACAGAAAAACACTTCATCGGCCGATGCCTAAGCGAGCGATAATAATGGGAGCAACCTCGGGCATCGGGCTCGAGACGGCGAGGCTGCTGGCATCACGAGGCTGGCAGGTTGCCATTGCGGGTCGCCGCGGGCACTTGCTGGACCAAATCAAGTCCAGTACGCCGGGCATTGTTGCAACCAGCGTCATCGACATCAATGAAGACGATGCCCCCGACAAGCTTAACGCATTGATAACCACCATGGGCGGCATTGACCTTTACTTGCATTGCAGCGGCATAGGCTACCGCAACGAGCAACTCGACGCCGACAAGGAGGTGGCAACCGTGACCACCAACTGCCAGGGCTTTACCCGTATGATAGACACGGCATTCAACTACTTCGCTTCGGCGGGAAGCGGGCACATCCCCGCCGTCTCGAGCATAGCCGGCACCAAACCGCTGGGCAGCGCTCCGGCCTACTCGGCGGCAAAGCGTTTCCAGAACCACTATCTTGCCAGCCTGCGCCAGCTGGTGCGTAAACGCGGACTTAACATCGCCCTCACCGACATCCGCCCCGGATTTGTTGCCACCGATCTCATCAAGGATGCCGACTACCCGATGCAGATGACTGCACCCGACGTCGCGCGAGCCATAGTTCGTGCAGTAGAGCATAAGCGCCACGTTGTCACCATCGACTGGAGGTATCGTTTTTTGGTGCCTCTTTGGCGTATTACACCAAACTGGCTCCTTCGCTTTTGACTTTTGGTCGAAATTGACAAAAATCAAAAAAAACGGCATTTTTTTAGCAAAAATTCAAAATTCCTATTGCCGTATGCCGAAATTTATATAATTTTGGTGGATAAAAATATTACAAAACAAGAAAATGAATAACAAAAGAACGTTATTTACAACCCTTACTCTGTTGTGGGTTTGCATGGCGTGGGCT
>JAGHSV010000233.1 GCA_018065665.1 Candidatus Sodaliphilus aphodohippi
GTAGTACATCATCGAAGCCATACCCACGGTGTTGGCGGCAATCACACCAAGCATGATGTAACCGGCCTGTGAGATTGACGAGAAGGCGAGGAAGCGCTTCAGGTTGCGCTGACGCATTGCAAAGAGGTTACCGATTGTAATAGTCAGCACGATGACAGCATAGAGCATCCACTCCCATACGGTGCTGTAGGCAGCGCCGAATACCTGTACCAGAATCACCATGAACGCAAACGCGGCAGCGCCCTTGCTGATAACCGAGAGGTAACTGGTGACCACTGTGGGGGCTCCCTGATAGACGTCAGCAGTCCACTGGTGGAAGGGAACCAGAGACAGTTTGAAAGCGACACCGGCCAGCACAAAGGCGATGGCGGTAATCAGCAGTGCGCTGTGTTCGGCCAGGAGACTCTTGGCAATATCGTTGAAGTACAGAGTGCCAGAGATGCCATATACAAACGAGATACCCAGCAGGAATATCGCGCTCGAGAAGATGGCAGTGAACACATACTTGGCTGCAGCCTCATGGCTCTCGTAACGGTGCTTCTCGAAGGCTGCCAGAGCAGCAATGGGGAGCGAAGCAGTCTCGAGACCGATGACAAACAGCAAGAAGTGACGTGCCGAGATCATCAGGAACATGCCAAACAGCGTCAGCAGCAACAGTTCATAGAGTTCGCCGCGGCGGACGCTGACAAACTCGCCATTGCTCCACTTGGCTGCCTGCAGGAGTACCAGGAACATACCAACGTTGAGGATGTTCTTCATCGCCCATGTGGCGAGGTTGGTCTCATACATCCCGGCAAAGAGGGTTCCGGTCTGGGTCGGCACAAAGCAGATTGCCGTATAAACGGCAAACAATATGGTCGTGAATGCCGGCAGGAAGCGTTGGCTTGCCTTGGGCATAAAAGTATCATACAGGAACACGAGCAAGAACACGAGCAAGAGTCCAAGTTCTTGCGGCATCAGTAAAAATTGAGAATAATCCATATCTGTATTATCAAGTTTTTTCTAATTCAACACTTTCAACTCCTTACATAAGCGAAGAAGCCACTTTCTCAAGGGCAGTGACAACCGGAGTGAAACTGTCGCTGATGATATTCACAAAGAAGTTGGGGAAGCAACCGATGATTGCCACACAGATGATGAGCGTGGCTGTCGAGAGGCGCTCTTCCCAAGAGGCATCGGTGAGAGAGCGGTGATGCTCGTCCTGTACCTTGCCAAAGAGCAGTTTGCCAACTACGCGCAGGATATAGACTGCGGTGATAACGATTGATGTTGTAGCAGCAATCGTGAACACGCGGTGGAACAAGTCGGTGTGCATGAACGAACCGACAAAGATAGTCATCTCGGCCACGAAACCGCTAAGTCCGGGAAGACCCAGCGAAGCCATACCGGCAACAACATAGCAGACACTCAGGTAAGGCATGATGTGCATCATACCGCCCATGTCGCGAATGTCGCGGGTGTGGGTGCGGCCATAAATCATACCAATCAACGCGAAGAACAGCGCTGTCATCAAACCGTGCGAGAGCATCTGGAGAACAGCACCGGTCATGGCCGTGTTGTTGAACATCAGGATGGCAAATAGCACCATACCGCAGTGGCTAACCGACGAGTAGGCATTGATGTACTTGAGGTCGGTCTGGACACAGGCGCTGAATGCACCGTAAACGATACTGATGCCGGTCAGGGTCAGGAAAATCCAACCCAACTGCTGGGCTGCAAACGGCATCAGATAGATAGCGATGCGGAAGCAACCATATCCACCAAGCTTCATCAGCACGCCTGCATGGAGCATCGACACTGCCGTGGGGGCGCTGGCGTGACCGTCGGGCGACCAAGTGTGGAAGGGGAACATAGCACCAAGCACACCAAAGCCGACAAACGCCATGGGGAACAGGTAAAGTTGCCATTCGTGAGGTATCACGTTATTTTTAGCAATCTCGAGGATGTTCATCGTCAGTGGCTGTCCCTCGGGAGCCGAGTGGAAATAGATGCCGATGATGCCCAGCATCAGGAATGCCGAGCCGCCCATGAGCATCAGAGTCAGCTTCATCGCGCTGTAGTTCTTGTTACCGCTACCCCATACGCCAATGAGAAGGTACATGGGAATCAGGGCAACCTCATAGAACATGAACATGGTGAACAGGTCTATCGAGATAAAGAACCCGAACACACCCGTCGAGAGCAGGAAGAACCAAAGGAAGAACTGTTTGGGCAGAGGATTGATTTTCCACGAAGCGAACACGCCGGCAAAGACAATGAACGCCGAGAGAAGAATCATCACCACCGACACGCCATCGACGCCAAGCGCCAGCTCGACGTTCAGGGGAGCGTACCACATCATCTTGCTCTGCAGTATCATCTCGCTGGTATCGCCAGCGCCGCGAGCCTGCAGGAAGAGGTACACCAGATAGAGAGCCATTGCCACAAGCACCGTAGCACCGGTAACGGCAACCGCACGGATGGCCTTGATGCCCTTGTTATTGCACAGTGCCAGTCCACCCAGGGTGAGAAGCGGCACTATCACGAAATAAATTAATATATTGTCGAATATCATAATCTATCTTTGTTTAAATGACCCGTATTACATTAACACAAACACCATGGTCACGCCTGCAAGCAGCAACGCACCGATAAAGTAGAGATAAACATAGGCCTGAACCGAACCCGACTGCATGCGACGGATTGAGTAGGAAGCCTGTGAAGTTGCATTGGCAAGCAAGTTCATGAAACCGTCGATGATGTGACGGTCGAACCATGCGATGGGCACGCAGATGGCCTGGAATATCACCTTGTGGGTAATGAACTGGTAAAGTTCGTCCATATAGAAGCGGTGGTATGCAGCAGTCCAGAGTCCGCTGAACGCATTCTTCATCTTGCTGGGCAGCGGATTCTCTTTGTAGTACATTACAAAAGCGAGTCCAATGCCGACGCAGGCAATCGCCACGCTGGTGCCGGCAACTGTCCAGTTGAGCTGGGTGTGCAGCGCTGCACCGTCCCAGGTCACGAGGTCGTGCATGGGGACAAAACCGGCAACAATCGATACGGTGGCAAGGATAATCAGCGGAAGCGTCATTGTCCAAACCTGATCAGAGGGTTTGTGCTCGGTGTGTACCTTATGCTCTTTCCAGTGGAAGATGAGGAAGTAGATGCGGAACATGTAGAATGCTGTGAGACCTGCAACCATCGACATCCAGATTCCCCAACCAAGGCCCTTCTCATAGCAAGCGACGAGGATCTCGTCCTTACTCCAGAAGCCTGCAAAGGGAGGAATACCGGCGATGGCAAGACAGCCAATCAGGAAGGCGATGCTGGTGATGGGCATGTACTTGTGAAGTCCGTGCATGTCGCTGTTCTCGTTGCTGTGAACGGCGTGGATGATGGCACCGGCGCAGAGGAACAGGAGGGCCTTGAACATGGCGTGGGTGAACAGGTGGAACATCGAAGCCATGTAACCGAGTCCGTAACCTCCGTGAATCTGAATCAGACCGCCGTCGGCCGAGCTAACAGCCAGCGAAGTCATCATGAACGCAATCTGGGAGATTGTCGAGAATGCCAAAGCACGCTTGATATCACTCTGCACACATGCGATTGCCGCGGCATAGAAAGCGGTGAATGCACCGACAACGGTGATAATCTCCATCGCGCCCTGCTCGAGGACGTAAAGCGGGAACAGACGTGCTACCAGGAATACACCGGCGACAACCATCGTAGCCGCATGGATGAGTGCCGACACGGGAGTGGGGCCTTCCATAGCGTCGGGCAGCCAGATGTGCAACGGGTACATCGCACTCTTGCCGGCGCCGCCGATAAAGATGAATGTCAGCGCCCATGCAATAACCGAGCATCCCATGAAGGTTGCCCCTCCGGCACTTGCCACGGCGCTCTTGGCGGCATCCATGCCGTCAACCATGCCGTTGCTGCCAAAGAAGTCGAACGTCCCTGTATAGAAACTCAGCACCATGATACCCAGCAAGAAGAAACCGTCGGCAAGACGTGTGACGATAAACGCCTTCTTGGATGCGTGGATAGCAGCGGGAGAACTGTAATAGAAACCAATGAGCAGGTAGGACGAAACACCCACCATCTCAAAGAAGATGAAAATCTGGAAAAGGTTGGTTGCAACAACCAGACCGAGCATCGAGAAGGTGAACAACGCGAGCTCGGCATAGAAACGCTGGAAGCCTTTCTCGGCATTGCCTTCGTGGTCGCTCATGTAGCCCATGCTGTAGAGGTGCACCATCAGCGAGACTGTGGTGACGACAACAAGCATCATGGCCGAGATGGGGTCGATAACGATACCCATACGCACCACAAGGGTCTTGGTGAACGAGAGCCAGTCGGGGTTAAAGACAGTAACGGCCTGACGTACACCGTCAACAATCTGCCCTTCACCGGTGCCAAAGAAATAGGTCAGTGCAACACCATAGGCGAGAACGGTGGTGACAAGCATGGCACAAACGCCAAGCACACCGGTTGTCTTTCGCCCCATCTTCACGCCGACCAGTCCCAAGAAGAAGAACATGAACAGCGGAATTGCAATAACTGCTATAGAATAACTTAGTGGCATACTACTTAGAATTTCAGTTTATTGATTTCGTTAATATCCACCTTCTTGGCAATGCGGAACACGTTGATGATGATTGCCAGCGCTAATGCAGTCTCGGCTGCGGCCAGCGCTATGGCAAACAGGGTGAAGAACATGCCCTCGAGTTGCCCGGGGAAAAGAAATCGGTTAAACACAACGAAATTGATATCGACCGAGTTGAGCATCAGTTCGAGCGAAATCATAATCGCAATCATATTTTTGCGGGTGATGAACCCATAAACGCCGCAGCCAAACATGATGAGGCTGGGAATGAGATACATTAACAAAGTCAAGTTCATAACAATCTCCTTTCTTTTTAACGACGACGGGCAATCACTACGCCACCAATGATGCAGGCAAGCAAGAGCACGCTGATGGCCTCAAACGGCAACAGGTAACCGTACTTGTCGGTGCTCAGGAGGAAGTGTCCCAACTGGGCAATGTCAAGACCGTTGCTGCTGGCAAGAGTCTTGCTGCAGAAATTGGCATAACTGAACAACGAATAGCCACAAACCGCAACGCCAAGCAATGCGGCGCTCAGTCCAATCCACTTGCGGTGGTTGGTGAGGGCGTCGGCACGCTCGCCGGGACGGTGAGTAAGCAAAATGGAGAACACAAACAGCACGACAATGCCACCGGCATATACCGCTATCTGCACCGCACCAAGGAACTCATAGTCCATCTGGAAATAGATTATGGCCGTGGCAAAGAGCACAAACAGCAGGTAGGTAGCCGAGCGTAGAATCCTGCGCGTGGTAACCGTCAGCACCGAGAAAACGATAATTGCGAGTGCAATCACGAAATACAAGATGATATTTCCTACTGATTCCATGTTTATATATTTTCTTTATTTTCTTGATTATCGGCCAGCTCATTACCCTCGGCAGGCTTGGGTTCCTCAACTGCAGGGGCAGCGGGAGCCTCGGCAGGCTTGGTCTCCTCGGCTGCAGGGGCAGGCTTGGGAGCAGGAGCCTCGACGGGCTTAGCGGCTGGTGTTGGAGCGGGAGCAGGTTCTTCCTTCTCGGGCAGATAGTTGA
>JAGHSV010000015.1 GCA_018065665.1 Candidatus Sodaliphilus aphodohippi
CTAACATTCATCTTCCCATTATGTTTGTTTAATTTCACAAAGTTACTGCTTTTTTATTAAAAAAAACAATAAAAAAAGTACTTTTTTCAATGAAAAAGCACACTTCTTTCGGTAGTGAAATGTCGTAAACAAACAAAGCAGGGTATTAGAATATAAAATAGCCTGCAATCCCAGCCATTATTACAACAAAAATGGGATGAATTTTAGTAAAAAATATCAGCAGAAATGAAACTAAAAATATAAGTATGGATATTATCCTGTCGCCCGTTGCTGTTCCAAAATTCTCACTATTCATGAGCAGTAATGCCGCAGACGCAATAAGCCCAACAACAACAGGTCTCAAACCTATTAGAGACCCTTGTATATAAATGTTATCATGATGCCTTTCAACATAATGAGCAGCCAGAATAGTTAACACAAACGGGGGCAGCACAACTACAAAAGTTGTCAATAAAGCTCCGATAACACTTCCGGTTACAGTGTATCCAATATATGTTGCACTATTTATACCAATTGGCCCTGGTGTTATCTGGGAGATTGCCACTATATCAGTGAATGTTTGGTTTGAGATATACCCCTTACCTACTACCTCACTTTGTATTAAAGAGAGCATTGCGTAACCTCCTCCAAAACCAAACAATCCGATTTTCAGATAGGAAAAAATCAACTTAATGTAAATGTTCACTTTTCGCCCTCCTTTCTTTTATTATTCAGCCTGTTGGCATATACCAGAATACCAACGAGAGCACCAATAACAATATATAAAATTGGATTTGATATATATGGAATCCCCGAGTAAACCATTATTGCAACAATTATGGGAATTATTACTGTTTTATAATTGATTTTGGCACTTCGGGCAGTTGTAATCACTGGAACAACAATGAGTGCGACAACAGCAGGACGGAGACCTTTAAATATTCTATTGACAACATCATTATTTTTAATCATTTCAGGGGTAAGGAAAATAGCTATAGCCAAAATGATGCAAAAAGAGGGTATAATGGTTCCTAATGCTGCACTGACACCCCCCTTAAGGCCTCTCAATTTATCCCCAATTACAGTAGCAATATTAACGGCAAGAATGCCAGGCATTGATTGTGCAACAGTAAGCAAGTCAAGAAATTGCTCATCATCCAACCACTTGTGGCGTTCTACAATCTCGCGTTGCATGACCGCAATCATGGCCCATCCACCCCCAAAAGTAAATAGCCCCACCTTAAAAAAGGTCACAAACAGTTGAACGCACAATTTCATATTAATGATGAATCAAAGAGAAAACTTCGGCTAACACATACATGCTCCCACCAATATAGATTATATCATCGGGGCCAGCATCTGACAAAGCAGTAGTGTATGCAGTAATAACATTATCGAAATTTCTACCATTCAAATTATATTGCTTTGCCATAACAGCAAGAGCATCTGCTTTTAATGCACGTTCACTTTGAGCCTGTGTGAAATAATATTCAGCATCTTGGGGGAACAATTTCAGCATTTCATCAATATCCTTATCACCCATAAAGCCGATGACAACCAATAATTTATTGCACTTCAAGGAACGCAATTGTTTCATGACGGTTTCTAAACCGCCTACATTATGAGCCGAATCACATATCACCTTGGGGGAATCAATGAGTTTAGTCCATCGGCCGACGAACCCCATCAAATTGGTCACATTCCCGAAACCTTCATATATTGACTCATTATCAATATTCACCCCTATACTTTTGAGGATATTAATAGATACTAATGCAGTATTTGCGTTTTGAACTTGGTAGAGTCCGGCTAAGCCACAAGACAGTTTACCATAATTCTTTGTTATAAGTTCCAACCCCGTGTTATACGAATTCGCATCAACCACTTCATTATCAATATATGACAAGTATATTGGAGACGACATGCCATTTGCTGTCGAAACAAATACATCCTCAACCGAATGGTCTGCTTCTCCGATTACAACAGGGACATTTTTTTTAATTATGCCAGCCTTTTCAAATGCGATTTTTTCAACAGTGTTTCCAAGAAATTCAGTATGGTCAAGAGAAATATTAGTGATAACACTCAATATTGGTGAAATTATATTGGTACTATCCAAACGACCGCCAAGACCGACCTCAATAACAGCATAATCGACATTGCACTCGGCAAAGTACAAAAAGGCCAAAGTTGAAGTTAACTCAAAAAATGAAGGATCACATTCAAGGTCACTATCTTCAAAACTATCCACAAAACGACATACACGTTCCTCTGGAATCATTTCGCCATTTACCCGGATTCGCTCTCTGAAATCAACAAAATGTGGTGAAGTATAGAGTCCCACCTTATAACCTTGACACTGCAAAGTTGCAGCAATCAGATTTGATACCGACCCTTTGCCATTAGTGCCAGCAACATGGATAGTCTTATATTTATTATGGGGGGATCCATAGTATTTATCAAGAATCAGACTGGTACCCAGTCCGGGTTTATAACCGTTTGCGCCCTGACGTTCAAAGGACGGTCTTTTGGCAAAGAGGTATTCTATTGCTTCATTATATGTCATAATCTTATTCCTCGAGAACGGCAATAACCTCTAAAGATATCAGTGAACCTTTTGCCAGTTCTTTAACTGCCATTGAAGACCTTGCAGGGAAAGGCTCGCTAAACTCCTGAGCATATACTGCATTCATTTGGCTAAACAAATACATTTCCTGCAAATACACAGTTGTTTTCACAACATCATCAAGAGTGGCTCCAACATCTGCCAAGATATTACGGACATTCTCAATCACCAGTTTAGTCTGTTCCTGAATAGTTGGTGGAACAGCACCGGTTTCAGGATCAACAGGTAATTGGGCCGACACAAAAATCATGTTACCACATTTGATAGCATTACTGTAAGCACCTATTTCTATCGGCGCATGATTTGCAGTGATTTTTTGTTTCATTATACACATTATTAAAATAAAAATGGCAGAGGATCTATAAGCCGGGTTATGTGTCTGCAAAATGCAGATGTCTATCATTTATCTGTCCGTACCGTTACCGATACGATATAGCAGTCTACCCCTCGGCAATGGACGAGCAGCCCTTAAATGCCGATATACTTGACCTTGCAACTCACAGGTGGTGCGGCACGCAATGTCGCCACTGCGTCCGGTGAGCTCTTACCTCGCCTTTTCACCCTTACCACACAAGAAGCGTGGCGGTTGTTTTCTGTCACCTTAACCTTGCGGTCACCCGCAACTTCCCGTTAAGAAATGTGACGCTCTGCGTTGCCCGGACTTTCCTCTCAATATCAAGTCTCCCCGATGATGAGCGATAGACCGTTCCTCTGCCATTTAATCTTTTATGCAAAATTACAAAAAAGTTTTCATTGCAGTGACGATTTGTCATAGTAATATTTCAATAAAACACACATAAGTTGAACACGCCACATTTACTATATGTTAAAATGTTAAATTTCAAATGTTAAATCCTAAACACTGCAAAAAGTAATTATGTACATATTAATTAAGTTTAAAATATTGAGGTTGGGCATTGTTTTTGCAGATTTTATCAGTACTTTTGGAACCGAAAAGAAAATTGAAAAAAATATAGAAATTAACTTTAAAAACAAAATTGATTATGAAGAAGAATAGCAAATTAGCAATCATGCTCATCAGTGCTTCAATTGTTGGGTCAGCTACAACACTGATGGCAACAACTGCACTGACCCGCGCTGGTGTTGATGTTGACACATTCGTTCCTTCAAAAAACACTGTTAAGGTTGATGACAATGCCATCGTACGAACTTCAACACGTTTACCGGACACAAGTACTGATTTCACCGAAGTTGCTGAAAGCACAGTGAACTCTGTTGTAAGTATAAAAAGTTTTGAGACACGCCGACAACAGCAATTCTACGGCGGAGATTGGGATCCGTTTGAGTTTTTCTTTGGTCCTGGTTTTGGCAGCAATGGAGGTCAACGACGTCAACAACAGCAGAATCAAGGGGAATCAAAACCACAACCCAAAGGATCTGGCTCAGGTGTAATCATCAGTGCCGACGGGTATATTGTCACAAACAATCATGTAATAGACGGAGCTGAAAAACTCGAGGTCACTCTAAATGACAACAGTAAATACAACGCTACTGTAATCGGTTCTGACCCCAATACTGATATAGCACTCATTAAAATTTCGGCCAAGGACCTTCAGCCTGTAACATTTGGCAATAGTGACAACATCAAACTTGGTCAATGGGTACTTGCAGTAGGCAATCCATTTACTCTTAACTCAACTGTTACCGCTGGCATCATTAGCGCCAAGGCACGTGGCATGTCGGAAAGCAACGCAGGCATAAAAGCATTTATCCAGCATGATGCAGCAGTTAATCCGGGCAATAGCGGCGGTGCGCTTGTCAACACTTCAGGAGAGCTCATCGGCATCAACACAATGATTGTATCGCAAACCGGCAACTATTCGGGATGTTCATTTGCGGTTCCCAGCAACACAGTAAAGAAAATTGTTACAGACATCAAACAATATGGATCGGTTCAAAGAGCAGTACTTGGCATCCAATATCAGGAGCTTGATGCTGATAAGGCCGAAGAGCACAAGATCACTGCCACAAAAGAGGGTATCTATGTGGCAAAAGTAAATGACCTTAGTGCAGCAAAGGAAGCAGGTTTGCAAGAAGGGGACGTAATTGTCAAGTTAAATGGCAACAGCGTCAAAAACAGTGGCGAAATGCAGGAACAAATGAATAAACTGCGTCCAGGCGACAAGGTCACCATGTCATACTATCGCGACAACAAATTGCACAACACAACCGTAACCCTCAAGAACAGCCAAGGCAACACCAAGATGACCAAAAGCAGTGATATGCTCACACTTGGTTGCGCATTCACGGAACTCAGCGACCAAGAGAAAAAGGACCTCAATATCTCCAAGGGCATTAAGGTTGTTGGTATAAAAGCAGGAAAATTCAAGAGAGCTGGCATAAAAGACGGATTTATTATCATTGACATCAATAATGCCCCTGTCAATAGCCGCGAAGACGTTGAGAACATTTACAACCAAATCATGCGTTCAAATGATGGCGACAAGGTAATGTTCATAACAGGCGTTTACCCAACCGGTAAAAAAGTTTACTATGCAGTTGACCTGAGCGACATTGACGAAGAATAATAAATGAATTCATTACAATAAACATAATGCGGGACATGTGCCATACTGAAAACACATGTCCCGCATCTTCAATAAAAACAATATGGACATTTGCATATACAGTCTGACTTCATCATTGCATGATGAGAATAGTACAAACAAATATTCTAATGATTTTCTTAATCGGATTAAATGCGATTTCATTTATAAAGGTCAGGATTTTACTGATTTCGGAGAACATACATTGGATTTAATCTATGTTAGGACAGGAGGTACTGAGGGTATTTTCAAACAATTGCTTCCGCAGTTAAAAACCAAAACCAAGATATTCTATTTACTGACATCTGGTGCAAGCAACTCCCTTGCCGCATCAATGGAGATTCTTTCTTATCTCAATTCAAACAACTTGTCGGGTGAAATCATTCACGGCGATTTTGAATATATAAACCACCGGATAGACTTGCTCCATAGCACAAATAAAGCAATTAGAAAATTACGCGGAACACGACTTGGAATAATTGGTTCCCCATCAGACTGGCTTATAGCGAGCGATGTTGACAACAAAAAAATATCCGAAAAACTGGGTATAGAAATAATCAACATTCCAATCGAAACAGTCATTGAAAAGTACAAAACGGTTAAATGCTCTTGTACACACAAAGACTTGAATGATCCGATTGGCAAATACTTGGATGGGGCAAATAAAATTTATGAAGCACTTAAAGAGATAGTAGCAGAACATTCATTGAATGGATTAACAATCAGGTGTTTTGATTTATTAAGTACTATAGAAAACACCGCCTGTTTGGCATTGGCCAGATTAAATGCCGAAGGAATCATAGCAGGATGTGAAGGCGATATACCCAGTGCGATAACTATGATGTTTGCCAAGGTTGCTACCGGTTTTTCTGGCTTCCAGGCAAATCCCTCTCGCATCAATCCCACTAATGGTGAAATGGTATTTGCACATTGCACAATCCCGTTAAATATGGTTGTACGATATGAATTGGATACGCATTTTGAATCCGGGATAGGTGTAGCAATACGCGGATACTCCCAAACGGGACCAGTAACCATTTTCAAAATTTCAGGAGGGTTGGATCGATTCTTTGCCGATAATGCACAACTGATCTCTTGTGAATCAAAACCCAATTTATGCCGCACGCAACAACTCATCAAGTTATCATCCACAGAAGTTGCAAAATATTTCTTGACCAATCCGATTGGCAATCACCACATCATTGTACCGGGCCACAACAAAGAATTATTTACCGGCATACTTACTAATATAATAATGTGTGATAATTAGATTTTTTTTGCAAGAACGAAAATATTGGAGTAACTTTGCAAAGAATATGCACAAAATGTGTTTAATTTCAATCTGAATAACAAACTACATCAATTCAATACAATGACAGCTAAAGAGATACGCGAATCATTCAAGAAATTCTTTGAAGCCAAAGGTCACCACATCGTTCCTTCAGCTCCAATGGTAATTAAAGACGACCCAACACTGATGTTCACCAATGCCGGTATGAACCAGTTTAAGGACATCATTTTAGGTAATAAAGCCCCACAATGGCAACGATGCACAGACTCACAAAAATGCTTACGCGTAAGCGGCAAACACAACGACTTGGAGGAAGTAGGCCATGACACCTATCACCACACAATGTTTGAAATGCTTGGCAACTGGTCATTTGGTGATTATTTTAAAGAAGAAGCCATCGCCTATGCATGGGAATTTCTGGTTGACGTACTGAAAATCAACCCGAACAACTTATATGCGACTGTTTTTGAGGGTTATGAACCCGAAGGGCTTGAACGAGATAACGAAGCAGCAGGATACTGGTCAAAATACATGCCCGCAGACCACATCATTAATGGCAACCGCCATGACAATTTCTGGGAAATGGGCGAAACCGGTCCTTGCGGTCCTTGCTCAGAGGTTCACATAGACCTCCGCAGTGAAGAAGAAAAAGCCAAGGTCCCTGGCCGTGATTTGGTCAACAAGGACAACCCACTTGTCATAGAGATATGGAATCTCGTTTTCATGCAGTACAACCGCAAAGCTGACAAGTCTCTTGAACCGCTGCCCATGCACGTAATAGATACAGGAATGGGACTTGAACGCTTGTGTATGGCCATACAAGGCAAAAAGTCCAATTATGATACCGATGTTTTTCAACCACTTATCCAAGAAATTGGCAATATTGCCGGCATGAAATACGGTGCAGATGCTAAGGTGGACGTAGCAATGCGTGTTATTGCCGACCATGTTCGTACAATAGCATTCTCAATTGCCGACGGTCAACTCCCGAGCAACGCAAAAGCCGGATATGTGATAAGACGCATCCTCAGACGTGCTGTTCGCTACGGTTATACATTCCTTGGACTTAAAGAGGCTTTCATCTATCGATTGGTTGACACCCTCAATGAGTCAATGGGTGAAGCCTATAACGAACTCATTGCCCAACAGACATTAATCAAACATGTTATTAAAGAAGAAGAAGAAGCTTTCCTGCGCACACTTGAAACCGGTATGAAACTCATTGAAAAGGTGATTGCCGACGCAAAGACTGCAGGTAAGACAACTATTGAGGGCAGTGAGGCATTCGTTCTGTATGACACATATGGATTCCCACTTGACCTCACCGAACTGATTCTCAAAGAAAACGACATGACAGTGAGTGAAGAGGACTTCAATGCCGAAATGCAGAAACAGAAACAGCGTGCCCGCAATGCCGCTCAAGTCGAAACTGATGACTGGATTGTTGTTCGTGAAGGCGAGACCCAATTCGTCGGTTACGATTTCACTGAATGTGATACACAGGTTTTACGTTACAGAAAAGTAAAACAAAAGAAATCAGAATTCTACCAGATTGTTCTGGACAAGACCCCATTCTATGCCGAGATGGGTGGTCAAGTTGGTGATAAAGGTATAATCACATGCGGAGAGAAGAAAATAGAAATTTTTGACACCAAACGAGAGAATAATTTACCAATTCACCTGGCCAAGTCAATCATCGATGACATGTCTGCACCGATGCATGCTACAATCGACACCAAAGACCGTCGTGCTATTGAGTGCAATCATACAGCCACCCATTTGCTCCACGCTGCACTGCGCAAAGTACTCGGGTCCCATGTAGAGCAAAAAGGTTCGCATGTTGATGCCCGTTCGCTCAGGTTTGACTTCTCACACTTTAAGAAAGTCACTCAGGAAGAACTCAGGCAAGTAGAAAATCTTGCCAACGAGATGGTTCGAGATGCTACTAACCGTGAGGAATTCCGCGACACTCCAATAAATGAAGCACGCAATATGGGTGCAATGGCACTGTTCGGGGAAAAATATGGCGACAAAGTTCGTGTCATCAAATACGGGTGCTCAATTGAATTGTGTGGTGGCACGCATGTTCCCAACACAGGTAACATCGGCATGATACGCATCATTAACGAGAGTTCAGTAGCAGCCGGCATTCGTCGAATTGAAGCCATTACAGGTGAGTCAATTTCGGTATTGCTCAATGATATGCAAGACAACATGGCATATCTCGCTTCACTGTTCAATAATGCGCCCGATGTTACAATCGCAGCAAAAAAAGCACTTGAAGAGAATCAAGAGTTGCAAAAGACTGCAATGCGATATGTCACCGATCGTGCTAAAGTCGTCAAAGAGGATTTGATGAAGAGCGTTGAACAAATAAATGGAATCAATGTTTTCACAATTTCAGGTTATGAATGTGATGAGGTGGTAAGGATGATTGCACAAAACATATATGCCGAGAAACGCGAGAACACTGCGTTACTTACTGCAACATACGAAGTTGACAAGCCAATGCTCAATATTGTATTAAGCGATGACCTTGTGAAAGACGGTCTCAATGCAGGAAAAATCATTCGCGAAGCCGCAAAGCATATTAAAGGCGGCGGCGGAGGTAAGCCCAATATGGCTCAAGCCGGTGGCCGTGATATTGAAGGTCTCAATGCCGCAATGGAAGCAATGAAGAACGCTCTCAAGTAACCACTCATTAGTGATATAAATAAGGGACGAGCATTAAATTGCCCGTCCCTTGATTTTGCTTATTCCCATTTTGAATTATTGCAAATCATCATACTTTTGATAAAGGAAATCATTATAAGGGAAACGCTCGGCATGTATGGCAAGTGCTTTCTTGTATAATAAAGACTTTAATTCATCAATGTTTTGATTCTTTTTGGCTGATATGAACACACAATTACCCTCCAATCGAGCCATCCAGGTTGCCTTTAGTTCTTCAAGCGGAATGTTTTCCCTTTGACGAGGAGTCAAATCATCTTCATCCTTTGGTACATAGGAAAACTGATCAATCTTATTGAACACCATTATCATATCCTTACCGCCAGCGCCACACACTTCTTGCAAAGTCCTGTTAACAACCTCAATCTGCTCTTCAAATTGAGGATGAGAGATATCAACGACATGGACAAGTATATCACTATCACGAACTTCGTCGAGTGTTGTCTTAAACGAATCGACAAGATGGTGAGGTAGTTTTCGGATAAAACCGACAGTATCAGTGAGCAGGAACGGCAGGTTCTCAATTACAACCTTACGTACAGTAGTATCAAGCGTGGCAAACAGTTTATTCTCGGCAAAGACTTCACTCTTGCTCAATAAATTCATTATTGTAGATTTACCTACATTAGTATATCCCACCAATGCTATACGCGTAAGTTTCCCGCGGTTCTTTCTTTGAATAACCTTCTGCTTGTCCCATGCCGCGAGTTTCTGTTTAAGTAGTGAAATCTTAGTTTTCACAATACGTCGGTCAGTTTCTATCTGTTCCTCGCCAGGTCCACGCATTCCGATACCACCACGCTGTCGCTCCAGATGGGTCCACATGCCAGCAAGACGAGGCAACAAATACTGGTACTGTGCCAATTCCACTTGCATTTTTGCATTTGCCGTCTTGGCTCGTTTTGCGAAAATATCAAGGATAAGACTAGTTCGGTCCAAAACCTTCACCTTAACTGCCTTTTCAATGTTAGCCACCTGTTTGGGAGAAAGATCGTCATCAAAAATAACAAGATTGATTTCATTATTCTCAACATATTCAGCAATCTCCTCGAGTTTTCCCTTTCCGACAAATGAAGTGCTATTGGGTCCTTCGCAACGTTGAGTGAAATTTTTAACTGATACTGCCCCGGCAGTTTCGGCAAGAAAGGCCAATTCATCAAGATATGCCTTGGAATCTACCTCATTTTGTGACGGCGTAATTAAGCCAACCAGGACCGCCCTCTCCTCTTCAATACAATTGTCGCGTTTGCTATCGTCAATTAACCCCATTGTTCTAAAAAGTTTCGCGTGTAGTTGCTATATCAGATAGAACTGCACGCGATATAAGATTCACGAATAATTAGACTTACTTCTTTTCAACCTTTGTATAACGCTTATTAAGGCCTTCGATTACCTCATCGGTTACATCATACTTGGGATCAACATACAAAGTCGCTGATTTGCGAATAACCATGTCAAAGCCTTTGGTTTTGGCATATTCCTTCATATAATTATTAATCGAATCCATCAGCTGTGCCTGGCTTTGCGCTAATTCATTCTGCATACTTTGCTGCATACTGCCAAGATAATTCTGAGCATCAGATTGCATTTTTTGTAATTTCGCCTGATCGGCATTAAAACTATCCTCAGTCAGATAACCATTGTTTTTATATTTTTGCTGCATAGCATTACCAAACTTGTTGATTTCATTGCCACGCTGCTGTTGGGCCGCATCAAACTGATTCTGCTTTCTAAGCATCGCCTCATTGATGTCTTTTGCCAGATTGTATTTCGACATAATCGAATCCTCATCGACGTAACGGATAGTCATAC
>JAGHSV010000080.1 GCA_018065665.1 Candidatus Sodaliphilus aphodohippi
TGAAATATGAAGATACACAGCAAACTTTTCGAGGAATGCTACAACAACATTCCTCCTGAGCAGAAACTTGAAGGCGAATTGTCTTATGGCATCGCTGAAAAGATCTATGCGACACTGCAGGAGAAAGGCATGTCGCAAAAGGATTTTGCACGTCAGCTTGGCAAGCGTGAGTCGGAGATTTCAAAATGGCTGACTGGAAGGCATAACTTCACGCTGCAAACGCTTGCATTGATTTCCACTAAGCTGGGAGTCAATCTTATTACAGTAGGATAAAGCTGATTATTTCCGTCTTTCCCTATTCCATATGGTTGTACTACTTTTGCAGAAGTAATACAACCATTTTTTGTTCGCCCAGCACGAACGTATTCTAACAGGTGCAAGTCCCCAAGGCGCCTTAACAGTAGAAGGCTAGAGCCACTGCGTTGGGTCGCCTTTGCAGTGGCGATTTCTTTTTGTCTCTGCAGTCGCGGGTTATTGCTTGCCGGTGATGGTGAGGGTGGGGCGGGGGGTGATGGTGTCGGTGGTGATGAGGGTGATGACGCGGGTGAAGTCGCCTTGGGGACGGCCGACGGGGTCGTAGGTGACGGTGACGAGGGCGGTGTCGCCGGGGGCTATGGGCTCGTGGGGGTAGGCGACGGTGGTGCAGTTGCACGATGTCATGGCGCCGAGCACGCTGACCGAGTCGGCAGCAGTGTTGACGACCTCGAAGTTGTGGGTGACGGGACCAACTATGCGCCCGAAGTCGTGACCGGTGCTGTCAAAATGCAGTAGGGGTCCCGCCAGCATGGGGAAGCAGAGGAATAGAACCAGCAGGGACATGAGTTTTCTCCCCACATGGGTATAAATCACCCCCCTTCTCCAGCAGGGAAGGGATGCAAATGCATGTAGGTATCGGGGAATCTGCTTCATCTGGGGCAATAATAAGTCAGAGGAATCAGATTTGCAGGTTGTTTCTCTTGTTCAAGAAAAGGATTAGAGCAGCGCGTCGATTTTGGCAGTGAGCGCGTCGCGAGAGATGGAACCCACTTGCCGGTCAACTAGTTGTCCGTCCTTGAAGAAGAGCAGAGTCGGGATGTTGCGCACGCCAAAGTCGACTGCCGCGTCATTTCCTTCGTCAACATCATATTTGCCGATGAGGACGCGTCCTTCATACTCCTTGGCAAGGTCTTCGACAATGGGTGCAATGGCCTTGCAGGGTCCGCACCACTCAGCCCAGAAGTCAATAACCATGGGTTTGCCACTTTCTATTTCACTCTTGTAATTTTCGTCGGTAAAAATATATGCCATAGTATTCGTTGATTTTTTGTATGTGCAAAGTTATGAATTTTTATTGTAACGCACAAACATTTTATTGTGGTCAAAGTTGAATTTGTTAATAACTCATTGTTGCGAGTCGATAAAAACAAAAGAGCCGCAAGAGAGAATCTCGCGGCTCTGATGCGCTTCAAGATGGACTTGAACCAACGACCCCATGATTAACAGTCATGTGCTCTAACCAACTGAGCTATTGAAGCAAAATTTTGTTATGTGCGCTTCAAGATGGACTTGAACCAACGACCCCATGATTAACAGTCATGTGCTCTAACCAACTGAGCTATTGAAGCGGGTTGCAAACGCTCTTTTGCGAATTGCGGTGCAAATTTAGAGTGTTTTTTTGGATTGTGCAATAATTTTGGCGAAAATATTAAAAAAAATGCCAATTTTTATGATTTTTTGTCCTTATAGAGGCGATTATTCACCTTAAATTAGTACTTTTGGAGTGTAAAACGAAAAGACGATGAAAAGAACGATAAAAATCATTGCCGCAATGCTGATATTGGCGGTGTTTGCCGTTCCCGCCGCTATGGGCAACGACGAAGATGAGAGCATGAGCAAGGTAGCACGCAACCTTGACATATTCAACAGCCTTTACAAGGAACTCAACACCTTCTATGTCGATACAATCAACAGCGAGAAATCCATCGAGAGGGCCATCAACGCGATGCTCGACAACATAGACCCCTATACTGAATACATCCCCGCCAAGGACCAGGAAGACTTCAGGGTCATCTCGACCGGCGAATATGGCGGTATCGGGTCATACATCATGTACCGGCCCACAGGCCCCAAGAAGGGAACCTACATCTCGAGCCCAAGCGAGGGCAGCCCCGCTGCCAAGGCTGGTCTGCGCCCCGGTGACCGCATTCTCATGATCAACAACGACAGCGTCACCTCGTGGAGCAGCGACAGCGTCAGTGCTCATCTGAAAGGTCAGGCAAACACCAGCCTGCGCGTGACTGTCGAGCGTCCATACGTCGAGGACAGCATCTTGACCTTTAACCTCGTCCGCGAGACCATCAAGATGAATCCCGTTCCCTACTACGG
Source organism: Candidatus Sodaliphilus aphodohippi (assembly GCA_018065665.1). Taxonomy (GTDB): domain Bacteria; phylum Bacteroidota; class Bacteroidia; order Bacteroidales; family Muribaculaceae; genus Sodaliphilus; species Sodaliphilus aphodohippi. The sequence goes on from JAGHSV010000080.1 coordinate 2,365, forward strand.
AGTTGCCAATGACTGCATGGGTTACATCAGCCTGACAACATTCAACGAGCACTCGGCCCAGCGCGTCAAGGAGGCCGTGGAAGCGCTCAAAAAGAACCCCAAGGTTAAATACCTCGTGCTTGACCTGCGCAGTAATGGAGGCGGTCTGATGGAGAGCGCCATCCAGATTGTCGGTTGCTTCGTCCCCAAGGGCACACAGGTGCTCGTCACCCGCGGACGCGACAAGGCCAGCGAGAAAATCTATAAGACCACCCAGGACCCCATCGACACCAAAATTCCGCTGGCAGTGCTCATCGACGGATCGTCGGCATCGTCCAGCGAAATCACCGCCGGTGCATTGCAGGACCTCGACCGCGCGGTCATCATCGGGACGCGCTCCTTTGGCAAGGGACTGGTGCAGACAACACGCCCGCTGCCGTATGACGGACTGCTGAAAGTCACTGTCGCCAAGTACTACATCCCCAGCGGACGCCTCATCCAGGAGTTTGACTACTCAAAGCGCAATGCCGACGGCACCTTTGCCCACACCCCCGACAGCCTTGCCAACGTGTTCCATACGGCACACTGCCGCGAAGTGCGTGACGGTGGAGGCATCACACCCGACATCACGGTCGAGTATCCCGAGTTGAACCGTCTGGTCTATAACGTCGTGCGTGACCACTGGGCATTTGACTTTGCCACCAAGTATGCCAGCGAGCACGCCACCATACCATCACCGTCACAGTTCAAGGTCACCGATGAGATTTATAACGAGTTCAAGGCCTTCATCGACCCCGGCAAGTTTAACTATGACAAGGTGTGCGAGCAGGGCCTCGAGGCACTGCAAAAACTCGCCAAGACCGAGGGATACATGAACGACTCGACCAAGGCCGAGTTCGAGAAACTGGGTGCGTTGCTCAAGCACGACCTGGGGCAGGATCTGGACACCAATCGCAAGGAAATCTCAAAAATCATTGCACAGGAACTCATGGATCGCTACTACTATCAGGCCGGCGAGACTGAGTTCATGATGTGCAACGACGAGACAATGGACGCCACACTGAAAATGTTTGCCAAGCCCGGCGAATATAAGCGAATACTGAACATCAAATAAATGAACTCAGACAAACTGTGCAACGCATTTAATGCCAAGGCACGTGGCGCTGCCCTCAGTCAGTTGATGGCCAGCGGAGCGCGCGTGATGGGTATTGACGGTCTTGCCGGCTCGTCGACAGCGATGCTGCTGGCACAACTGCCACCCGCCGCATCGCCATACCTCGTCGTCGCCAACGACATTGACGAGGCGGGGTATCTGTACAGTGACCTGTGTCGTTTCACAGGCGAGACCAACACACTGATTTTCCCGTCAGGATATAAACGCGACATCAAATACGGCCAGATTGACGCCCCCAGTCAGATATTGCGCACCGAAGCGCTCAACCGCTGGCACTCAACCGACCGCCCGATGATGGTTGTCACGTGCCCCGAGGCACTGGCCGAGAAAGTTGCCGACCGCAACGTCGTCGAGGACAACATGCTGACACTCGAGGCCGGGGGCACAGCCGACCTCACGGCAACCTCAACCCGTCTGCTCGAACTGGGTTTTGAACGTGTCGATTATGTTTATGAGCCCGGTCAGTTTGCGGTCCGCGGCTCGTTGCTCGACGTTTTCTCGTTCTCAAACGAGATGCCCTACCGCATCGACTTCTTTGGCGATGACATCGACAGCATACGCCTGTTTAATGTTGAGACACAGTTGTCCAGCGAGAAGAGCGACCGCGTGTGCATCAGCGGCAACGCCGTCAGCACCGGCGGCAACGCGGGCATATCGCTGCTTGAGTTCGTGCCCGACGACACCGTGCTGGTGTGTCACGATCCCGTGTGGACACTTGAGCGCATCAAGGCCATTGCCGACGAGAACATCTCGCGCAACACCATACTAACCCGTGACGGCGATGTCAACGCCATGGACAACGTCGTGGACCCCGAACTGTTCACCAAGCGCTATAACACCCTGCGGCGCATCGAGTACACCTATGGCGAGTCAACCGACAAGTACGAAGCCGTGCTGCACATGCACTGCCGTCCCCAGGGTGTATATCACAAGAACTTTGACCTCATTGGCGAGTCGTTCAGCCAATTCGAGAAGGACAACTACAAGATACTGATACTGAGCGACAGCGAGAAGCAGATCGCCCGCCTTCGCGCCATCTTTGACGACCGTGGCGACCAGATTGGCTTTGAACCGGTACTGTGCACCCTTCACGAGGGGTTCATCGACGACGACCTGAAGGTGTGTATGTTCACCGACCACCAGATTTTTGACCGTTTCCACAAATACAACCTCAAGAGCGACCGTGCCCGCAGCGGCAAACTGGCATTCTCAATCAAAGAACTGAACCAGCTTGAGATTGGCGACTATGTCGTGCACGAGGACCACGGCATCGGCAAGTTCGGCGGGTTGCTGCGCACTGCCGTCAACGGCAAAATGCAGGAGATGATAAAACTCTACTACCTGGGCGGCAGCATGGTGTTCGTGTCAATCCACTCGCTGCACAAACTGGCCAAGTATCGAGGTAAGGAAGGGGTGGAACCCCGACTGAGCAAACTGGGCTCTGGCGCGTGGGAGAAGATGAAGAACCGCACCAAGAGCCGACTGAAGGACATAGCCCGCGAGCTCATCGCGCTCTATGCCAAGCGACGTCAGGAAAAGGGATTCGCATTCTCGCCCGACAGTTACCTGCAGCACGAGTTGGAGGCCTCGTTTATCTATGAGGACACCCCCGACCAACTCAAGGCGACACAGGCGGTCAAAGCCGACATGGAGAGCGAGAAACCAATGGACCGGCTCGTCTGCGGCGACGTTGGGTTCGGCAAGACCGAGGTAGCCATTCGCGCCGCCTTCAAGGCCGCCACCGACGGCAAGCAGACGGCAGTGCTGGTGCCGACCACTGTCCTTGCTTTCCAGCACTACAACACATTCAGGGACCGTCTGAAGGACTTCCCCGTGCGCATCGACTACCTGAGCCGCGCCCGCAAACCCAAAGAGGTGAAACAGGTGCTCGCCGACCTTGCCAACGGCGACATCGATATAATAATCGGCACCCACAAACTTATTGGAAAAACCGTCCGGTTCAAGGACCTGGGTCTGCTGGTAGTTGACGAGGAACAGAAGTTTGGCGTGGCAGTGAAGGACAAACTCAAACAGCTGAAGGTGAATGTCGACACGCTCACCATGAGTGCGACCCCGATACCACGCACACTGCAGTTCTCGCTGATGGGGGCACGCGACCTCAGTGCCATTACCACGGCACCTCCCAACCGCTATCCCATACTCACATCGCTGGGGTCGCTCGACGACGAGGTGATTGCCGAGGCCATCAACTTTGAACTGTCGCGCAACGGACAGGTGTTCATTGTCAGCAACCGCATCAACGAACTCTACACACTGCAGAACATGGTGAACCGCCTCGTGCCCGATGCGCGCACCGTCGTTGGCCACGGTCAGATGGAACCCGATAAACTGGAGAAAACCATCATCGACTTCACCAATCATGACTACGACGTGCTCATCGCCACCACCATCATCGAGAGTGGCGTGGATATGCCCAATGTCAACACCATAATAATACATAACGCCCATAACTTTGGGCTGAGCGAACTGCATCAGCTCAGGGGACGCGTTGGCCGCAGCAACCGCAAGGCATTCTGCTACCTTCTCGTACCCCCCGGCAACCCCCTCACCCCCGTGGCACGGCGACGCCTGCAGGCCATTGAGAGTTTCAGCGACCTGGGCAGTGGCATACAAATCGCCATGCAGGATCTGGACATCAGAGGTGCCGGCAACCTGCTGGGCGCCGAGCAGAGCGGCTTCATAGCCGACTTGGGATATGAAACATACCAGAAAATCCTTCAGGAAGCCGTACTTGAACTGAAAACCGAGGAGTTTGCAAGCGAGTTCAACGAGGTGGCAAGCGAGAACAACGCCAACCTGGGCGAGGAGGCGGAGTTTGTCAGCGACTGCACCATCGACACCGACCTCGAGCTCATGTTCCCGCCCACCTATGTCCCACAGGAGAACGAGCGCATCAGCCTCTACCGCGAACTTGACGGGTTGGATACCGACGGCGACATCAAGGAGTTCGAGTCCCGTCTGGTTGACCGGTTCGGGGCCATACCGCCTATGGTCACAGAACTGATACGCATCGTGCCGTTGCGCCGTTGCGCCCGCCGACTGGGCATTGAGCGCGTGACGCTGAAGGGCGGACTGATGCACACCTACTTTGTGGGTGCCAAGAACGCAGCCTACTACCAGTCGCCGGCATTCGGTCGCATACTGGAATACCTGCAAAGTAACCCCAAGCGATGCCAGATACGCGACAACAACGGCAAGCAAAAATTCATCTTCGCCAACGTCAAAACCGTCAGCGAAGCCCTCAACATCCTGTCGTCAATCTGAGATAGGCTTTTTGGACTAAAAGAGAGATTTGTTATTTTGACCTCAGCACGAATGTCTTGGTAACCGTCTTGGAGTCGCCGGCATAGAAGTCGATGGTCACTTTCTTGTCCGAGACATTCAGTTTGTAGGACCCTGCTGCAAACGACTGCGAATACTCGCGCAGGCCGGCACGGTACTCGTCAAACAGGGGAGTTTCGTCTTTCAGTTTTGAACCGTTGTCGGCCGCCTTGATGGTCTTGCGGCGCTCGCCATACTGGGCGGCACCCTGTGCCACCACCTCATACTGACCCTGCTTGTCCTTGGCCCATACGCTGTTCATGGTCATCTGTGTGATTCGGCCTCCATCGCCCCACCAGTCGGCAAACTCGGTGGAGTGGACGTGACCGCACAGCACGATGGCGTTGCGGCGCGCAAACAGTTTGCGAAAGTGCAGACGCTCGAGTGTCTGGTCACGACCGCCATAAAGGAACCAGCGGCAGCTGCTGTCGTCAAACGGGAGAACCGGTCCATGCGTTATTATAAATGTGTATCGTGCATCCTTGGTCTCATCGAGCAGTTTCTCGATGACATCGTCCTCGGGATCGTTGAAGTTGATCACGATGAACGCGTCGGGCCCTATCGTGAAAGCAAAGGTGGTGTTGTCAATGGTGCGGTTGAGTTCCTGCGACATTCGCTGCGGCATGTATTCTTCATATACATCATAGGCATCAACGCCGCGTATGTCGTGGTTGCCAACCACCGTCACCAGCGGCAGGCCGCCCAATGCTGCCTTAAAGTTGTTGAGCACATCGTCGAGCATCTTGCGGTGCACCTCACCGTTGCCGCAGTCACCCTGAATGAGGTCCCCCATCTGCAGCGCCATTCGGGTGTCGGGGGTTACCAGTTTTGCCGCGCGTTTGAGCAGTCGCGGGCAACGCTCACGCCACATCTCGCCGTTGCGGGCAAACTCGGCACGCTGAACGCGGTTGAGCCACTCAACGGGCTCGTTGTAGTTTGAGTGATAGACACTTGCTGGCTCGGTATCGAAATGGGTGTCGCCCAGCATCACCACCGAGTATTTGGCATCACGCGACTCCTTGGCACCAAGCGGCGACAACACAGCATAAACAGCCATGACGGCTAACATAACTATAAAACGACTCTTTTTCATATTATGGTGTAAATTTATTTCAATTGCAAATTTAATGATTTATCCCGGATTATACAAGT
>JAGHSV010000190.1 GCA_018065665.1 Candidatus Sodaliphilus aphodohippi
GTCTTGCGCTGCTGTGAGTTCTCGTTATATGCGGTATCACGCAATTCATATGCCAGGCTGTCGAGGTCAAGAGCATGCAACAGATACCAGATTGCCTCGGCACCCATCTTGGCGATGAACTTGTTGGGATCATCGTCGGGGAGTTCCTCGTTGCCCTCGGGCAGATTGTCGAGTACAAACATATACTGTTCCTCGGTGATGAGGTCGTTTTGGGCAAGTTCCTTGAGTTTGCCAGTACTCTGCGACGGGGTTTCCTCGAGAATCTTCTGGCCCGCGGGATTGATGACCACGTAGCGCTCGTAGTAGATAATCTGCTCGAGTTTCTTGGTGGGCATACCCAGCAGGTAGCCGATTTTATTGGGAAGTGAACGGAAATACCAGATGTGTGCAACGGGAACCTTCAGTTCGATGTGTCCGCTGCGCTCACGGCGTACCTTCTTCTCGGTCACCTCAACACCACAGTGATCACAGACGATGCCTTTGTAACGGATGCGCTTGTACTTGCCGCAATGGCACTCATAGTCCTTGACGGGACCAAAGATGCGCTCGCTAAAGAGTCCGTCGTGCTCGGGCTTGTAAGTGCGATAGTTTATGGTTTCGGGCTTCAGCACCTCGCCATAGGAATTCTCAAGAATCTCGTCGGGCGATGCCAGACTGATTGAAATCTTTGAGAAATTGCTCTTTATCTTATTGTCTTTTCTAAAAGCCATTTTATTGAAGTTATTGAGGTGGGTTATTAATCAAGTTTCACGCTCAGGCACAAACCGCGAAGTTCGTGCAACAGCACATTGAGAGACTCGGGCATTGACGGGGTTGGCATGTTGTCACCCTTGACAATAGCCTCATAGGCCTTGCTACGTCCAGTAACATCATCACTCTTGACAGTGAGGATTTCCTGAAGGACATGTGCGGCACCAAAGGCCTCAATTGCCCAAACCTCCATCTCACCAAAGCGCTGACCACCAAACTGGGCCTTACCACCGAGTGGCTGCTGGGTGATGAGTGAGTACGGGCCAATCGAGCGTGCGTGCATCTTGTCCTCGACCATGTGACCGAGTTTCAAGAAGTAGGTCACGCCGACGGTAGCCTTCTGGTCAAACGGTTCACCGGTGGCACCATCATAGAGCTGTGTGCGTCCACCGCGTGGAAGTCCGGCCTTGTCGGTCCACTCGTTGAGGTCATCAAGACTTGCACCGTCAAAGATTGGTGTGGCGAACTTGACGCCAAGTTCACGACCTGCCCAACCAAGAACGGCCTCGAAAATCTGTCCAAGGTTCATACGCGAAGGCACACCCAGCGGGTTCAGTACCAGGTCAACGGGAGTTCCGTCGGCGAGGAATGGCATATCCTCCTGGCGTACAACGCGCGAAACGATACCCTTGTTACCATGGCGTCCCGCCATCTTATCACCGACGCCGATTTTACGCTTCTTAGCAACGTAAACCTTTGCGAGTTGCATGATGCCAGAGGGCAGTTCGTCGCCAATGGTGTGGTCAAACTTCTTGCGTCGGAGTTGTGCATCGATGGCTTTGCTCTTTCTCAGGTAGTTGACGATACATGTACGGATAAGGTCGTTAGTATGGGCGTCCTTAGTCCACTTGCTAAGGTTAACCGACTCGAAACTCTCGATATTGCGCAGGACCTCGATAGTGAACGTTGCACCCTTGGGAACAACCTCGGTATCGAGATAGTCCTTAACACCCATAGACTTCTTGCCCTCGGTGAGTTTAAGAAGTTTGTCGAGCAGTATATCTCTCAGTTCATCCTGTTGGGCCTGGAACTCGGTGTCGAGTTTCTGGATTACGGGATCAACGCCACGAGTATGCTTGCGTGTCGAGCGGGTGAACAGTCGAGTGCCAACGATGACACCCTTCAGCGACGGGTTGGCTTTGAGAGAAGCGTCCTTGACGTCTCCGGCCTTGTCGCCAAAGATAGCGCGCAGCAGTTTCTCCTCGGGGGTGGGGTCACTCTCACCCTTAGGCGTGATTTTACCGATCAGGATGTCACCGGGGATGATGTGTGCGCCGACACGGATAATTCCGCGCTCGTCAAGATCCTTGGTTGCCTCTTCGCTGACATTGGGTATGTCATTGGTGAGTTCTTCCATACCTCGCTTGGTCTCACGCACCTCGAGAGTGTACTCGTCGACGTGAACCGATGTGAGGATGTCCTCACGTACCATGCGCTCGTTGAGCACGATTGCGTCCTCATAGTTGTAACCCTTCCAGGGCATGTATGCCACCTTAAGGTTGCGGCCCAGTGCCAGTTCGCCGGCCTCGGTCGAGTAGCCCTCGGTGAGGATGTCGCCGGTCTTTACCCTCTGACCGCGCTCGCAGATGGGGCGAAGGTCGATGGTAGTGCTCTGGTTGGTCTTACGGAATTTGGGCAAGCGGTAATCCTTGACAGCACTCTCAAAACTAACGAACTCTTCTTCGTCGGTGCGGTCATAGCGGATACGGATCACGTCGGCATCAACATACTCGATGACGCCATCGCCCTCGGCCTGAATTTGAGTGCGGCTGTCATAAGCCAGACGCTCTTCAATACCAGTACCAACAATGGGGGCCTCGCTGCGCAGCAGGGGCACTGCCTGACGCATCATGTTGGCGCCCATGAGGGCACGGTTAGCATCGTCATGCTCGAGGAACGGGATGAGCGCTGCAGCAATCGAAGCGATCTGCTGCGGGGCAACATCCATATAGTTGACCTGGTCGGGAGTTACAACGGGGAAGTCAGCCTCCTTGCGTGCCTTGACACGGTTACGAACGAAGTTGCCTTCGGCATCGAGGGGTGCATTGCCCTGAGCAATCACCTGCTCCTCCTCGCCCTCGGCAGTGAGATATACAATATGGTCATTGTCAAGATCCACCTTAGCGTTCTCCACCTTGCGGTAGGGTGTCTCGATGAATCCCAGCTTATTAATCTTGGCATATACACACAACGACGAGATAAGACCGATGTTGGGGCCTTCAGGAGTCTCGATGGGGCACAGACGGCCGTAGTGTGTGTAGTGAACGTCACGAACCTCGAAACCGGCGCGCTCACGCGAGATACCACCAGGACCAAGGGCCGACATACGGCGCTTGTGGGTAATCTCGGCCAGCGGGTTGGTCTGGTCCATGAACTGAGACAGCGCATTTGTTCCAAAGAAAGTGTTGATTACCGACGAGATTGTCTTTGCGTTAATCAGGTCTGTGGGTTTGAACACCTCGTTGTCGCGAACATTCATACGCTCGCGGATTGTACGTGCCATACGTGCAAGTCCAACGCCAAACTGGTTGTACAGCTGCTCGCCTACGGTGCGGACGCGGCGGTTGCTGAGGTGGTCGATATCGTCAACATCGGCCTTGCTGTTGATAAGGCTGATGAGATACTTAATAATCTCGATGATATCTTCCTTGGTCAGTACGCGTGTGTCGGGCGAAACCGTCATGTTCAACTTGCGGTTGATACGGAAACGTCCTACGTCACCCAGGTCATAACGCTTGTCGCTGAAGAACAAGTTAGTGATCACCTCGCGAGCACTTGCGTCATCGGGTGGCTCGGCATTGCGCAACTGCCTATAAATATAATGGATCGCTTCTTTCTCGCTGTTGCAAGTATCCTTGCCCAGCGTGTTGAAAATAATCTGATAGTCAGCGGTGTTGACATCCAAACGATGAACAAGGATGGTCTCGGTACCCGACTCCAGTATAAGTTCGATGTTTTCCTCAGTGAGAATGGTGTCGCGGTCAACAACTACTTCGTTACGCTCGATTGAGTAAGTCTCGGCAGTATCGGTATCAACATACTCCTCGTTCCAAGACTTCACAATGCGGGCAGCCATCTTGCGTCCTACGGCATTCTTGAGGTTGGACTTAGTGACCTTGATTTCCTCGGCCAGTCCAAAGATTTGGATAATATCCTTATCAGTTTCAAGTCCGATAGCGCGCAGCAATGTAGTAACCGGAAGTTTCTTCTTACGGTCGATGTAGGCATACATCACATTGCTGATATCAGTAGCGAACTCAATCCACGAGCCGCGGAATGGGATGATACGCGCCGAGTACAGTTTTGTTCCGTTGGGGTGCATCGTCTGTCCAAAGAAGACGCCGGGCGAACGGTGAAGCTGAGATACAACAACACGCTCGGCACCGTTGATTACAAACGTGCCATTGTCGGTCATATAAGGGATAGTGCCCAAAAAGACGTCCTCAACAACAGTATCGAAATCGACATGATCGGGATCGTTGCACGACAACTTCATCTTAGCCTTCAGGGGTACACAATAAGTGTAACCGCGCTCGAGACACTCTTCGATAGTGTAACGGGGAGGATCGACAAAATAGTCGAGAAATTCAAGGATAAAACTGTTGCGGGTGTCGGCAATCGGGAAATTCTCGCTGAACACCTTAAAGAGGCCTTCGTTCTTCCTCTTCTCGGTAGGGGTGTCCAACTGGAGAAAATCTCTGAATGACTGCAACTGCATGCCAAGAAAGTCAGGATAGGGATAGACACTCTTGACACGAGCAAAATTAACTCGAGGTTGTTTAGAAACTGACATTGAAAAATGTATTAATTAACTCAAATATCGTTACACTTTTACCACCAGCACTGCAATGGGATTAAGGGTTATCGAGCATAAGCGGCAGAGACAACGGGCATATAGCCAACAAAATCTGCCAATCTTCGCACCTTACTGCCCCCGCACGACGAGAAACCGACGGGCGAGTTACAGCACGATAGAAGATAGCATTACGGTCGAGAAAAAGGCGCCAAACATTGATGTGGCATAAGTTCAAATTTCAAAAAATAAAATTCGCACAAAAATGTTGCCCGAACAAGTAGGCACGCCGGCGTCAATGCCCGGCAACCGATACAGGTTCTTGCAACCCTTTCCCTTAAATGCGGCTTCGGTAGTTTATATGTAATATCTTCTCAACAAAAGACCGGTCGTGAGTTCAATCACGCTCTTAGCCTTCAAAATCCCAGAAACAAATTCTCGCACAAGTACTTGCCGGTGCAATAACAGTTCCCGAGAAGAAATAAAAACGGTGCTTGTCTGTCGAGGTTAACCGCCTGTCGCAGACAGGCACCGATTTTTGACACAAAAAGGTTAAGAACCACATCATAGTGGGATTCTTAACCTATACACCTGAAATCAGGCGTTGTTATTTGATCTCAACTTCTGCGCCAAGACCTTCGAGTTCGGTCTTGAGTGCTTCAGCCTCGTCCTTAGTAGCTTTCTCCTTGATAGCCTTGGGAGCGTTGTCAACGAGATCCTTAGCGTCCTTCAGACC
>JAGHSV010000110.1 GCA_018065665.1 Candidatus Sodaliphilus aphodohippi
GGTGACTTTATCAGTGATTTTTTTTGTGTTTTGAAAAATTATCAATATCTTTGCAAAATAAAGTAATTCTAACAGAAATCTATTCAAACCGATATGAAACGAACGCTTATTTTGTTATTTGTGCTCGTGGCACTTTTTGCCCGCGCCGAGAAGGCTATTGACACTGATTTGACCTACCGGCAGAGCGACGGCACCAGCATCACTGTGAAACTGATTGGTGACGAATACTTTCACATCTTCACCACCCTGGACGGATACACACTGTCACGTACCGCGACGGGAGATTTCCACTATAAGACACCTGGCGGTGTGAGTGGCATCATGGCACACAACGCCAACCAGCGCACCCCTGCCGAACAGGCTTTTATCAGCGCCAACGCATCTGGCTTGACACTGGCTGCCAACTTCTCAACCTCGGCAAGGCGCAATGCCATCGGTCACCCAAAGGCCAGCGACAGGTCGACCAATATTGCCCATACCGGATCTCCCAGGGTGGCTGTCGTGCTTGCCAACTTCAAGGACATCAAGCTAAAGAGCACAAGCACCGTCGCCGCTTTTAGCGATAAATATACTAACGGCTCCAAGAGCGCCCGCCAGTACTTCATCGATCAGTCAGGCGGCAAGTTCAGCCCTCAGATTGACGTGCTGGGTCCTGTCACTGTTTCCAAGAACCGTGCCTACTATGGCACAGACCCCACCAGCGGCAATTCGCATGATACAAACAAAAGTGAGTTTGTCCAAGAGGTAATAAACCTGTTGAACACCGATTTATCCCAATATGACAACGATGGCGACGGCGATGTTGACTCGTTTATCATTGTCTATGCCGGGCCGGGACAGTCGCATGGTGCTGCTGCCGAAACCATCTGGCCATGCCACATGAATAGCTACATGGGCTCTAAAAACGGTGTGGATATCACCGATGTCGTGCTGATTTGTGAAACTGCAGGCAGTAGCGACAGCGAGACCGCACTCAACGGCATCGGCACTTTCTGCCACGAGTTCTCACACACGCTGGGATTGCCCGACTTTTATGACACCGAAAACTCAGGCGACCATTATGGCATGGGTTACTGGTCAATCATGAACTCAGGCAACTACAACGACGACATGAATACACCTGCCGGCTATACTGCCTTCGAAAAAAGCGTGATGGACTGGATGGAAATCCCCGTGGCAACAGGACGCACCCAGTACACGCTCAAGAGCATGGACCAGACCGGAGCCAGCGCCGTCAAGATTTACAACGACCAGAGCACCGACGAGTTCTACATTCTGGAGTGCCACCGCAAGGCGGGATGGTATGCTTTTAACCGTGCCGAGGGGTTGCTGGTGACTCATGTCACTTATGATCAGGCAGAATGGGTGAGCAATGATGTCAATATCAATGACCTGCAGGGATGCACTATTATCCCTGCCGACAACTTGTTGACTAAAAGCAGCGAGAATGGGGACCTCTATCCCTACAACGGCAATAACAGCCTGACCGACACGTCGACACCGGCAGCAACGCTCAACTTCGGCAACAAGAGCAAGATGGGCAAACCCATCACCGACATCACCTACAGCAACGGGCAGAGTACCTTCTGGTTCTGGAAGGACGCGACTGTACTCGAGAGCGGTGACCTGGCCTACAAAATACTCACCGAGCCCACCAGCTCGTCGTGGGGCACCGCATCGGTGACCGGACTAAGCACCGAGGGCAAGGCCAAGTCCTCGCTCTCGCTCACTATCCCCGCTGAGGTTACAATTGGCGGAAAGGACTATAAGGTCAGGGAAATTGCAAGCAACGCTTTTTATAATGTGACTTCAATCACCAGCGTTAACATCAAGTATGGCTGCAAAGAAATCGGCAGTTACGCCTTCAACAACTGTACATCCATGACGTTCATAAGGATGCCCAGTTCAATAAATTCAATCAAGAGCTATGCATTATACGGTTGTTCGGCATTAAGAACGATTTACATTGCTAAACCCACACCACCGACAACCTCCACCAACGCGCTGCCTAGCACCAGGGTGAACATCTCACTGTATGTCCCCAAGACCGACGCAAACTCGGTCAATAACTACAAAAACTCGTCTAACACCGAATGGAAAAACATGAAAAGCTATGCCAAGTCCTCATCGGCATACGATGTTTTCTGTAACGACGGTGCATACCTGTGCGTTACCAAAGAACCCACATTCAGCACCAACGGCGAGATGTCACTGGTGGGATTCTCCAATAGCGCCAGTAGGGTGGCCAACAGTTCCTACAAGCCTTCAAGCGGCAGCACTTACCGTTTTTATGGATATGCGTTTGATTTCACTACTATTGCCGACAGCGCCTGCTATAACAACACCAACATTAAGGGTCTGGACCTGAGCGGATGCTCCCTTATGACTCGAATTGGCGAAGGCGCGTTCAGCGGCTGCACCAACCTCACCAGTGTTACCTTCGGTCCCGGCATCAAGCGCATTGAGCAACTGGCATTCAACAACGCCCCCATCGCCAACGACCTCATCATGCCATACGGGTTCCAGTATCTTGGGTACCGGGCATTCCAGAACGTCAAGAGCAAACGCATGCTTATCCCCGGTTCGTTCAGCAGCTGCAATACACAGTGTTTCTATGGCATGAGCAGCCTGACCGAACTCATCATCAACAGCCCGTCGCCAGGCAAGAGTACATGGTCGTTTGACCTCACCAATGTGCCATCGTCGTGCAAGGTCCTCGTGCCAACAGGACAAGTGCAGCAGTACCGCAACCACACCAACTGGAAGAAGTTCGGCAACAACATCACTGCCGGTGCGTTTGACTTTGTCTATGGCACAACCAGCTGGACAAAGGTCAGCTCCAGCGCTTACCACATGACCGTCACATCGACCACTCCCGTGACCGTTGACGGTGTAACCTATGACGGCAAGGCCAAGTATGTGTACAACCCCGGCATCACTACCAAGACCAGTTTCTCCCCCAGCAACTATGAGACCGACAACACATACGACGTTGGCAAGAAGTATCTCATCACCGAGGTTGGCGACAGTTGCTTTTACAATGCATCCGGCATCACCACTGTCGCACTGACGAACATGAAAAACCTTAACCGCGTCGGGGCATACGCCTTCACTGGCAGCGGTGTGAAGCAACTTACGGTTCCCGAGTGCTGCGCCAAGTTCGGCAACAGGGCATTCTATGGCGCCGCCAGTCTTGAAGACCTCACCATTCAGGGTACTGGCAGCCACAACTGGGACGGGCAGTTCATTGGCAACAACGCCAGCAACTTCACAATGTATGTCCACTTCCAGAATTATCCGGGATTCTACAATTCAAGCCTTGGCGGATGGACTATCGGCAGCAAGAAGGGAACCGACATCCTCAACCCATACATCACGTCGGACAACAACACCCTGGCATTTGCTACCCTCGTGCCCATCGACTTCACCCTCAGTGGCGTGAATGCCTATATCGTGAACGCCTACAACACTGCCAACGCAACACTCACCACAAAGAAGGTTGAGCGTGTGCCAGGCGAGACCGGCGTGATAATCACCGGCATCTCTGCCAACACCATCTACAAATTAAAACGCCCGACATCGTCGGTTTCATCACCCGGTACCAACTATCTGGTGTCAAGCGCCGCCGCCAACACCGACGTTTACACCAAGACAGTCGGATACTATTGGAACCGATCAAGCAAAAAGTTCGTGAAGCCAACCGCATCATTCATGTGCGGCACCGGGCGCAGTTACCTGCTGCTGGGCAGCGCTGCAGCCGGCACAAACAAGACTTACTTCCTCGACATCTTCCCTGACACATCGACCAAGAAAGGTGATGTCAATGCCGACGGCAAAATCGACATCGTTGACCTGAACATTGTCATCAACATCGTCTTGGGCAGCGACCAGGCATCTAACTACAACGGCCGCGCCGACGTGAACAGCGACAGCAAGATAGACATCGTCGATGTAAACGCCATCATCAACCTCATCCTTGGCGGGCAGTGATTGCCCCTTGGATGCAAGGCGACAAGGGTCCGGTGCGGTGCAGCCGCGGCTGCACCGCACTGTCCTCAATGTGACGAGTTTCTTTGATGGTTAGGCACGCGCAATAAATTTTTTTGCAGAAAAAACACAAAAAGTTTGGCGGTCTGAACAAAAATTTGTAAATTGCGTTCATAACAAAAGCGTAAAACACTACATCATGCCTTTGAATCCTGTCATAGAGCGTTTTCTGCACTATCTGGACGCCGAGTTGAACTATTCGGCACTCACGGTGGCTGCCTATCGCAACGATCTTGCTCAATGGACCGAGGCGTTGACTGCCGGCACCGGGGAACCTGACTTTGCAAGCGTCACCACCAGTGACATCAGGGCATGGATGGTGCAGCGGTCGGGTAGGGGTGACTGCCCGCGCACGCTGAGGCGCAAACTGCAGTCGGTACGCTCGCTCTATCGCTATCTGATGAGCAGGGGAGAGGTGGATGCCAATCCCGCTGCCGCCGTCGAACTTGCCAAGGTGCCCAAACCGCTGCCCAGCATGGTGCGCGAGAAGAACATCGACGCTTTGCTCGACTCTGAAGTCGATATGGACGACTTTGAACAGGTGCGCAACCGACTCATCATCATGATGTTCTACGAGACAGGCATTCGCCGTGCCGAACTAATCGGACTGCTCGACCGCAATGTCGATACTGCCAAAGGCGAACTCAGGGTGCACGGCAAGCGCGACAAGGACCGCGTGGTGCCCTTTGGCAGCGAACTGCGTGACTGGATTGGGCAATATCGCCGCTTGAGGGCAGAGACCGGTGCCACCGACGACGAGTTCTTTGTCCGTGAGCATGGTGGCAAATTGTATCCCTCGCTTGTCTATCGCGTCGTTCATGACGGCCTGCGAATGGCAGGGGCGTCGGGCAAGACAAGCCCTCACGTGCTGCGCCACTCGTTTGCAAGCTCGATGCTCAACGGCGGTGCCGGGCTGGGAAGCGTGAAGGAACTGCTGGGACACGAGTCCCTGGCGACAACACAAATTTATACGCACATTACATTTAGTGAACTTCAACATAATTACAAACTTGCCCACCCACGGGCACTAAAAAAAGGAGAGTAATATGGACGTAAAGATCAAATCAATTCACTTCGACGCTACAACAAAGCTCGAACAGTTCATCAACAAGAAAGTTGAGAAACTCAGTAAGTACAACGAGGAAATCTCCGCTGTGGAGGTTACACTCAAGGTCGTTAAACCCGAGACTTCGATGAACAAGGAAGCCGCTATCAAACTTGTCGCACCCCAGTTGAGCGATGCCTTTGCATCGAAGGTTGCCGACACATTTGAGGAGGCTATTGACCTGTGTGTTGACGCACTCAAGAAACAACTCGAGAAGACCCGCAAAGACAAATAAGATATCAATATTCGATATGCAACAGTCGCCCGCTGCCATGTGGTAGCGGGCGTTTTTTTACAGACCGATGCTGCCGGTCCGTTACTGCATGGTTGCCTTTGACTGCGGTTCTCCACTCGCGATGTTGTCAGATACCCCTATATAATATAAGGTGTAAAGTTGCTTTTGGTTCTTTGTTTGTATGAGAAAACGCTTTTATGGGTGCAAATAATCTTTTTTTTCAAAAAAAGTTGAGATTTTTTTGCTGGTTCAAAAAATATGTGTAACTTTGCACTCGCAATTGACGAAGAAACCATTTTTGGCGGTTTCAATGATGCCTCTTTAGCTCAGTTGG
>JAGHSV010000170.1 GCA_018065665.1 Candidatus Sodaliphilus aphodohippi
TGTTTGATTATATCCAAGGAAAGATTGCTGAACTGAATCCCGCATTTGTTGTAATTGACAATAACGGAATCGGTTATATGATTAATATCTCGCTGACCACCTATGACAAGTTGTCTAAGGTTGGAGAATCGTCTGTGTCGCGGTTGTATATATACGAGGCAATTCGCGAAGATGCCCATCTGCTTTTTGGTTTTAGTGACAAGAGAGAGCGGGAGATGTTTTTGCTCTTGATTTCGGTTTCAGGCGTTGGGGCAAATACAGCCCGCATGATTTTGTCATCTATGCCAGTTACCGACCTTGAACAAAGCATTGCGTCGGGCAATGTGTCTGCCTTGAAATCGGTCAAGGGTGTAGGCGCTAAAACGGCCCAGCGAATAATTGTTGACCTCAAAGATAAAATAAAAGTGGCAGGTGATGCGTTATTAGTAGAAGCAGGGGCACCGTCAAGTCAAGTATTTGATGAGGCTATGGCGGCTCTGGTTATGCTTGGCTTTACGCAACAGATGTCGCAAAAGGCTCTGAAAAAACTATTTAAGGATGAACCGGATGTGACCGTTGAGCAAGCAATCAAGAAAGCGCTCAAGATGATGTGATGTCTTGCTTGTGTGGTTTCTGAATTGACATTTATATTTTTTTAACACTTAAATGACTGGATTGAGGTCAAAAATTATTTGTTTCTTATGTCTGGGTGCGTTGCTGGCAATCTTTGTCGGTAACGATTTGGCATTTGCCCAATATGTCCAGTCAAAACTTGCACCGCCGCCACCACCGCCTGTGCAGCCTTCTGTTTCCAATAATCAATCAAAACGTAATCCTGCCGATACACTGTCATTGCCTTTTAAGGTGAGACCAACTGTGCCTGGCAACTATGATGACGTGCAACAGAAGGGTGAGTATTCAATGGACCTCAAGAATCCATCAAATATAACGACCGAGGCCGAGTATGATTATGCTACCGGTTGCTATGTGATTCATACAAAACTTGGCGATAATGACATTGTTACGCCATTTATCCTGTCGGCCGACGAGTATAATAATTTTGCCGTCAGACAGTCCTTGATGGAGTATTATCGTCAAAAGAATGCCGAGAGCGCCGAGGAAAAGGCCAAGAATCCGTTTAACTTCCTGGATATGCAGTTCGGACTTGGACCCTTGGAGAAGATTTTTGGCCCCGGTGGAGTGCAATTGAAGACTCAGGGTTCGGTTGTGGTTAATATGGGCGTCAAAAGCAATAAGACCGACAACCCTGCTATGTCTGTTGCTTCCCGTCGTAAAACTTACTTCAGTTTTGACCAAAAAATTCAGGCTTCAATTGCTGCATCTGTCGGTGACAAGATGAAGTTCAACATGACCTATAATACTGATGCGACTTTTGACTTTGATAATAAGAACCTGAAGCTTGCCTATGAAGGTAAGGAAGACGAGATTATCAAGAATATCGAAGCCGGTAATGTTAGTATGACAACCGGGTCATCACTGATTCGTGGTAGTGCGGCTTTGTTTGGTATCAAAACCAAATTGCAGTTCGGTAAATTAACCGCGACAGCCCTTGTGTCGCAACAAAATAGTGAGTCACAAACGGTTAATACTAAGGGCGGAGTACAGACAACTCCATTCTATATCACTGCCGATAAGTATGACCAGAACCGTAACTTTTTCCTCTCGCATTTCTTCCGCGATAATTATGATTCTTGGGCTTCAAAATTGCCTCTGGTCTCTTCTGGCGTAAACATTACCCGTATCGAGGTGTGGATTACCAATAAACGAGGCAACTTCAGCGAGTCGCGAAATCTTATGGCTCTGATGGATGTTGGCGAGAACAAACGCATCTGCAACAGCCATTGGACTGGCAATTATGCGATGGACAATCCAACTAATGAATCAAATAATATGTTGTCGGAATTACGCGAACAGTATCCCGATGCACGTTATATCAGTCAGGCTGCAACATCGCTTGAACCTCTGAAAGTCTATGGTTTTGAAGGAGGGCGTGACTATGAAAAAATTGAAAGTGCTCGCTTGCTTTCAAACTCTGAATATACATTGAATTCCACATTGGGGTACATACAGCTGAAAACAGCCCTTGCGAGTGATGAGGTTCTTGCTGTGGCATTCCAATATACTTATCATGGCAATACATATCAGGTGGGTGAGTTCTCGGGCGACATTACTTCAACCGACCAGTCGTTGTATGTTAAGATGCTTAAAGGAACTACCACAACGACAACCGTGCCCATGTGGGACCTGATGATGAAGAATATCTATTCACTTGGAGCCTATCAAGTTCAAAAAGAACATTTCAAACTGAATATCAAATACCTTAGTGATACAACCGGTACTGAACTTCCGTATATCCCGTCAGGTGTTATTAATGGTGTCCCATTGCTTCAGGTAATGAATCTGGACCGTTTGGATGCCAACAATGAGAGTAACATTGATGGACGTTTTGACTATATCGAGGGTTATACGGTTAGCGGGTCTAACGGAAAGGTGATTTTCCCTGTTGTTGAACCATTTGGTGACCATCTTCGCAAAAAACTTAATGATGAAGCACTTGCCAATGTGTATTGTTATGACGAACTGTATGATACAACATTGACCGCCGCTCAACAGGTTCAGGATAAAAACAAGTTTGTCCTTGCGGGTGAGTATCAAGCATCATCGGGCAACACAATCAAACTTAATGCGATGAATGTGCCCAGGGGGTCTGTTGTTGTAACTGCGGGTGGTGTTGTGCTGACCGAGAACAGTGACTATACTGTGGACTACAATATGGGTACGGTGACAATCACCAACCAGAGCATTATTGATGCCGGTACAAACATCAGTGTGTCGCTGGAGAACCAGTCAACGTTCAGCATGCAGCGAAAGACTTTGTTCGGTCTTGACTTGGATTATGCGTTTAATAAGGATTTCCACATCGGTGGTACCATCATGCATTATGGTGAGAAGGCACTTACCGAGAAGGTCTCGATTGGTGATGAGATTGTTAACAACACGATTTGGGGTGTTAACATGTCTTATAACTCCAAGTTTATGTGGCTTACAAACTTACTGAACAAGATACCGACAGTTAATGCTACCGCACCTTCTTCTCTCACGTTCCGTGGCGAGTTCGCCCAACTGGTACCTCATCAGGCAAAGTCAGGGTCAAATGCCGGTAGCAGTTATATTGATGACTTCGAATCAACGCAGTCCGGCATTGATTTGCGTTCTCCTTATGCATGGTTCCTGGCATCCACACCTTATGACAACAATCCCAACGCTTTGTTCCCCGAGGCGGCATATTCTAATGATGTTAACTATGGCAAGCGCCGTTCGTTACTCTCCTGGTATTATATCGATCGCCTCTTTACTCAGCGAAATTCATCTTATGCCCCCGGATATATAAAGAACGATTTGGAGCAGCTGTCTAACCCGTATGTTCGTGAAGTTAGTTACAGCGAGGTGTTTCCGGGACGTGAGCTCAACTATGGTGAGTCATCGACAGTGCAGACGCTGAACCTTTCGTTCTATCCTAAGGAACGCGGTCCCTACAACCTTGATGCAACAAATATTGACGCACAAGGCAATCTGCTTAACCCCGAGACGAGATGGGGCGGTATCATGCGTAAGATAGATAATACCAACTTTGAGCAATCCAATATCGAATACATCCAGTTCTGGATGCTTGACCCGTTTATGGATGAGAACAACCCCAATCGTGATGGTGGTTATCTCTATTTCAACCTCGGCGAGATGAGTGAGGATGTCTTGAAGGATGGTCTCAAAAGTTATGAGAACGGTTTGCCGGTGAATGGCGATACGACCTATGTTAAAACGACTAATTGGGGTAAGGTATCGACCCAGACATCTATGACCTATGCTTTTGACACTGGTGAAGGTTCACGTCCTTTGCAGGATGTCGGTCTCAACGGTCTGTCAACTGAGGAAGAGAAGAGCTTCCCGACATATAAGGAGTTTACTGATGCCTTGCGTCGTACCCTTCCTGACTCCACAATATCAAGGATGGAGAGTGACCAATTCTCACCGCTTAATGACCCTGCTGGCGACAACTACCATTTCTATCGTGGTTATGATTATGACGAGCAGCGCTTGTCTATCCTTGACCGATATAAACACTATAATGGCACCGAGGGTAACTCGTTGTCGCAGGAAGACGCTGCCGACCAGCTGTATCAATCGGCCCGTAGTGTGCCCGATGTTGAGGATATCAACCAGGATAATACTCTCAATGAATATGAACGTTACTTCCAGTATCGTATTGCGATTCATCCCGACTCTCTTCAGGTAGGTTCAAATTATATCACCGATAAGCAGGTGGCACGTGTTCGTACACGTGACGGAAAGGACCAGTCTGCTACCTGGTATCAGTTTAGTATCCCATTGCGTGAGTTTGAGAAAAAGGTGGGTACTATTAATGATTTCTCGAGCATCCGTTTCATTCGTATGTTCATGACGGGCTTTAAGGAGACAACTCACCTCCGTTTTGCAACTCTTGAACTCGTGCGAGGCGAGTGGCGTAACTATGATTATAATTTGAATCTTCGTGGCGATTCGCCTGCTTCGGGCAATATCAACATCAACTCGGTGAACATCGAGGAGAATGCTTCGCGCGACCCTGTCAACTATGTATTGCCTCCTGGCGTTAGCCGTATTGTGGATTCTGGACAGTCCCAGATTACGCAGCTCAACGAGCAGTCAATGCAGATGAAGGTGCAGGGACTTCAGGCAGGTGACGCCCGCGGCGTATATCGCAACACAAGTCTTGACCTGCGCATTTACCAGCGCTTGCAGATGTTCTTGCATGGTGAGGCTCTCATCGGTGATGTGACTAACCTCTCTAATGGTGACGTGTCGGTATTCTTGCGTCTTGGTTCTGATATTAAGAACAACTATTATGAATATGAGGTGCCATTGTCATTGACACCGCCGGGACGCTATAACACCAATAGCACAAGTGATCGCTATATCGTATGGCCTGAGAATAACATGATGGACATTAATCTTGATGTGTTGACCAATGTCAAGAAGAATAGAAATGCCCAGAAACTTGCTGGCTCGGCCGATGTCTCATATTACCAAAGGTATCAGGAACAAGACCCCGACAATCCCAACCATCGCGTCTTTGTGATGGGTAACCCCTCACTCAGCGATGTGAGAGTGATGATGATAGGTGTCCGCAACAATTCTCCTACGACTAAGGACTGTGTTGTCTGGGCTGATGAGTTAAGAGTAACAGACTTTGACAATGACGGTGGATGGGCAGCAAAGGCTAATGCAACGCTTAATCTTAGTGATATCGCGACTGTCAATGCGGGATTCCATAAAGAAACCTATGGCTTTGGTGGTGTTAATGAGAGCCTAAGCCAGCGCCGTATGGACAACTTTAACCAATATAATATTGCAGTCCAGGGAAATGCAGGCCGTTTCTTGCCCGAGAAGGTGAAGCTCAATGCCCCGATATACTATTCTTACAGTAACGAGAAAACCCGTCCCAAGTATAATCCTCTTGACCAGGATATTATGCTTGATGATGCATTGAATGCGTGTCAAGACCAACATCAGCGTGATTCGATCAATAACTTTGCCGAGACGCAGCGTACTGTTAAGAGTTTCAGCATTTCGGGTTTGAAGTTTGACGTTAAGACCGGCAAGAATCCGATGCCTTGGGATCCTGCTAACTTCACATTCAGTTACTCTTCCAATAAACAGCATCTGAATGATCCGGATAATGTTTATGAGAACACTAATGACTACCGAGGCAGTTTCCAATACAGCTGGACTCCTTACATTAAACCGTTCACGCCGTTCAAGAAGATGATTGATGCCAAGAACAAGAACATGAAGTTCTTCCGTGAATGGGAGCTCCGTTGGCTGCCGACAAATATTGCCTTCAACACCAATATGTCGCGTTATTACTATGAACAGCAGTCGCGCAACGAGACAGGCATTGATGTTGAATTGCCCGTGGCTGTCAGCAAGAATTTCTTGTGGGACCGTCAATTCTCGATTTCGTGGAATTTCACAAAGTCGTTGAGCGCTTCGTTCAACAGTAATACGACTGCACATATCCTTGAACCGATTGGTCAGGTTAATAAGCAGTTGTTCCCTGACCGCTATCGTGATTGGCGTGACTCGGTATGGATGAGTATTAAGGACCTAGGTACCCCTTGGGCCTACAACCAGAATTTCACTGCAACCTATAAAGCGCCATTCTCGGCAATCCCTATTTTGAGCTTTATTAATGCGTCGGCCACTTATAATGCGACATACAGGTGGGATAGGGGAGCCGTTATTGCAGATATTCAATCCGGTAATACTATCTCCAATCAGTCTTCTCTCAACATTGACACTCGTTTCAGTTTTGAACAGTTATATAATAAGGTACCCTATTTGCAGAAGGTGAATAAACGCTTCTCGAGCACTACGAGCACCAACACAAAAGATAAGAAACCGAAGATAAAGAAGTTCCAGCGCACTTTCAAACTTCATAGCGATAGCGACTCGGTTCTTGTCATCAAACACAATCTTAATGTGAAAAAGGTGTCGGTTAAAGCAACTACTGTTGGAAACAAACCGTTCCCTGTTAAGTATAATGTAAAGGACAACAATAATATTGAAATATTAACAACCGGTGATCAGAATATTAAGTTCGTGATAACCGAGGTACAGGGTAATGACAAGAATTTCTGGAGTGAGTTTGCTCAATATACAACTCGTGCGCTGATGAGTGTTCGCAGTGTTAGCGTGCGATGGAAAAGTACTCAGAATCTTTCGTTGCCGCAATTTATTCCTGACGTTGGTGATGTGTTCGGACAGAATAATCATTATGACGTTATGGCACCGGGACTTGATTTCGCTTTTGGTTTGGTTGGTGAAAGTTACATTGAACGCGCCAAATCGCATGGATGGTTACTTGGAGACCAATCCATGACAACGCCGGCTTTATATTCACAGACCCAGGAGTTTAATGCCGAGGTGCAACTTGAACCTGTCAAGGGACTGAAGATTACTCTTAACGGTAACCGTACCGACAATCGTACGAGCCAAATCCAGTTCATGTATGATAATTCTACCGCTATTTATTCTGGTAGCTATACTAAGACCCACATGGCAATTGCAACGGCCTTTAAGAGTATTGGTAGCAGTGAAGATGGCTATCATAGTTCGGTCTTCGACAATTTCCTGGCCAATATCCCATTGGTTGCACAGAGAATTGAGCGTCAATATGCCGGCACCCACTATCCCGAGTATGGCTTTATGGCTGGGAATGTCAATGCCGGTAAGGAGTTTAATCCAGAGATGGGAACTGTCAACCCGATGAGCAGCGACGTGCTTATTCCTGCTTTCATGGCCGCATATTCGGGCAAGAGTGCCGATAAGGTGACACTCAGCGCTTTCCCGTCATTAAAGGAGATTTTGCCCAACTGGCGTGTGACATACGATGGTTTATCCAAATTACCGATGTTCAAGAAACTGTTCAAGAGTTTTACGTTGACTCACGCCTATCAGTGTACCTATCAGGTAGGCTCTTATAACTCTTACAGCGATTGGATTCAGATTGGCAATGGTCTGGGCTTTACCCAGGACGCGCTTTCAGGTGCACCGGTTCCGTCCTCGCCCTATAATATTTCGTCGGTTACAATTACCGAGAAGTTCGCGCCGTTAATTGGTGTCAATGCTTCGCTTAACAATAATTTGACCTTTAATACTGAGTATCGTGACCAACGAACCCTCACTCTCAACAGTGCCGCAGGTCAGATTGTTGAGGCTGTCACCAAGTCGTTTGTGATTGGTGCTGGATATAAAATTGCCAATTTCAACTCAGTCCTGAAAATGAAAGGCAAACAGCAGGGCGTCAGCAATGATTTGACCTTGAACTTTGACTTGTCGCTGAACAACAATAGTGCACTTATACGCAAAATTGAGTCTAATACGGCTCAGGCTACCAGTGGCACACGTACATTCAGCGTCAAGTTTACGGCCAACTACCAGATGAGCAAGAGAATAACCATGGGTGCTTTCTTTGACCATCAGGTTAATACTCCGTTGGTTTCAACAACTGCCTATCCCACAACTAATTCAAACTACGGACTCAGCTTTAACATGAGTCTTACCAAGTAATGGTAAAAGTTGTTGCAGCAGTGATAGAATGGAACGGCAAAATCCTGTGTATGCAGCGAGGCCAGACACGTTATCCCTATACGTCGTATAGGTGGGAATTTCCTGGAGGCAAGATTGAGAAGGGCGAATCACCGCAACAGGCTTTGTATCGCGAGATTCTCGAGGAAATGGGCCTTGAGATAGAGGTAGGGGACTGTGTGGCTTTAATCGTGCACGACTACCCTGATTTTAGCATATCGTTGCTGTCATACAAGTGCCGTCCTGTTCTTAAAAGCCATGAGACTTCTCCAACCTTTGTAATGCGTGAGCATGCCTCCTCGTGTTGGCTTACTCCAGGGGAATTGAGTGTGCTCGAGTGGTGTGCAGCCGATATTCCAACCGTCACTGCCTTAACCCAGTCCAACCCGTAATATTAACCACATGACTAATGTGCTAAATCTGGCAAATTAGTCAAAATTAGGTTATTAGAAAAAAATGTTGTAACTTTGCAGCACATTTACTAACCAATAACGCTCATGAAACATCTATTTTTTTCTGCAATTATTGCAGTGATGGGGCTTAGCGCGATGGGACAGACATTGGATGTTAACGGGACTTTTTACTATCCCGGCGGGAAACTCTCATGGCACGTTGCCAGTGGCGACCGTATTGATCCCGTAAAACTTAACAACCGCGAAATTAGATGGGTGGCTGCTTCTCCCGATGTGTTTTCAGCAGGATTCAAAATGAATGACACGATTCTGGTGAATTGTCAACAAGCCCCCCAGATTAATGGAAAGTGGGTAATCAAAGACCGCACGGGCAAGCGCCACCGTCGCATGATTGATTTCCTGATGTCGCGTAAGGACCATTATGGCTTGCCCGGACACTTTAAACTAACTATCTCGAAAGCAAAGTAATCCCTATCTACAAACATTCGCCCCACGATATGGTGGAGCGAATGTTGTTTAATGTTGCTGCTATATAGATAGGTGAAATTTATCAAACAGTTGAATATTCAGTGTAAAATGCTTTGTGGTTAGAGGGGAAAGTGCTATTTTTGTAGTCTAGTAACAAAAAAGACAATAAGGCATGAAGAAAAGTTATATGATACTGCGAGGTGTGATGTTTTGTACAATGATGTTGCTGGCATTGTGTGCCAACGGTGAGAGTGTAACCTACCGCATTGCAGAGTACAACAAATCGACCGAGGCGTTCACGCTGGCACCCGCGGGATTGAGACCTGCCGGCAGCTGGGCAATATTCGAGAACGAGTACGGCGCAACGACGGGCAACCGCTACAACCAGGTGCCACGAAACCGCGAGGCAACGCTGTGGCTTGAGGGCTGGGATGGTTGCACCATCAACTCGGTGACGTTGAACATGTGTTCCAACAACAGCAGTGGCACATTCTCGCTACGTGTGACAAAGGACGGCACTGAGTGCTACAAGACTCCGACCGAGGCATTCAACAGTGAGCAATGGTTCGGGCGCTGGGTGAGCAAGGACTTGCATGTCTATGTTGACCTCACTAAGCAACTGGCTCCGGCACTTGCTGTGACCGACGGCGCCGAGGTGGGCATCACCGTCAAGGGAGGCACTCAGGAAGGTTCTGTCTATGTCAACGCAATCACCATCGACTATACCCCAGGCAGCGGTGTGAAGACCGAGTCGGCCCTGCCATGGATATTCGAGAAGGTTGAAGCCAAGGGCAAACTGGCAGACGGTGATGTGGTGATGATGTACCGCAACGGCAATGCTGCGGGCGACATCGACGGAATGTCAACGTCGCACTATCTTGATGCCATCGGGGTGGTATCTACCACGACAGTGGATGACCCTGCAATCTCGCTGTTTACGCTGCACAAAGATGCCAATGGGCATTGGACAATGACCGATCAGCACGGACAAACACTGGGCGCAAAGGGTGCGCAGAACTTGGCATGGAATGAGGGCACGACTACTTGGGATATTACCTTGGGCTATGACGGCGCGACCATCGCAAGTACCAACACAAAGTACGGTACAATGCGTTTTAATGCTCCGTCGGGCTCGTATGCACGTTTCTGGAACTACACGAGCAAGACATTGCAGTTGCCTTACCTGTACCGTCAGGCACGGCAGCAGGAGCCTGTTTTGAGCCGCGAACTGACTCTGTCGTCAAGCGAGCGCACCGTCGAGTATGGTGTGCAGGACACAATTGTATTGCAACACAAGTTTGTCCCCGAGACGACCACCGACCAGCGTGTGCAGTGGGCATCGTCAAACGAGAACGTGGCACGTGTTCGTAACGGCATTGTTGAGATTGTTGGAGGAGGTGTTGCAATTATCACCGCTACAAGTATTGACGGCAACAGTACAGCCACCTGCACCATCAACGTGACCGGTTCGGCAGTTATTGCTGGTGACGTGAATGCCGATGGCGTTGTAGATATCACTGACCTTAATATCATCATTAATATTGTGCTTGGCAATGACGATGCTTCCAAATATGGCAATCGCTCTGACATTACTGGTGATGGAGTGACCGATATCATTGATGTGAACAGGTGCATTAATATGATACTGGGAGCATAAAATGTGAAATACATGATTTTGTTTTGATTAATTGCCGAAAGTTTTGTAACTTTGTAGGTTAATGACTGATAGTGTTAAGAAGATAGATGTTGGCGCTATACTGAAACAAAGGGCGGCGCGTTACTGGAAGTTTATCCCGCGATGGGCTGTCCGGTGGCTTGAACGCACCATTCATCAGGATGAAATAAATCATTTGCTTGAGTGCATCGGCGATAAGAAGAATGTTGAGGCCGCCGACATCATACTGAATGAGCTGGGCATCTCTGTCGAGGTCAAGGGCATGGAAAACCTTGTTCAGGGGCGGCGCTATGTGTTTGCTTCCAACCATCCTCTTGGTGGTCTGGACGGCATTACGCTTATTCAACTAATTGGCAGTCATTACAATGGTAATATACGATTTATGGTCAATGACCTGTTGATGCATGTATATCCGTTTAAGGAGATATTCATGCCGGTCAATAAGTTTGGACGACAGTCACGCGAGGGGGCTCAGATGATTGACGAACAGTTTGGCGGTGACAACCAGATGATTACATTTCCTGCCGGACTTTGCTCCCGAATGCAACCCGATGGCACTATTGCTGACCTCAAGTGGCATAAGCATGTAGTGTCGAGGGCCATACATGATCATCGCGATGTCGTGCCCGTCAAGTTTGATGCGGTTAATTCGCGTTCGTTTTATCGGCTTGCCAAGTGGCGTAAGCGCCTGGGCATCAAATTCAACTTTGAGCAGTTGTATTTGCCCGACGAACTGTTTAAAAAACGTGGGGATACCTTGCATGTCATTGTCGGCGAGCCGGTGCCATATACCATGCTCGATGCCGCTAATCCCAAACAGGAGGCGGCCCGACTGCGTGACATTGTATATGATTTGAAATAAATATCTTTGGGCCTATGGAGCAGATAATTGATGCTGTTGAAACGAGTCTGATTGAGCGGGAACTGTCCGCCGACAAGTTGTTGCGGACCACCAACAAGGCCGGCAACGTTATCTATGTGGTCACTGCTCACAATGCCCCTAACACAATGCGTGAGATTGGGCGGCTGCGTGAGATCGCTTTTAGGTCAGCCGGCGGTGGCACTGGCAAGGCATGTGACATCGACGAGTTTGACCTAATGGAAACCCCGTGCAAGCAGTTGCTTGTGTGGAATCCGGAGCGTCGCGACATTGTCGGTGCCTATCGGTTTATCCGTGGTTGTGATGTGGCTCGTAATGATGACGGTACACTGCGTATAGCCATGGGCCACATGTTTGCCATGAGCGAGAGATTTGTCAGCGAATTCCTGCCTCGCACAATCGAACTGGGACGCTCGTTTGTATCGCTCGACTACCAGTCCACCCGTGCCGGCAACAAGGCTATCTTTGCACTTGACAACCTTTGGGATGGCCTTGGAGCACTGTGTGTGCTCTATCCCGAGATGAAATATTTCTTTGGCAAAATGACCATGTATCCCAGTTATGACCGCGACTGTCGAGACCGCTTGCTGGAGTTCATGAGCATATATTTCCCCGACAAGGATGGCCTGATAGTTCCCATTGAGGTTGCAAGTGGATGCAATCCGCGCAATACGGGTTTCTTTGCCGGCAATGATTTCAAAGAAGACTACAAACTCCTGAACGCATTTATTCGCCAGCATGGCATCAACATCCCGCCACTGGTCAATGCCTACATGTCTCTCTCTCCCTCGATGAGAGTCTTTGGTACAGCCATAAACAGGCACTTTGGCGACGTTGAGGAAACCGGCATCCTGATTGGTGTTGACGACATCACCGAGCAGAAAAAGAGCCGCCACATCGACACCTTTGTCCCGAACAAATAAAATATTATATATGAACAAGATACTAACACTATTTGTCGCTGTGGCGACGGCGCTGTGCACAATGGCCCAGGTCAGTCTGGAGTATGAGGCAGGAGTGACCATCAATGCCGGGGACGGGAATTTTGCTCCCTATTACATTGCTTCGGGGCGTGGCGGAACGGTAACACAGCAGTATTCGTCGCTTGTTAACGCTGCTATTTCCCATCACATGGATACCACTTGCCGCCTCTCGTGGGGCGCAGGTGTTGAACTGTGGGGTGGGTACGCTTCTTCTACTGACT
>JAGHSV010000186.1 GCA_018065665.1 Candidatus Sodaliphilus aphodohippi
CCGCTGTACTTGGTAAAGATGCCGTTGTCGGTGCTGCGGGCCAGGTAAAACTTGCCGTCATTGGGATTATAGGCAGTCCAGAAAGCCTGGTCGGTTATGCCCTCGCCATTAGGGATGTAGTAAGTTGTTTCCCCTTTAATGTGCAAGCCTTTGGCACCGAGGCCCCAGTAGGTTCCGTCACCCTCGGGGTAGCATGAGTACAACTCCGCGCCGCCCGAAACCTTGGTAAACGTCCAAGGCTCAACACTTGTTTTGATGTTGTAGTAATAACTGTTGGCCTTGAAGTTGGCAATATATCCCGTCGGACTCGGAAGCACGTTGGTGACCGTGGCCGATACTTTCTTAACAAAGGTTATTGCATTTGATGCTCCAAGGTTTGCGGTATCTATTGTTGCGAGGTTGAACGAGCTTGTACCGGCAAGGAAGAAATGCACGCCGTCATTGCACGGATACAATTTGGGCGAAGTGTAGGCCGATGAAGCATGGACAAACTTGTCAAAACCGTCATGATTCTTGCGGGTGTCGTAGTACAGATTGTTGCCCGAGGTCACAAGCAGCACATCACCAACCTTGCAAGCCGACAAGATGCTTCTGTCATAGTAGTAGGTATTTGTTATCTGCATCGTGTTATCATCGATGACAACAAGACCGAACTCGGTGGCAACATAGGCCTTGCCACCAGCAAAACTGATATCATTGATGCCCTTCTTGCTATTGTAAACGGCATCGCGAATGTCGGGAATGTTTACGACCGTCCCATCCTGAAGTACGATATCGATGTTACTGTTGTTATAGGCAACTAACAGGTAGTGCTTGTCATAGTTATATGCCGTCTTGGTGACCGTCGCATCTGACATGCCATAGTCCTTGTCCAGTACATAGACCTTGTTTGTCGATTTATCAAAGGCAAAAAGGTTCTTGCCGGCCTGAAAATAGATGGTGGTACCGGCATCAATCAAGTTCTGGACACTGCTGCCCACATACTTGGGATGCAGTTTCCATGTTCCCTGGACTGCCTGAACTGGGGTTACGAGCGCCAGCAGCGCTATAATAAGAAGCAATGATTTCTTTAACATATCGTTCGCTTTTATATACATTTGGGGCAAAGTTAGTAATTTATTGGCATTGTCGCAACAATTTATCTCCATTTTTTTATTTGAGGACAAAACTGATGTCAAAATGACCTATTGGTTTTTCAGTTTCTCAAATTTGTCAATGAATCTCTGCATCTGTCACACAGTGATTGAAAGTAAATGGGGTATGCCTGTGCACGCTCTGAAAAGAGCAGACCAACCAAGGCGATGGCAATAACCAACGCCAGAGTGTAGAACTCGGGACTGTTGAAGTCTATCACTTGATGATGCGCACTTGGGTCGCCGGAACGGATGGCAACGAGGCCTGGTCGTGGCCCGCATAGACATTGTAAACGCCTGTAGGCAGATGTTCGCCGTTGGCGGCACAGGCATCCCAGTGTATGCTGCCGCC
>JAGHSV010000158.1 GCA_018065665.1 Candidatus Sodaliphilus aphodohippi
GGTAACGCTGTAGGGGCGTTGTTGATGGGGTGAGGTGGACTTCATTTGGGGTACAAAAGTACAAAAAAATCGTGAAATAGTCCCTAATTACGGCGTTTTTATGGATTTTAACGAAAAAAGTCCCGACCGCGAAGGCCGGGACTTCTTGAATATGTCCGAAATAATGATTATTTCTCTTCGGGTTCAACACCCCACTGCTGCTGAGCAAGGCGGCGGTAGTTGTTGTAGCGCCACATAGCGTTGTCCTGTGCTGCCTGGAAGAGTTCCTCGGCCTCGTCGGGATACTGCTTGAGCACTGATGCATAGCGAACCTCGCCCTTCAGGAAGTCCTTGAATGCTTCCCAATTGGGAGCCTTGCTGTCGAGGCTGAACGGGTTCTTGCCCTCGGCTTCCAGCATGGGGTTGTAACGCCACAGGTGCCAGTAACCACAAGCAACTGCCTTGGCTTCCTCGGCCTGTGCCTTACCCATACCGGCCTTCAGACCGTGGTTGATACAGGGTGCGTAAGCAATGATGATTGACGGTCCGTCATAAGCCTCGGCCTCGCGGATTGCCTTCAGGCACTGTGCGTTGTCGGCACCCATGGCAACCTGTGCTGCATATACATAGCCGTAGGTCGATGCAATCAGACCAAGGTCTTTCTTGCGGACGCGCTTGCCGGCAGCGGCAAACTTGGCGATAGCACCGATTGGAGTAGCCTTTGAAGCCTGGCCACCGGTGTTACTGTAAACCTCGGTGTCAACGACGAGGATGTTGACGTTCTTGCCCGATGCCAGCACGTGGTCGAGACCACCAAAACCGATATCGTAGCTTGCGCCGTCACCACCAAAGATCCACTGGCTGCGCTTAACGAGATACTGGCCAAGGCTCTTGACCTTGATGTCGGCAGCATTGGTGCTGTGCTCGATGGCTGCCATGATCTTGTCGCTCAGTTCGCGGCTCTTGGCGCCGTCTTCCTTGTTCTCGAGCCATTCTTTGTAGAGTGCCTTAACATCGTCGGCAACGCTGTCACACTCGATGGCTTCCTTGACGAAGTTGGTAACGCGTGCGCGCATCTTCTCGTTGGCGATGGTCATACCAAGGCCGAACTCGCAGAAGTCCTCAAACAGTGAGTTTGCCCATGCGGGACCGTGGCCCTTCTCGTTCTTGGTGTAGGGGGTTGAGGGAACCGATGCCGAGTAGATTGAACTACAGCCGGTAGCGTTGGCAACAATCTCGCGGTCACCAAAGAGTTGTGAAATCAGTTTTACGTACGGAGTCTCGCCGCAACCCGAGCATGCGCCCGAGAACTCAAACAGCGGAGTAGCGAACTGTGAGTTCTTGACGTTGAGCTTGATGTCGATGAGATCCTGCTTGCTTGTAACGTTCTTGACAACGTAGTCCCAGAGTTTCTGGTCCTCTTCGTGGCCCATGAGGGGAACCATCTCGAGGGCCTTTGCACCCTTCTTGCCCGGGCAGACGTCGGCGCAGTTGCCGCAGCCAAGGCAGTCCATAACGTCAACAACCTGTACAAACGACATGCCCTCGAGGCCCTTGCCGATGGCTTTGAGTTTATCCTCGGCCTTGAAGGGAGATGCGGCAGCCTCGGCCTCGTTCATCAGGAACGGACGGATGGCAGCGTGCGGGCAGACGAGTGCACACTTGTTACACTGGATACAGTTCTCGGCATTCCATACGGGAACGAATGCGGCAACACCGCGTTTCTCGTAGGCTGCTGTACCGGCATCCCAGGTACCGTCTTCACGGCCCTTGAAAGCAGATACGGGCAGGAGGTCGCCGTTCTGGCCGTTGATGGGGCGTACAACATCGTTAACAAATGCGGGAGCGTCGTCCTGGTTGCACTTGTCGTCGCCGAGCTTAGACCATGCGGGGTCGATGGCGAGGGTCTTGTACTCGCCGCCGCGGTCAACAGCCTGATAGTTCTTGTTGACTACGTCCTCGCCCTTCTTGCCATAAGACTTCTCGATGAATTTCTTCATCTGCTTTACAGCCAGGTCAACGGGGATAACCTCGGTGATGCGGAAGAATGCACTCTGCAGGATGGTGTTGGTACGGTTGCCAAGGCCAATCTCCTGTGCAATTTTGGTTGCGTTGATATAGTAAACGGTGATGTTGTTGTCGGCGAAGTATTTCTTCACGTTGTTGGGCAGGTTCTCGGCCAGCTGCTCGCCTTCCCATACGGTGTTGAGCAGGAATGTACCATTCTTCTGCAGACCGCGGGTGACGTCATACATCTTCAGGTATGCCTGAACGTGGCATGCCACGAAGTTGGGGGTGGTCACCAGATAGGTAGAGCGGATGGGGTCATCACCAAAACGCAGGTGAGAGCATGTGAAACCGCCCGATTTCTTTGAGTCATAGCTGAAGTATGCCTGGCAATATTTGTCGGTGTTCTCACCGATAATCTTAACGGAGTTCTTGTTGGCACCTACTGTACCGTCGGCACCCAGTCCGTAGAACTTGGCCTGGAAAAGACCTTCGCCACCGAGGGCGATTTCGGCCTTTGCGGGCAGTGAACGGAAGGTGACGTCGTCCTCGATACCCAGTGTGAAGCCGTTCTTGGGCATGGGCAGCGCCAGGTTCTCGTATACCGAGAGAATCTGTGCGGGGGTGGTGTCCTTTGAACCGAGACCGTAGCGACCGCCAACGATGAGCGGGGCGTTCTCTGTGCCATAGAAGCAGTCCTTAACGTCAAGATACATGGGCTCGCCGTTGGCGCCGGGCTCCTTGGTGCGGTCAAGCACGGCAATACGCTTTGCTGTGCTGGGAACTGCAGCGAGGAAGTGCTTTGCGCTGAACGGACGATACAGGTGAACAGCAACCAGACCAACCTTCTCGCCCTGAGCGGTCAGGTAGTCGATAGCCTCGCGGATGGCTTCGGTAACCGAACCCATAGCGATGATGATGCGGTCGGCATCCTTGGCTCCGTAGTAGTCAAACAGGTTGTACTTGCGGCCTGTGATTTCGCTGATCTTGTTCATGTAGTCCACAACGATAGCGGGAACTGCAGTATAGTAGTCGTTGCATGACTCACGGTGCTGGAAGAATACGTCGGGATTCTCGGCTGTACCGCGGGTTACGGGAGCATCGGGGTTGAGGGCACGTTTGCGGAACTCGTCAACGGCATCCATGTCGAGAAGCGGACGGAGGTCTTCCATGTCCATTGCCTCAACTTTCTGGATTTCGTGAGAGGTGCGGAATCCGTCAAAGAAGTTTACAAAGGGAACGCGGCCCTTGATTGCCGACAGATGGGCAACAGCAGCCAGGTCCATAACTTCCTGTACCGAACCTTCGCACAGCATGGCGAAACCGGTCTGGCGAGTGGCCATCACGTCCTGGTGGTCACCAAAGATGCACAGGGTGTGCGATGCGAGCGTACGGGCCGATACGTGGAACACGCCGGGGAGCAGCTCACCTGCAATCTTGTACATGTTGGGGATCATCAGCAACAAACCCTGCGATGCAGTGTAGGTTGTTGTGAGGGCACCTGCCTGGAGCGAACCGTGTACAGCACCTGCTGCACCACCCTCGCTCTGCATTTCCTGTACGAGAACAGTTTCACCAAAGATGTTTTTGCGACCTGCCGCAGCCCATTCGTCAACGTGCTCGGCCATGGTCGATGACGGGGTGATAGGATAGATTGCAGCCACCTCAGTAAACATGTAACTGATGTGGGCAGCAGCCTGGTTGCCATCACACGTCATGAATTTCTTTTCTTTACTCATAAGAATTCTTTTGATATAAAACTATAAATCAGTTAATTATATGCTATTGCAAATAGTAGTGCACGTTTCTACTGCACACCACAAGCGACTCGTATGCCGCCATAGCACTCACGAGTCACCATTTTTCACTGCAAAGTTACAACAAAACCTGCTTTTGTGCAAAATTATTTTATAATATTGTGGTACGATAAATACGGTGCAAGAAACGGGCGGGGACTTCGTGGTGAAGCCTCCGCCCGTGATATGTTTCGATGTCTCTTGTTTAATCGATGATGTCGAAGCCGGTGTAGCGCTGCAGAGCCTTGGGGATGCGTATGCCCTCGGGGGTCTGGTGGTTCTCGAGGAGGGCAGCGACAATGCGCGGCAACGCCAGTGCCGAGCCGTTGAGGGTGTGGCACAGGTGGGTCTTCTTGTCGTCACCGCGGTAGCGGCACTTGAGGCGGTTGGCCTGGTAGGTCTCGAAGTTTGATACCGAGCTTACCTCGAGCCAGCGCTGCTGGGCTGCCGACCATACCTCGAAGTCAAAGGTGATGGCGCTGGTGAAACTCATGTCACCGCCGCACAGGCGCAGGATGTGCCAGGGCAGTTCCAGTTTCTCGAGCAGTCCCTGAACGTGGTCCTTCATCTGCTCGAGGGCAGCGTAGGAGTTCTCGGGTTTCTCGATGCGTACTATCTCGACCTTGTTGAACTGATGCAGGCGGTTGAGACCGCGCACGTCCTTACCGTAGCTGCCTGCCTCGCGGCGGAAGCAGGCCGAGTAGGCGCAGTTCATCTTGGGCAGTTCGTCCTGTGGGATGATGACGTCGCGATACATGTTGGTGACGGGCACCTCGGCTGTGGGGATGAGGTAGAAGTTGTCGGCTGTTGCGTGATACATCTGGCCCTCCTTGTCGGGGAGCTGGCCTGTGCCGTAACCCGAATCCTCGTTAACGAGATAGGGTGGTTCGACCTCGAGATATCCGGCCTTGCCGGCCTCGTCCAGGAAGAACTGGATGAGCGCGCGCTGCAGGCGTGCGCCTTTGCCCTTGTAAACGGGGAATCCGGCTCCTGTGATTTTGACACCCAGGTCAAAATCGATGAGGTCATATTTCTTGGCGAGATCCCAGTGGGGGAGCGCATCCTCGCCGAGTGTGGGCATGGGACCGCCGGTCTTCTCGACCACGTTGTCTTCGGCTGTGCGTCCCTCGGGCACTGCGTCGCAGGGCAGGTTGGGGACCGAAAGCAGTGTCTGTGTTATCTCGTCCTCGGCTGCTTTGAGTCGTTCGTCAATTTCTTTGTTGGCTGTTTTCAGTGCGCCCACCTCGGCCTTGACGGCTTCGGCTTGTTCGCGCTGGCCCTGTTTCATCAGGGCACCGATTTGTGCAGCCATTTTGTTGAGTTTGGCTGCGTTGTCGTCACGCTGTTTCTGGGCAGCGCGGCGCTGTTTGTCGAGTTCCACGACGCGCATGATGGGTTCGCGTCCGTCAAAGTGCTTGATGGCGAGTCTGCGAATCAACTCGTCGGGGTTCTCGTTGTTGGTTTGTAATGTAAGGAATTTATCTTGTTGGTTTTG
>JAGHSV010000004.1 GCA_018065665.1 Candidatus Sodaliphilus aphodohippi
GCGTTCTCACCGATTGGTGACGTGACCACTATCATGCTGTGGAACAAGGGCGTTATCACAGCCGCAGTCGTTATCATGGACGTGCTGTTGCCGTCTATTGTGTCGCTTGTGATACCGGCATTCCTCCTGTCAATGTCGCTCAAGGGCGACCTTTCTGTTCCCGAGGAAGATGCAAAACTGACCAGTGCACAATTGCTGACTGCCGCTCAGCGCAAGATGGTGTTCTTCCTTGGAGTTGGCGGCCTCATCTTTGTCCCCATCTTCAAGTCGCTTACCCATCTGCCCCCGTTTGTTGGCATCCTGCTGGTGCTGTCGGTGTTGTGGACTGTGACAGAATTGTTTTACCGTCACCTGCGTGAGGGTGAGGATCCCGACGGATTGCAGAAGCGCGTGACCACAATGCTGTCGCGCATTGACATGGGCACCATCCTGTTCTTCCTTGGTATTCTTATGGCTGTTGCCTGCCTCGAGACCATCGGTGCGCTGACCATGCTTGGCGAGGGTCTCAACACTGCATTCAATGGCAACAACTACCTCATCACCGGCATCATTGGTGTGCTGTCGAGCATTGTTGACAATGTTCCCCTGGTTGCAGGCTGCATGGGCATGTATCCCGTTGCCGCCACCGGTGACATGGCTATTGACGGTGCCTTCTGGCAGTTGCTGGCCTACTGTGCCGGCGTCGGTGGCTCCATCCTGATTATCGGCAGTGCCGCTGGTGTCGTTGTCATGGGTCTCGAGAAAGTGACCTTCGGGTGGTACATGAAACGCATCTCGTGGGTTGTACTGCTCGGTTATCTTGCCGGAATAGTCGTTTACTGGCTTGAAAAACTGACTATCTTCCAGTAATTGACCTGACACTATAATATTGCACCTGGCCGTTCATCCGCGGTCAGGTGCTTTTTGTAGTCTCAATTTTGGGTTTCGGTGCCAATTTTGTCCGATTTTGTCCGATTTTCGGTGCCAATTTTGGGTTTCGGTGCCAATTTTGGGAAAAAATTTCAAATTTTCGGTGCCAATTTTGGGAAAATTTGTATTTTTGCATTCAAATCAGCATTCCAAAAGAGTCATGGCATATTTTAAGAGACAAATAGATGAAAAATTGCGGGAATGGAAAGAGTCTTCTCGTCGCAAACCTTTGCTAATACGTGGGGCGCGTCAGGTAGGCAAGTCAACAGCTGTGCGTGAACTTGGCAAGTTGTTTAAATATTTTGTGGAAATAAATTTGGAGAAACAACCCGACCTGAAAAAATATTTCCCCGAGAATATTGACGTGAAAAAGACTTGCGAGAAACTGAGCGGAACGCTTTCGGTGCCGATTGTGCCGGGCGAGACTTTGCTTTTTATTGATGAAATTCAAGTGTGCAAAGAAGCCATAATGGCTTTACGCTACTTCAAGGAGGACTATCCCGAGCTGCATGTGATAGCTGCAGGCTCGTTGTTGGAGTTTGCATTGGAGGAATTGCCGTCGTTTGGGGTGGGGCGCATACGCTCGATTTTCATGTATCCTTTTTCTTTTGATGAATTTCTGATGGCCCAAGGTCTTGATTATACCGTTCGTTTCAAGAAAACAGCGGACAGCGAAAACCCGTTGCCTGAGTTGGCTCACAAAGAACTTGTTGAGCAGTTGCGTACATTCTACCTTGTTGGCGGAATGCCCGCGGCAGTGTCTGAGTGGATCGAAAGTCGCAGTTATATAGAGGTGTCGCATGTGCACAAAGATATTATCAATACCTATCAAGATGATTTCTCAAAGTACAAGAGCCGCGTTTCACCGGTATTATTAAGGAAAATCTTACGGTCGGTAGCTCTGCAGTCCGGGCAAAAGTTTGTATGTTCGCAGGTTGATCGGGAGATGAAATCTGTCGTGATTAAGGATGCTTTGCGCCTGCTTGTGCTTGCGGGGCTGGTTATACCTGTGGTGCATTCTGCTTCCAATGGAATACCGTTGGGTGCTCAGGAAGATGACAGATATACAAAATATCTGTTTTTTGAT
Source organism: Candidatus Sodaliphilus aphodohippi (assembly GCA_018065665.1). Lineage (GTDB taxonomy): Bacteria > Bacteroidota > Bacteroidia > Bacteroidales > Muribaculaceae > Sodaliphilus > Sodaliphilus aphodohippi. The sequence goes on from JAGHSV010000004.1 coordinate 1,997, forward strand.
TTGGGTCTAATGCAGACGATGCTTGACACTCCGGCGGCTGACATATTGATGGCAGGTGACATTGAGTTTGTCAATAAGGGTGGTGCGTCCGAGGTGTTTGCCGGTCTGGAGATGCTCAAGTATTCAGATTGCTATATGTCGGCTGAGATGTATTACTGGCAGAATGACAAGAAAAAGAGTCAGGCCGAGGTTGATTATGTTGTTTCAAGAAACGGTTTGGTTGTACCTGTCGAAGTTAAGGCAAATACACAAGGCAGTATGCAGAGCCTTTGGGTGTTCATGCGTACTCATAAACTTCACGATGCAATTCGCACTTCTCTCGAGAATTTCGGTCAATTATATTACTATGACGGACGTGATAATGATGCTGAACGTCATGTGCTTGTTATACCATTATATGCATTGAGCAATCTTTAGAAGGTCTGCATGTCGACGAGGTGCTTGTAGGTGCCTTCTAGTGCCATGAGCTGGTCGTGGGTGCCTCTCTCGACGATTCGGCCGTCCTGCATGACGCAGATGAGGTCGGCGTTCTTGATGGTTGACAGGCGATGGGCAATCACCAGAGTGGTTCGACCCTGCATCAGGTTGTCGAGTGCTTCCTGGACGAGGTGTTCGCTCTCGGTGTCGAGTGCGCTGGTTGCCTCGTCAAGGATGAGGATTGGCGGGTTCTTGAGTATGGCTCGCGCAATGCTGATGCGCTGGCGCTGTCCTCCCGAGAGTTTGCAGCCGCGGTCGCCGATGTTGGTGTCAAACCCCTGTTCGCTTGCCATGATAAAGTCATAGGCGTTGGCGATGCGTGCTGCCTCCTCGACCTGTTCTTTTGTGGCGCTCTCGACGCCAAAGGTGATGTTGTTGTAGAACGAGTCGTTGAACAGGATTGCCTCCTGGTTGACGTTGCCCATCAGTGCCCTCAGGTCACGTATGCGGTAGTCGCGTATGTCAACGCCGTCGATGGTGATGCAGCCTTTCTGCACGTCGTAGAAGCGGGGCAGCAGGTCGGCGAGCGTGGTCTTGCCGCTACCGCTCTGGCCCACGAGCGCAACGGTCTGCCCGCACTTGACCTCGAGGTCAACGCCGTCGATGACCCATGCGTCGCCATAGCGGAAACGAACGCCCTTATACCCGATGCCCTGTTTCATGGCAGTGAGTTCAACGGGTTTCTCGGGATCTTTGATGTTGTTCTCGGCAAGCAGGATTTTATCGATACGCTGCATCGACGCCATACCTTTCTGTATGTCGTAAACAGCCTTGGAGAGATCCTTGGCAGGGTTGATGATGCTATAGAAAATCACCATGTAGTAGATGAACGACGGGGCAGTGATACTGCTGCTGCCGCCCAGGATGAGCGTGCCACCAAACCACAGCACGATGGCGATGGTTGTGGTGCCCAGGAACTCGCTCATGGGGTGCGCCAGCTGGTAGCGGCGGTACATGCGCGAAGTGAGGCTACGGAAGTACTCGTTGTCGCGGGCAAAGCGGTTGCGGACCTTGTCCTGGGCGTTGAAAGCCTTGATGATGCGCAGTCCGCCAATGGTTTCCTCGATGTTGCTCAGCAGCACGCCCAGCTGGTTCTGCGACTCCAGCGACTGACGTTTCAGCCGTTTGCCGACGCGCCCCATGATGGTGCCCGCAACGGGAAGCAGGATGAGCACGAACACGGTCAACTGCCAGCTGACGGTAATCATCATAACAAAGCAAACCACAATCATGATGGGGTTCTTGAACAGCATGTCCAGTGACGCCATCACCGAGTTCTCGACCTCGGTCACGTCGCCGCTCATGCGTGCCATGACGTCACCCTTGCGCTCGCTCGAGAAGAAACTGATTGGCAACGACACGATTTTGGCATAAATCTGGTTGCGAAGGTCACGAACGACCCCGGTGCGGATGGGTACCATGAAGAACGAACTCAGGTAGGCGGCGCCGGTCTTCAGGCCGGTCATCACCACCAGCGCGAGGGCTATGCTGGCAAGAGCCATCGACGCTCCGTATTGCTGGATAATGCACTGCACATAGTAGTAGAAGTTGTTGACCACAACCGTCTTGACACTTGCGCTGTTCCATGCCATGAACGAGTAGGTCTCGGTGTTGATGCCAAACAGCATCTCCAGGATGGGGATTATCAGGGCAAACGAGAACAGCGTCAGGAACGCCGCCAGGATGTTGAAAATCACGTTGAGCGCAATGTATTTTTTGTATGGCGAAGCAAATCGCTTCAGCAGTATGTAAAATCCCTTCATGTGGTTGTCTGTCTTATTTCTACTGCAAAGGTACAATAGAAAATCCAATTAAGCCTGCTGTGCAAGTGAAAAAAAGATTTATATATGTTATGGACGGGATCGAGTTGTGATGGATACGGTATTGCAAAATAAATGGTTACGGTCGCCAACCCAATGAATGGTTGGCGACCGTAACACGGTATTGTGGTGTCACCCCGCTAAGAGAGTGGGTTGTAACAGCGTTGTGTTACTTGATAACCTTGCTCGACAGGGTAGTGCCGTCGGTGAACTTGATTACCATGATGTTCACGCCGGGCTGCATCTCGCCAAACTCGGCACCCTGCAGGTTGAAGAACTTAACGCTCTCGACAGCCTTGCTGCTGTTCACGCCGTCAACGCCGGTAACGATGTTGTCATTGTGTTGCAGGTTGATGGGGTTAATCTGCATTGTGCCGACGGTGCTGCAAGGTTGAATGTCAAATGTTGTTCCCATTGCCTTGCGCGGTGCGTTCTGACTTGCGGTCTCAGGCTGTTTTGCAATAGCAGTGAACTGATATGCAGTGTAGTTGACCAGTGCGGGAGACTGCTCTACGTTGTAGTTGAACGAGTTGATTGCCAGTTTTCCAGCGATAGCGTTGGGGTTACTGATGGTGGGCATATAGAAGAACCCGTCACAATATACTGCCCAAACAACCTGAACATACTCGTTGGGCTTGGGAGTAACGAAGTAGTAACCCTCTTGGCTGCCGTTGAAGTTGGCGGGGCACATAGCGTTGCGGTAATAGGCATCGGTAGTTGTGCTTGCGGCAAGTGTGACATCGTTGTCAAGCACGAGTCGCGGGTTTACGGTGTTGACATATTTTCCGCTGATGTTACCTCCGGCAATGATGGCGTTTGTCAGTGCCTCGGTGTCCATGGTCGCGGGCACGACAACCTCGAGCCAGTTGCTCTGGTCGTAGTCGGTCTGGGTTTTTGCATTAACCTCCTCGACGTCGCTGTTGTCGGTGAATACGCTGGTGGCCTTGATGAGGTAGTCCTCGTTATCGCCCTTTGATGTGGGGTTGACAGTCTGGCCGTTGTCGTCCTTCATGAGCAGAATGGTCTGGCCAGAAACTTTGTCGGTGAGAGTTGTAACAACCTGCAGACTGTTACCGATGGTGTAGGTTGTCTCGGTGTCGGTCTCGCCGGCATTGCCCTTGGTTACAAGCTCCTTGAGGGTCAATGTCTGCTCGGCATAGGGCTCAAACGCGATGGGGAGGATTTCCCATACGCTGTTCCACTTCTGGATAATTGCATATACGTTATATGCCACGTTGTCTTCGTTGGGGACAGTTACGTTGAACTTGTTGTAAGCGACATTGCTGCCTGCTCTTGTTCCCGTAGTGCCGTTGCTGATATAAGAATTGTAGTTATCCTTGCTTGAGAACTTGACATTCTTCAGGAGGACATAGCGGTTGTTCCAGTTTGCGAGGTCTGTATCATCGTTTGCGTTGATAGAGCTGAACTCGTCAAAGGTAATCAACTCGGGATCGGCGAGCGCCTTGGTTGTTGCATCTTGGAAGGTTGCCTTGCCGTTCTCGTCGTTGACCAAACCCTGATAATATTTACCGGTGTCATAGAAGTTCTTTGTTGCTACAAAACCGGCGGGAATTACGTCACCGTTTACATATTTTGCAATGAAGTCCTCGTCAAACTGCGGAGTAACGAACAACTGGGTGTAAGCACTACCATCCTTAATCCAGATATACTCTTGGCCAGTCTTTGAGTGCTGTGAGTAGTCATAGAGAACTGTGACGGGGTTGTCAAAGATAGCGTCGGTGCCGTCGGGGAGTGCGAGGAACTCGGCGATATTCTTTACGTGGGTCAACTGCGAGCTGATGAAGTCAGCGCTCGCTACGTCACTGGCGTTATCGTCAGCGTCAACTGCGATGGCCTTGACTGTGCAGCTCTCGTTGATGGTGAACGGACCGGTGTAGAGTTCGCTGTCGCTGGTAGGCTCGGTGCCGTCGGTGGTGTAGTAAATTGTAACGTCGGCAGTCTCACAAGTGATGGTCACCTCCTGCTCGCCGTCAAACTTGCCTCCGTTGGGGGTGATGACCGGTGTTGCAACGGTGGGTTCTCCACCCTGGCCATAGAATGCCACTGATTTCAAGTAAGCGCGCTTTGAGGTTGTTTGGATAGTGAGTGATGTGATTGCTGTACCATCCAGTTCAATCTCATAGTCGGTCAGGTCGCCTGTAAGCGCACCGATGGTGTAGCTCTGTCCATTCACTGTTACCTTGAATGTACCGCCATCGCCCGAGCCATATTGCTTTGCATTCAAGACAATCTTGGATGCGTTGACAGACTCTTTCAGGTTGATGGTGAGAGTGCCGATTGCGCTACCAGAACCGAATTTGAGACCTGTTGTACCTTGGTAAACCTTGCTGATGCCGCTATAGCTGTCAACCAGCTCCATACCTTGGGTAGTGTACGGTGGTAATGAATTGGAAGTGACTGCGGCACTTGCATCGCTGCCGTTGTCATCCCATACAATCATGCCAAGCAAACCGCCGTCCTGTTTTTCCTCGACAGTTACGGTGTAGTTGGCAGGCTCGCTGGTCACGCCCTCGTATGTAGCGATAACCGATACGTTGATGTTCTCGCCTGCCTCGGTGAATGTCTCGGGAGAGACTGTCCAGGTGGTGTGCTCGGTAACGTCGCCTTGTGTGCCGTCGCTGTAGGTTGCTGTGGCAATCAGGTCATCGGTGTCGAATGCGTCACCAACCTTGTATGTCAACTTGCTGGGGGTGCCGCTGATGGCTATGCTTGTGATAGTGACAGGGGCGTTAACAGTTACGGTATATTCGGCTATGTCGCTGGTCAGGTTGTTATAACTTGCCAGTACCTGTACTGTAACATTTTCGCCAGCTGCGGTGAAAGTCTCGGGGTCAACGGTCCACTCGATGCCGTCGGTGATGGTCTCGTTGCTATTGTCACTGTATGTTGCGATAATGCTAAGACCGGCTGTGCTGAAGGCTTCGCCAACGGTGTAAGTTGTAGTAGTAGGAGTGCCGCTGATGGCAATGCTTGTCATTGTGACAGGAGCATTGACGGTAACGGTATATTCGGCTATGTCGCTGGTCAGGTTGTTGTAACCTGCCATTACCGATACGGTGACATTTTCACCTGCAGTGTCAAATGTAGTAGGATCAATCTCCCACTCGATGCCGTCGGTGATGGTCTCGGTTGAGTTGTCGCTATATGTTGCGATAACGCTAAGACCGGCTGTGCTGAAGGCTTCGCCAACGGTGTAAGTTGTAGTGGTTGGAGTGCCGCTGATGGCAATGCTTGTCATTGTCTTGGCAGGACCGGCATTACGGTAGTATAGGTAAACCGGTTTCTGCGATGCTGAGCTGTAGCATGAGAAAATACTGTTACTGCTGTTGTACTGAAGCACATTGCGGGTGTAGTTGCCTTGGAATACTATACTTGCAGTATTGTCGCTGAAAGTGATAGCCGCCTTGGCATTATCATCTTTTGTGGTTTCGGTCCTGAGATAATTGCTGCTGGATGATGCTGCGTAAATATAGCCTGCACCGGTGTTGAAGTACCAGCCGCTTGAACTGCCTTCAAGTGTGAACACCTGAGCGTCATCATTGATGGTTGCGGTGTTTTTGTCAGAGCTGAGTTCAACAGCAGTTTGCCCGCGGTTGTTGCCGTTCTGAGTGGTGCTCATGGCAACCGCTTTCTCCTGGTTGATGATGATGTATTCGCGTCCGGCAACAAGGTCGCTTGTGCTTGTCACCAGAGTGAAGTCATTCCCGCCGGGAGCAGGTGCCTCCTCGACAGTTACGGTATATTCGGCAATGTCGCTGGTCAGGTTGTTATAACCTGCCAGTACCTGCACGGTTACATTTTCGCCAGCTGCGGTGAAAGTCTCGGGGTCAACGGTCCACTCGATGCCCTCGGTGATGGTCTCGTTGCTATTGTCACTGTATGTTGCGATAACGCTAAGGCCATCTGTGCTGAAGGCT
>JAGHSV010000031.1 GCA_018065665.1 Candidatus Sodaliphilus aphodohippi
CGACAACTTAAAGACACCGGTTTTGACTTGTTTTACACAGCAAACAACCATTGCCTTGATCGCCGGGACCAGGGGCTGCGACGCACAATCCAACAACTTGACGCGATGCAGGTTCCACACATCGGCACATACATCAACAATGCCGCCCGTCAGCAACAAATGCCATTCATTACTGAGATAAAGGGCATCAAATTTGCGTTCCTCACCTACACATACGGCACAAACGGGATTCCCGTTCAAGGTGATGTGGTTGTTGATTACATAGACCGCGACAAGATTTCACGGGACATTGACCTCGCTCGTGAACGCGGTGCCCAGGTCATTTGCGTGGGCATGCATTGGGGAATCGAATATCAACTTGCCCCTGTCAAAGAACAACAGGACCTTGCCGATTTCCTTGTAGGGAAAGGAGTTGACCTGATTATTGGAGGACACCCCCATGTTGTTGAGCCAATGGAAATGCGTCACAGCGATGCCTATAACAAGGATGTGCTGTTGGTTTACAGTTTGGGTAACTTCATCAGCAACCAGGATAATGTGGACTCGCGGGGCGGGGCAATGATTAAAGTTGACGTGTCGATGCAGAACGGGAAACCATTTGTGCACAACGCGCGTTACAAATTATTCTTTGTACAGAAACCAACCAGCCGTGGAGACAACTATGTCGTGGTTCCCGACAACCGGCGGGACCTGGTCAAACCGAGTTCACTAAACGTGTTTGACCAATTCATGGACCGGGCGACCAACCTCGTCATGAAATTCAACAAAAGTGTTCCTCACGAATAAGAACCAATGATGAAAGCCACTGGAATCATACCGCGTCTATCGACATTGCTGATTACGATGATGTCACTACTTCCCTGCAAAAGCCAGGGCATAGACTTCATCAACACCAGTGCCAACCACATTGTCTTTAACGGAGATAACTGGACATCTCTAAGACACCTGCTTAGCAACAAGAAGATGTGGAAAGACGGCAAATTTCAAGTGGTACACATTGGAGACAGCCATATCCAACCCGATATTGTCACTGCCAAAATCCGTCACGCGATGCAACGCCGATGGGGCAACGGAGGCCGTGGATTGCTGTCTGCCCTGAAATTAGCAAACACAAACGGGCCAAGCGACTATTGCCTTGAATCGACAAGCAGTGTGAGGCAGTCGTCTCGCATATTGCAGTCACGATGGGCAAATGAGATGGGGTTAACAGGCGTTGCGGTCGGGTTCAGAGACAGTACCACAAGTTTAACGGCAACACTCAAAACCGAAGACAGTGCTTTTGACCATATCACAATACTGCATGCCCCCAACGGCGGGTTTGACACGGCAGTATGCAATGAAACAGGCATCAAAGCCGCAAGATTATCGCCATGGGCGACGAGATTTGACATCCAGCACCCATCACACACCATAACCCTTGACAAATTGCCATGCAGTTCCGACTTTTACGGAGCTGTCGTTTCAGGCCCCTCAACCGGTGTTGTTGTCCACACAATCGGTAATAACGGAGCCACATACTCCAGTTATAACAAAATAGCCAATTACGGCGAACAGATGAAAGTGCTGAGCCCCTCGCTCATCATTGTTTCATTGGGGACAAACGAGGCATTCGGTAGCACCAATTCCCTGGACTCAAAAATTGATGTTTTTGTTTCGGACCTCAAGAGACACAATCCAGATGCAAAAATACTGTTGACCACGCCCATGGAATGTTTCAGGAAAGGGCGTGTCAACCCAAGCATAGCGACTGTCCGCGATATAATAATGGACTATGGTCGCAACCACAATATTGCCGTGTGGGACTTTTATACAGTGGCAGGCGGCCAGGGAAGTTCCCGCAAGTGGGTTGATACAGGTTTGCTGAGCAGTCGCGACCGCATTCACTGCACCGACAGCGGTTATGAACTTCAGGGCATCCTGCTGAGCGATGCACTTATTGAAGCGTTAACGAGATAATAATTAAACAACATAAAGCAATGAAAAAGTTAACAATTATCATGATGGCTCTTGTGCTGGCAACATTGGTTGCCAAGGCCGTGCCAGCCATCCCGACTCCCATCACCTACCAGCAAAGTGACGGAACAACAATTACAGTTAGTTTAGTTGGTGACGAACGACACAGTACATTCTTCACACTTGACGGCTATGCCCTGTCACAAGATGCCAATGGTGACTTCTATTATCAGACATCTCTGGGTGTTAGCCGTGTCATGGCGCACAATCAGGGCCAACGGCAAGCGAGCGAAAATGCATTTGTTGCAGCATCGGCAATCACAATGCAGCAATTTGCCCAGGTCAATGCAAATGAAATACAAAAGGCCCATTCAAGACGCGCTACCAAACGCCGCGCCGCTCAGGTGCCGCCCATCGGCAGAGCACACATTCCGGTTATTATCGCAAACTTCACCGATATCAAGTTCAAAAATTCCAATCCCGTTTCACAATTCACCGAACATTATTGCTCGGGCGACAACAGCGTTAGGAAATACTTTGAAGACCAGTCATTCGGCAAGTTCTCTCCACAGATTGACGTTCTGGGCCCGGTAAACCTGCCCCACGAGCGCGCATTCTATGGAAGAAACAGCGGTTCGACCAAAGACATCAACCTGGGCCAACTGGTTGTTGATGCCGTAAAGGAATTGCCCGACACCGATTTCTCTCCATACGACAATGACAGTGACGGATATGCCGATGTCGTTATTGTCCTCTATGCCGGTGTTGGCGAGGCACAAGGCGGTTCTACCAGTTCGGTATGGCCATGCCAGTGGGACCTGTATTCAGCAAGTCAAATGGGCATGAGCGATACGGGCATCTTCGAGCACAACGGTGCTAAAATCTATAAATTTGCAGTATTCAACGAACTTAGCGGCTCACGCGATAGCGGCACCTCGATTGACGGTATCGGGACATTCTGCCATGAGTTCTCTCATTGCCTTGGCCTGCCCGACTTCTACGACACCCAGTACGGTGGACACTACGGCATGGGGTCTTGGTCTATCATGTGTAGCGGTAACTATAACAACAACAGCAACACCCCAGCCGGCTATACGGCCTACGAGCGCAGCGCCCTTGGTTGGATGGACCTTACCGAAGGCGTGGCCAACACCTACTACACCCTTGACGGTCTTGACAAGACAACTGCACAGGCCATCAAGATTACCAACCGCGAAGACCCTAACGAATATTACATACTCGAGAACCACTCCAAGACCGGCTGGTATGCCTACAACAAGGCATCGGGATTGATGATCCTGCACGTCACTTATAACGCATCAAGGTGGAGCCAGAACGCCGTCAACAATTACGATGTTCAGGGTATGACTTTCTTCCCTGCCGACAACAGGTTGTCAACCAGTAACGAGAATTACGACCTATTCCCTTACAGCACCCGCAACTCGTTGACCGACAAGACAACACCGGCAGCGACTCTCAACAATAGCACTTCGGGGTTCATGAGCAAACCCATCACCGACATCTCAAAGAGCAACAACAAGGTAAGTTTCTGGTTCTGGAAGGGGTTTGAAAAAACTATGCCGGTATTGCATGAGGTTTCTGAGCCCGACATCACTATCAACTCGTTCACTGCCCACTGGGACGCATCTAAAAACACCGACAGTTATGCCATCAACATTATTGGTCCTGACGGTTCAAGCCGAATCTATGACAATTTGACCACCACAGAATACACAGCCAAGAACCTGGAAACCGGTGCGACCTACTCTTGTGCAGTGAAGGCAAAATACAGCGACGGAAATTACGGAGAGTGGTCCGACACTGTTACTGTAACATTGAAGAGCAACCCCGTTCTCATGAAGGCAGACTCCATCACTTCATCCTCGTTCAAGGCGTCATGGAACAAACTTGACAATGTCGAGTCCTATACGTTGCACATCCGTCGTGACGGATTCCAGAATTACACCGAGTTGATGCACGAGACATTTGCCAAGTGCGTCAAGAGTTCATCGACCAACATCGCCTCTAAACTCGCCAACTACACCGACATCAGCGGATGGCGAGGCACATACCTGTATCAAAACGTGGGAGGAATCAAGATTGGCAGTTCGGCACAGACAGGAACACTCATCTCTCCCAAATATGACTTCAACCAATATAACGGCAAAATTGTTGTAAAGTTCAAGGCCAACACAGTTGGCGACGCCCAAAACAAGGAACTCGCCATTGCCGCCGACGGCAACTCACAGAAAGTTGTGGTCGCCGACAGCACCGAGACCGAGTACAGCCTGACATTCATGACAAGCGGTGCACTGCAGCAGAGCGTTACCTTCTCGGCTGGTGCCGGAGCCAATAATAT
>JAGHSV010000228.1 GCA_018065665.1 Candidatus Sodaliphilus aphodohippi
ATTATAGTAATCAAGACGGTACACCCACTGCACGCCCTCGCGAACGATAGGGACGTATGAATAATTAGCAGCCTCTGCCACCAGACATGCCGGCAGCAGCATCATAATTAACAGAAAAATCTTCTTCATAATCACAAAATTTTAATTGGTTCACGGATGCAAAGTTATTATTTGATTTTGTAATTTCCAAATAAATTTATGACAATTTTCGCCCACAAAAATTGGGGGGGGTAAAACACAGTAAATCAGTATATTACAAATGCAAAAAAAATAACATGCCTTTCCGCACTGCGTCAGCCTTATGTTCCTTTTGCTATAGTCTGAACACTTAATCTGTGCCGGTCTGACTCTGTGCGTCCTCCAGACGCATTGCCCGACGGTGCACAAAATCCCCGCAGGCCCTCTGACGAGTGCCTACGGGGTTATACTGATAGCGTCCTTCAGACGCAGTATCATCGTAACACCCTCATAGCTAGCCCTTCCCTTTAGGGGAGGGGTTGGGGAGAGGCTTTTACAATTATTGGTCGTTGCGGGGACCGCGATTGTTGCCGCCGTCACGACGAGGACCGCGATTGCCGCCATCGCGACGAGGTCCGCGGTTGCCGCCACCGTTACCGCCTTCGCGACGGGGACGACGTTCCTGCTTGCGCTCCTCGTAGCCCTCGGGCTTCTCTTGCAGCGCGCGAAGCGACAGGCGGAATTTGCCGGTCTTCTTGTCAATCTCGATCAGTTTGACTGTCAGTTCGTCACCTTCCTTGATGCCGCTGGCCTCCATGTTCTCGAGGCGTTCCCAGCTGATTTCGCTGATGTGCAGCAGACCGTCACGGCCGGGCATAAACTCAACAAATGCACCAAAGTCAAGGATGCTGCGCACCTTGCCGGTATAGATTGTACCCTCCTCGGGAACTGCGCAGATGGCCTTGATGCGCTCGACAGCAGCATCAATGTTATCCTTGTTGGCTGCCGAAATCTCGACATGTCCCTTGCCGTCAATCTCATCGATGGTGATGACTGTGCCGGTCTCTTCCTGCATGGCCTGGATAACCTCGCCGCCTTTACCGATAACAGCACCGATAAAGTCTTTGTCGATTTCCATAGTGACGATGCGGGGTACGTGGGGCTTGTAGTCCTCGCGGGGTGCAGGAATCGCCTCGTTGATGAGACCGAGGATGTGCTCGCGGCCTTCCTTTGCCTGGCGCAGGGCCTGCTCGAGAATCTCATAGGGGAGTCCGTCACACTTGATATCCATCTGTGTGGCAGTGATGCCGTCGAGTGTACCTGTTACCTTGAAGTCCATGTCACCCAGGTGGTCTTCGTCGCCGAGGATGTCGCTCAGCACGGCGTGCTTGACGTTACCCTCGTCGGTGATAAGTCCCATAGCGATGCCGGCAACCGGTTTCTTCATCTGAACACCGGCGTCGAGCAGTGCCATACAGCCTGCACATACAGTTGCCATCGATGACGAGCCGTTAGACTCGAGAATGTCGCTGACAACGCGAACGGTGTATGGGAAGTCCTCGGGCAGCATGCGCTTGAGGGCGCGGTGTGCCAGGTTACCGTGGCCAATCTCGCGGCGGCTCACACCACGTGGTGCGCGTGCCTCGCCGGTCGAGAAGCTGGGGAAGTTATAGTGGAGCAGGAATCGCTCGTTCTCGTGCTTGAGTGCGTCGTCAACGAGTTTCTCGTCGAGTTTGGTACCCAGTGTCACTGTTGCCAGAGCCTGGGTCTCACCGCGGGTGAACAGGGCCGAACCGTGGGGGTAGGGCAGGTAGTCGGGTTCGCAGGTGATGGGGCGAATCTCGTTGGTCTTGCGACCGTCAAGACGGATATGCTCGTCAAGGATGCAGCGGCGAACGGCGTCGCGCTGTACCTCGTTGTAGTAGCGGGTAATCATCGGGGTTTTCTCCTCGCGCTCTTCCTCGGGAATGGTCTCCATGAACTCGTCAAACGCCTTCTGGAACTGCTCGTTGCGCCACTGCTTGTCGGCACTGCCGGCCTGGGCAACTGCATAGCACTTGGGATAAATCTCCTTGCGTACGCGCTCGTGGATTTCCTCGTCGTCAATCTCGTGGCAGTATTCGCGCTTAACAACGCCGAGTTCGGCGGCAAGTTCCTTCTGGGCAACGCACATTGGCTTGATAGCGTCGTGTGGAGCCTTCAGGGCAGCGATAAGGTCGTCTTCGCTAACCTCGTCCATCTCGCCCTCGACCATCATAATATTATCGTAAGTAGCACCTACCATTAATTCCATGTCAGCTTTTTCGAGTTGCTCAAAGGTCGGGTCGATAACGAATTGACCGTCAATACGGGCCACACGCACCTCGGCGATAGGCTCTTCAAAGGGTACGTCGCTCACTGCGATAGCAGCGCTGGCGGCAAGTCCTGCGAGTGCGTCGGGCGCATCTACGCCGTCGCTCGAGAACATGATGATGTGCACGATTGTGTTTGCGTGATAGTTCGACGGGAACAGGGGACGCAAAACACGGTCCACGAGGCGGGCGGTCAGCACTTCGTAGTCCGAAGCGCGGCCTTCACGCTTGGTGAAACCGCCGGGGAAACGGCCAAATGCCGAGAATTTCTCCTTGTATTCAACCTGAAGGGGCATGAAATCGGCTCCTTCTTCGGCCTCTTTGGCCGATACAACAGTCGCCAGAATCATTGTATTGTTCAGGCGAAGTTCAACAGCTCCATCGGCTTGCTTGGCAAGCTTTCCAGTTGATAGGGTGATCTCACGTCCGTCACCCAGTACGATGGTTTTTTTAGTAGGTGTTAGCATAAAAATTGATAATTAATAAAATCGTGCAAAGATACGACTTTTTTTTCACATACCCAACACCTTGTTAAATATAACTGACGCAAACATACCTAAAATGTTGGTACAGGACGGCAAATAGTCATTTTTTTGACTTGACACCGTCAACGATTTATCTTTTTTTGGGGGGAGGGCTGTGCTATGCTAAACCGGAACTAAACTGTTTTTTTCAGCCAGTGTTCTGTGAGCCAGTGGCGGACTGGCAAATCGTATGCCTTATAGAGGCAGCGGGCAATAATCACCGACAGAACAACCACGCCGGCCGAGACCATGAAATGAATCCATGCGGGTGAGTCGGGATGTCCCTCGGCAAAGGAAATCTGCATATATACCAATGGGTAGTGGGTGATGTAGAGAGGGTATGACACCTCTCCTAACCACTTCGATATTTTTGTTCCGGACTTGGTGTGGGTGATGCTTCCGGCACCAACCAGAACCACTATCGGGAAAACACAAAGTATTGACACCGCCTGGAAAATGCCGTTTGCAATCCCGTCCTTGCCGCCTATGCACGGGGTGACGAATATCGTCAGTAGTATGACCGATGTCCACAGATAGCCGTATTTGATGTGCAACGGACTGCCGCTTGGGTTTGCCGATGTGGAGCGTGCACTGAGCAGCCGCGAAATCAGCATGCCGCACAAAAACGGATAAAGGAACCTCGTGAGGCCGATATAAACCTCAGGGACAGTCAAGTACCAACCCCCAAATACTTTATATATGGGTCCTGACGGCAATAACCCCCACACGTCCCATCCCAGAGTGATGTCAAGAGTGAGAAATGCACTGCAGACGCACAGCACGCCCAGTGCCGTTTTGGACAGATGCCTTAATATCAGGGCATAGAGTATGTTCCCCGCGTATTCATAGGTTAGGCTCCATGCCGGACAGTTGAGGGGGTAGAAATCCTGCCATCCGCGTATGTCCATGCCGCCACTGCAGGGAATCATCAGCAGGCACATGACAAAGCACAAGGCAATTTTCAACGGTCCGCTCTCCTGGATTAGTGGGAACGCTCCCGACCCCGGGAACAGCAAACAAAGTCCAAGCACTGCACCGGCAATCACCAGCGGGTGAAGGCGCGTGAGGCGTCTTTTGAAAAAATACCAGGTCGTCATACGGTCCCATCGGTCATCATAGGCATACCCTACGACAAACCCCGACAGCACGAAGAAAAAGTCCACGGCAAGGTAACCATGGTTGACAATCTGTTGACCTCCAGGGGGACAATAGGTCTCAAAGCAATGAAAAATGACAACAGTTAGCGCGGCAACGCCACGCAGTCCGTCAAGGATTTCGTACCTGTGTTTGGATTCCAGATATTTGTTTCTGTCAGGCATGGAATGGGCCGTTATCAGGTTTTCAGCAACTCCAGCAGTTCGGCAATTGTGGTGGCTATGCCGTCAAACAGGCGGTACATCAGTTCGGGCTCTTCACGCTGTGGAATATATGCAACCACTTTTGCGCCTTTGCCGGCAAACCAACCTGCCTCGGTATGGGCCGAGCGGCCACAGGGCAGCACCAGCACACAGGTGTCGCACGAGCGCATTGCCTCGATATCGTTGCCGAACTGTCTGACTGCCAGAGGGTGCTGCAGCTTCTCGCGATATTGCTGTGGTGTCCATTCAAGCCAGTCTTCGCCAACATAGCTCCACTTGAACGCCGGGTCTCCGTTGGGCGGGTTCCTGAAGTCATAAACATCGTGACCGGCAGTGCGCAGCTGCTCGACCACCTCGGGATAGTGGACATTGCGCCATGACGATGCTACATATATTTTGCTCATGCCTTTAGTTGTTTTTACTTGTTGTGCGGGATAGGGGCGTTCTCGGGCACGAGGGCCGAGATGTCGTCGCCGTTGGCGATGAGTTCGCGAACCTTGGTGGAACTGATTTCTGGCAGGTGGGGCAGGGTGTTGAGC
>JAGHSV010000232.1 GCA_018065665.1 Candidatus Sodaliphilus aphodohippi
CTTCAGATTCATCTCCGTACCTGCCAAGTGGATCATGACTGCAAGGCAATATGTGCTGAATATCTACACGGAGAACCATGCTTATGCAAGACCTTTCAAAACAGATTTCGGATAAGCCACCTTTCTTTACGGTTGGAACCTGCGTATTGCCTCAAGCCGCATTGTGGGGTAAGGGGTGGATGTGCACTCACGAGAAGATATCCTCGATTCTGCCAGCATTACGGCGCTTATAAAACCCTGAGCCTACCCTGTCACCGCCTTTGTGAATCACTTGCGGATTTTAGGAAGAAGATAATAAAAGAGGCTGTGGGTAGGGGATATCGCGTTATACTGCTTAGCCCCAATGGCTTTCCAGCCGGTTATAAGCCCTCGGGAACAGTCTTTGATGCGTGTGCCAAGGGGCAATTGCTTCAGGTTGGACTGGATTTTGGTGGTAGCGAAAGAACTGCAATTACCCGTGAGCAGTGTTTGCTGTTAAATCAACTTGCCGAAGATATTACTATGCTATGACTCCCTTACCCCTCGATCATCTGGAGGAAGTCGTCTTCGCCAATGATGGGGATACCGAGTTTGCGGGCTTTTTCCAGTTTGGCGGGGCCCATGTTTTCGCCGGCAAATACAAAGTCGGTGGCGCTGGAGATTGAACTGACGTTTTTGCCGCCGTTTTGCTCGATGAGGGCTTTGTACTCGTCGCGTGAGTGTTTGGCAAAAACGCCGCTGATGACGATTTTCTTGCCTGCCAGGCGGTCGCTCTGGCCGCTTGTCTCTTCCTCGCTCAGTGCCAACTGAACGCCGGCATCACGCAGGCGTTGGACGATGGTGCGGTTGCGCTCCTCGCCAAAGAATTCAACTATCGATTCGGCTATCTTGGGGCCAATCTCGGGGATTCCCGACAACTGCTCGGCAGGCATAACCATCAGTGTGTCGATGTTGCCGGCATTTCGTGCCAGCACCTTGGCGGTGGTCTCGCCCACAAACGGAATTGACAGGGCAAATATCACCCTGGCAAACGGCACCTGGCGCGACTCGTCAATGCCGCGCATGATGCGGCTTGCCGACTTCTCCTGGAATCGGTCCAGCTCAGTCAGTTGACGGTGTGTGAGGCTATACAAATCGGCGACGTCGTTTACCAGACCAACCTCGTGCAGCATGGCGGCGACTTCCTCGCCGATGCCGTCGATGTTCATGGCGTGGCGGCCCACAAAGTGCTCGATGCGGCCGCAAATCTGCGGTGTACATTCCCATTTGTTGGGGCACACCCATGCCGCTTCACCCTCGATGCGGCGCAGCGGGGTGCCGCATACGGGGCATTCACGCACAAACTCCAGCGGATGGCTGTCGGCTTGGCGCTGACGGGTGTCTACTCCAACTATTTTTGGTATGATTTCGCCGCCCTTCTCCACATAGACCATGTCCTGGTCGTGGATGTCGAGTTGGCGTATGATGTCCTCGTTGTGCAGCGACGCGCGTTTCACAATGGTGCCCGACAGCAGCACCGGGTCGAGGTTGGCGACGGGGGTGATGACACCCGAGCGGCCTACCTCAAACGATACGCTTCTCAGCCGGGTGCATTCGCGCTCGGGGGCGAACTTGTAGGCGATGGCCCAGCGCGGCGACTTGGCTGTGGCGCCCAGGTTCAGTTGCTGGCGCAGCGAGTTGATTTTGAACACCAGACCGTCGGTGGCAATGGGCAGTTTCTTGCGTTCGGTATCCCAGTGCGCGATGAATTCCTCTACGGCGTCGATCGACTCGAGCATGGTCACCTGGGCTGTCTTGAACCCCCAGTTTTTCAATGCCTCGATGCTCTGGGTGTGGGTCTCGAAAGGCAGACCTTCGCCCAGCAGGAAGTAGAAGTAGGCGTCCAGCCCGCGGCGTGCAACCTCGGCGCTGTTCTGCAGTTTGAGCGTGCCGGCTGCCGCATTACGCGGGTTGGCAAACAGCGGTTCCTCGTTGAACTCGCGCTCCTTGTTCAGTTTTTCGAAACTGCTCCATGGCAGCAGAATCTCGCCTCTAACCTCAAACTTGGCCGGGTAGTCGGCACCTTCGGGCAATTGCAGCGGAACGCTCTTGATGGTGATGACATTGGCGGTGACATCGTCGCCCTTGACACCGTCGCCGCGAGTCACGGCGCGCACCAGGCGGCCGTTCTCATAGGTCACCGAGATGCTCGTGCCGTCATATTTCATCTCGCCCACAATCTCGCAATGCTCACCGCCGAGGCCCTCTTGGGCACGGCGCAGGAA
Organism: Candidatus Sodaliphilus aphodohippi; assembly: GCA_018065665.1. Lineage (GTDB taxonomy): Bacteria > Bacteroidota > Bacteroidia > Bacteroidales > Muribaculaceae > Sodaliphilus > Sodaliphilus aphodohippi. The sequence continues at coordinate 2,244 of JAGHSV010000232.1, forward strand.
GTCCTGTACCTCGCCAATGTTGTAACTGTTGGCAAGCGACATCATGCGGCGCTCGTGCTCAACCTGCTTGAAACCCTTGCTGATGTCGCTGCCCACGCGCTGGGTGGGGGACAGCGGGTCGCCATACTGCGGATAGCTCTCTTCGAGGTCCTGCAGTTCCCGCATCAGGGCGTCAAATTCCTGGTCGCTGATGGTGGGGCGGTTGAGTACGTAGTAGTTGTGGTTGTGCTCGTTGAGCTGCTTGCGCAGTTCCTCAATGCGTTGCTGAAACATATCCATAGTGGTGCATTATTTTTTACAGCGCTAAATTACAAAAAAATCCTTGTTTGGGCAATACATACTTATATTATTGAGGGTGGGGGTTGCAAAAACATTTTTTTCTGATTACCTTTGCACCCTAAAAAATAATTTACATGCCACAACGCAGTTCACAATCGTCGCCCGGTAGTCGAACACGCACCGGTCTGGACCAGCCCAAACGCTATAATGCAGTGTTGATTAATGATGATTTCACCACGATGGATTTTGTGGTGGACGTGCTGATGTCGGTGTTTCACAAGTCGCTTGCCGATGCCGAGACCATCATGCTCGCCGTTCATCAACAGGGCAGGGGAGTTGCCGGCACCTATTGCCTCGACGAGGCACAGACAAGGGCGCAGATGGCCATGAATATGGCCCGTGAACAGAATTTTCCGCTCAAGGTGATTTGTGAACCGGCTTAATTTGTTGAACACACATTAATTTTTTATTATGTCAGAAACTTTGCACTACGATAATCTGGCCAGTTCGGCCATGTACCAGGCGATGTGTATTGCCCGTGACAACGGGCACGAATTTATCACGCCCACCCATCTGCTGTCGGCCATTGCCGACCTTGGGTTGTTGGACACTGCTTTTGCCGACGACGAGCAGACGTCGGTCGAGGCGACCGACCAGTTGCAGGAGTCGCTCGACAAAGACCTGGATGAGATGTCAACTGTTGACAAATCCGATCCTCATGTACCGGCTCCCACGGTTCAGTTTGTGCGGGTGTTGGAGACGGTTGCAAGAAATATGCTGGCTGCCGAGCGCGATTCAATCGATATCCCGATGTTGGTCCACGCCATCCTCCAGCTCGAGGATTCGTGGCCTGCCCATTACCTGAAATTGGCCATCACCGACTCTGAGGGCGACTTCATGCGCCGTCTGGTCGAGGCTTGCAACCGCGAGAATGCTGCTGCCGAGTCGGGCAACGACGAGAACCGGCAGCCACAACCCGAGCGATGGAAGAGCTATGTGACATGCATCAGCGACAACCTCGAGGGCCACAACCCGCTCATCGGACGTGAGCCTGAACTCGAACGGACGATGCAGGTGCTGTGCCGCAAGGAGAAGAACAACCCGCTGCACCTGGGCGAGCCCGGTGTGGGCAAGACGGCGATTGTTTACGGACTGGCACAACGCATTGCCGACGGGCGTGTTCCCGAACGCCTCAAGGGGTTCCGCATCTATTCGCTTGAGCTGGGCTCGTTGTTGGCTGGAACGCAGATGAGGGGCGATTTTGAGAATCGCATCAAGTTCATAATGGAAGGTGCCGCCGCCGACGGCAAGGCCATCATTTATATCGACGAAATGCATAATATTGTCGGAGCCGGACAAACGGGCGAAGGCTCGATGGACGCATCGAATATGCTGAAACCATACCTCGAGAAGGGCAACCTGCGTTTTATCGGCGCCACCACCTACGAGGAGTTCAACAAGCGGCTTGCCGGCAGCAAGGGGCTTATGCGCCGTTTCCAGACCATTGACATCGCCGAGCCCACTGTTGACGAGGCAATCAAGATTGTGCGTGCGCTCAAAGATAATTTCGAACAATTCCATTCGGTCAAATATGACGACGATGCGTTGGTGATGGCCGTCAAGGCCAGCGCGCGGCACATTCGCGACCGGTTCCTCCCCGACAAGGCCATTGACCTGATTGACGAGGCCGGAGCATACGTGCAGATGCATCCCAAGTTGCCGCCCGTTGTCGACAAGGCGCTCATCGCCCAGGTCCTCGCCCGCGTGGCTCGTGTGGCCAACCTCGATGACGACGAGCAGACCGAGGCGCGACTGATGACGCTCGAGCAGCGGATGCTCGCCAATATCTATGGCCAGGACGGGGCTGTGCGCTCGGTGGTCGAGTCGGTGCTGATGTCCAAAGCCGGCCTGCTCGATGAGTCCAAACCTCTGGCAAGCCTCCTGTTTGTAGGGCCTACGGGCGTCGGCAAGACCGAGTTGGCACGTGTCCTGGCACGCGAGATGGGGGTGGAACTGATTCGTTTTGACATGAGTGAGTTTGCCGAGAAGCATACGGTGGCAAAACTTATCGGCTCGCCTGCCGGATATGTGGGATATGATGACGGCGGGCAGCTGACCGACGCCGTTCGCCGCAGTCCCGACTGCGTGCTGCTGCTTGACGAGATTGAGAAGGCTCATACCGACATCTTCGATATACTGTTGCAGGTGATGGACTATGGCGTGCTGACCGACAGCAAAGGCCGTAAGGCTTTCTTCCGCAACGTGGTGCTGATCATGACCAGCAACGCCGGTGCCCAGTATGCGCGACAGGCTGCCCTGGGATTTGCCTCGACCGTCACTGCCGGAGATGCCATGCTGCGTCAGGTCAAGAAGACCTTCAAACCCGAGTTCATCAACCGTTTGTCGGGCACCGTTGTGTTCAACGACATGGACCGTAAGATGGCGCGCATGATTCTTGACAAGAAACTGCGTGAACTCTCGTCGCTGCTTCTGGCTCGCAGGGTGAAACTCAAATTGGACGATGCCGCCATCGAGTGGCTCGTTGACAAGGGATACTCGCTCACCTATGGCGCCCGCGAGATGGACCGCATCATACATACGAACCTCAAAACCATGCTGATGCGTGAAATCCTGTTTGGCAAACTGACTGCAGGCGGAACGGCAACAGTCGGTGCCGACGCTTCGGGGCTGACTATGAAGGTACGTCCGTCAAGGGCAAAAAAATCCTGACCATGGTTTACCGCATTGGCAAAGAACTCGTTTTCCCAAACCCCTACGACGGCGATCCCGACGGCATGCTGGCTGTTGGCGGTGACCTCAGCATTGACCGCCTGCTGTTGGCCTACAGCAACGGCATTTTCCCGTGGTTCGGCTTCCGTGAGTGGAACGAACCGGTGTGGTACTGCCCGCTGCAGCGTTTCGTCATCTTTCCCGCCGAGGTGCATGTCTCGCACTCCATGCGCTCGCTCATCAACAAGGAGCGCTACCGCGTGTCCATCAACGAGGACTTTGACGGAGTGATAGAGGGCTGTGCCACGGTCAACGGCCGTTACGACATGGAGGGGGCGTGGCTGGGGCCCGATATCAAGAAGGCCTACACGATGTTGCACAACTTGGGGCTTGCGGCAAGTGTCGAGGTGTGGGACGGGGATGACCTTGTCGGGGGCTTGTACGGAGTCACCATCAATGGCTGCTTCATTGGCGAGAGCATGTTCTCGCGAGTCCCCAGCGCTTCAAAACTGGCTCTCATCGGGCTTGCGCGCCAACTCGAGGCGCTCGGTTGGAAATTTATCGACTGCCAAATCGAGACCCGGCACCTCAAATCGATGGGCGCCCGCTACATACCCTACGAGGAATATATGGAAATCCTCAGGCGGTAGTGCTCTTTTTTTTCTTTTTTTGCAAAAAAATTAGTAACTTTGCATTGAAATTAACTTATTAACCATAAATAGCATTAATCAATGGAGGCTATAAAGAATTTTGATGCAATGATCGAGCATCTCTCCAGCAGGGGTACTCGCAAGAAAGTCGCAGTCGTATGGGCTGCCGACGGGTCAACACAACATGCCGTTCAACGTGCTCTGGAGTGCGGCTTCATCGAGGCAATCTTTGTGGGTTGCCGTCAGGAGATTGAGGCTCTCGAAGAGTTCAAACCTCTGGCACAGCATATCTCTTTTGTCGACACCGACGACCGCGACGAGGCTGCGGCGCTTGGCGTTTCGCTCGTTCGTGAAGGCAAGGCCGATATTCTCATGAAAGGCCTTATCAACACCGATAACCTGCTTCACGCAGTCCTCAACAAGGAAACCGGCATCCTGCCGCGCGGCAATGTCATGACTCACGTCACCACTGCCCAGATTCCCGGTTACGACCGTCTGCTGTTCTTCACCGACCCCGCGGTTATTCCTTATCCCACCCACGAGCAGCGCATCAAGCAGGTCAGCTACATCAGTGACCTCTGCCACTCGATGGGCATCGAGGAACCCAAGATTTCTCTCATTCACTGTACCGAGAAGGTTGGCGAGAAGTTCTTCCCGTTCACCGTCGGATACAAGGAAATTGTCAAAATGGCGCAAGACGGAGAGTTCGGCAAGTGCATCGTTGACGGTCCCCTCGACCTGAAGACTTCGTGCTGCTGGGCCAGTATGCAGACCAAGGGCATCGACTCGCCCATTCATGGTGAGGCCGACGCTGCCATCTTCCCCGACATTGAGGCCGGTAATGTGTTCTACAAGACAATCACTCTGTTTGCCAAGGCTGCTACTGCAGGCATGCTTCAGGGTACAATAGCGCCTGTTGTCGTGCCTTCGCGTGCCGACAGCACCGAGTGCAAGTTCTACAGCCTCGCTGTGGCCGCTATGCTTTAATTAACGATTTAAACCACGATAAAGATTATGTTGATTCTTGTAATTAATCCCGGTTCCACTTCGACCAAGATTGCCATCTACGACGACGAGAAGATGGTCTTCAAACGCAATATATCTCACTCTCCCGAGCAACTCGCTCCCTACAACGATGTTATCGAGCAGTTTGAGTTCCGCAAACAACTCATCATGGACGTGCTCAAGGAGGAAAACTATAACATCAACGACTTCAAGGCCATTATCGGCCGCGGTGGTCTCACCAAACCCATCCCCGGCGGTGTCTATGAGGTTAACGACTTGATGGTCAACGACGCACGCAACGCCGTGCAGAAACATGCCTCCAACCTGGGATGCATCATCGCCAAGGCGATTGCCGACGAGGTGCCCGGTTGCCGCAGCTTCATTGCCGACCCCGTTGTCGTTGACGAGCTCAATGACCTGGCTCGCGTGTGCGGCTCGCCGCTCATCAAGCGTCACAGCATCTGGCATGCTCTCAACCAAAAAGCCATCGCACGCCGCTATGCCCGTGAGAACGGCAAGCGCTACGAGGACCTCAACCTCATCGTGTGCCACCTGGGCGGAGGCATCTCGGTCGCATCACACGAGAAGGGTATGGCGGTTGACGTCAACAACGCTCTCGACGGCGAGGGACCGTTCTCGCCCGAACGTGCCGGTACAATTCCCGCGGCCGACCTCGTTAAGCTGTGCTTCAGCGGACAATATACCCAGCAGCAGGTAATCAAGATGCTCAACGGCAAGGGTGGCGTGACCGCTCTCATGGGCATCAACGACATGCGCGAGCTCGAGCGTCTCGTTGCCGAGGAGCATGACCCCAAGGCAACACTCGTTACCGACGCCATGATCTATCATGTGTCAAAAGAAATCGCAAGCCAGTCGGCTGTGCTCTGCGGCAAGGTTGACGCCATCATACTCACCGGCGGCATCGCATACTGGAAGTATGTCGTAGAGGAAATCACCCGCCGTGTCGGCTTCATCGCTCCCGTCGTTGCCTATCCCGGCGAAGACGAGATGCAGGCGCTGGCATTCAACGCCCTCTCTGCCATCCGCGGCGAGGTCGAGGCCAAGCAGTACAAGTAAAAAAGCAGACTAACCACCACAGCGGGCGGAACCTCCATGGCTCCGCCCGCTTGTCTATAATGCTTCCAACCTTAATTGGCTGCGTGAAACCCATAACCCACAGCGTCAGCCTTATGTCTCTTATGTAATTTTTAGTCAAAAAATCTGCTCAATTTGCCCAATTTGCGTGAGACTGAAAAGCCGTCAGGCGCTCCGAAAAGTGCAACGTTCTGAGCAGCGAAGCGCTCTGTGGAGCCGTCAGGCGCTCCGAAAAGTGCAACGTTCTGGAAAGCGAAGCGTTCTCCAACGGCATTGTCGTGGCTCCTGTTTAGACATTTTAACGGGCTTGGATGGTGTTTGTTTGGGATTTTATCACTAACTTTGTCCTGTCATGTGCCCCTGTGGAGGCACGGCGACTGTTTGCTCGGGGTAACGCGTTGTTGCTCAGGGATTAAGTTTGTATATGATATGAAAACAAGATTTTTGATTTCAATATTGGCGCTTGTCACGGCTTTTGCTGCCGGGGCACAGGTGGCTTTCACCGGCAACACGCGAGAGGTCTTTGAGGAGACTCCGGCTGCCAATACCGGCCTTGACAAGGTGTATGTGCTTTATGATACAAAAGGCGTCGGGATGTCCTATACGGCACAGACCGAGAATCCCGTAACATGGTACTCCTACGGCGAGTTGGGCGGTGGCTATGCCGAGCAGCTCGAGGGTGTTGTTACAGACGGCCTCACAACTTCTATTGCTCAGGTCATACCCAACAAGGGCTACATCATTGAGGAAGGCACCAGCCGACTTTACCTGTGGGTGACTAACTATGCCGACTATCGCTTGACACTCAGCAGCATCGATGCACCGAGCGACGGCGACTGCGGTACGGTCACCATCAATGTCGACGGCAACGGGCCCGACATCCCCTTCTTTGGCATTAACGGTGTGCGCCGCACGCTTGACCGTGACTTGACGCTGCCTACAACAACCTCGAGTGGAGCGACACGACGCACTGGCAGGAGAAGCGCGTCGAGGAGTCTCAGCCCTCGTTCAAGAGCACCATCGTTATTCCCGCACCCTTCGAGAACACCACGTTCTCGCTGTCGGGCGACCGTTTCCTGCGGTTCTGGGGCGAGGACGTCTCGGTCGAGAGCGGAACTTACACCACTGCTGCCGTTGATGCCCGTGTCGTGGTAGTTCAGGAAGAGAAAAAAGGCCATGACAATGAAAAGAAATCGGGTAGCGAGAGCACGCTGGGAGGCAGTGCTCCGGCTCACATCACGTTCACGGCCTATTGCACCGACGCTGTTATGCACAAGGAGTGGCAGATGTCATATTACCGCGAGTTCAATGATATCACGCTGCGCATCAACCAGGAGGAGATTGACCAGGTCTTTGAGGACGCCGGGACTACCTACTGGCGTTTCTTTGCCGCCAATGCCGACGGCACCTGTGAGTACCTCAGCGATATCTATACCGTCAACATCGGCGAGAGCGAACTGGTTTGCCCCAACGTGTTCACGCCGGGAACCAGCGAGGGCGTTAACGACGTGTGGAAGGTTTCCTATCGCTCGATCATTGATTTCCACTGCTGGATTTTCAATCGCTGGGGCAACAAGATAATCGAATTCACCGACCCGTCGGGCGGCTGGGACGGCACCTACAAGGGCAAACTCGTGCCCGCCGGTGTCTACTACTATGTCATCGAGGCCAGGGGCAGCGACGACAAGAAATATAAACTCAAAGGCGACATCAATATCATTCGATACAAACGCATTAACGATGGCGGCAACGTGACACCGTCTGATTTTGAGTAACCCAAGATAATTTTTCCGGGATAATGAAGTTTAACGGCAAGGAGGTCGATTGCGTCAACGTGTTGGGGGCAAAGGTCCACAACCTGAAGAATATCGACGTCACAATACCGCACTACTCGCTAACGGTAATCACCGGACTGAGCGGCAGCGGGAAGTCGTCGCTGGCGTTTGACACGATCTTTGCCGAGGGGCAGCGCCGCTACCTCGAGACTTTCTCGGCATACGCCCGCAACATGCTCGGGGCGCTCGAACGCCCGAACGTCGATAAGATTACGGGCCTCAACCCCGTGATTTCTATCAGCCAGAAGACGACCAACAAGAACCCGCGCAGTACCGTGGGCACCACTACCGAGATATATGACTACCTCAGGCTTCTCTATGCCCGCGCGGCCGATGCCTACTCCTATCTGTCGGGAAAACAGATGGTGAAATATACCGTCGAGAAGATTACACAGCTGATTTTGTCCAAATTTGACAATAGGCGCGTGTATGTCTTGGCGCCGCTTGTCAAGAACCGTAAGGGACACTACAAGGACCTCTTCGAGCAGTTGAGAAAGAAGGGCTATGTCAATGTCCGCATCGACGGCGAACTAAAGGAAATCACCTTCGGGATGAAACTGGACCGCTACCGCAACCACAGCGTCGAGTTGGTGGTTGACAAGATGAAGGTGGCGCAGACCCACGAGAAACGACTCATCGACACCGTCAACCTGGCGTTCAAGCAGGGCGGCGACCAGCTGATGATTCTCGATGCCGATTCGGGTGAACTGGGATACTACAGCAAGTCGCTGATGGACCCCGACACCGGTCTGTCCTATCCCGAACCCGCCCCCCACAATTTCTCGTTCAATTCGCCACTGGGCGCTTGCCCCAAGTGCAAAGGACTGGGATATGTGAATATCATCGACAGGGACAAGGTGATGCCCGACACGTCGCTCAGCATCAGGGCGGGCGGTATCCTGCCGTTGGGCAAGTACAAGAATTCGCTCATATTCTGGCAAATTCAGGCTATATGCGAACTGTATGACTGTACGCTGGACACACCGCTCAGTGACGTGCCCGACGAGGCCATCGACGACATTATGAACGGTACCGACCAGCGACTCAATATCAAGACCAATACCGAGGCCACAAACAACTATTTCCTGACGTTTGACGGACTCCTTAAATATGTCGAGATGCAGCAGGACGAGACTGCATCGGCCCAGGCGCAGAAGTGGGCAGGGCAGTTCTTTTCGCGAACAACGTGTCCGCTGTGCAACGGCGCACGGCTGAACCGCGAGGCATTGCATTTCCGTCTCAACGGCAAGAACATTGCACAGTTGGCGGCGATGGACATTGCCGAACTGCGTGACTGGATCAACGACCTCCATAACCATATTGATGGCAATAAATGGAAAATTGCCGAGGAGATTGTCAAGGAGATCTCGTCGCGACTCGACTTCCTGCTTGACGTGGGGCTCGACTACATGTCGCTCAACCGCTCGTCGGCATCGCTCTCGGGCGGTGAGAGCCAGCGCATCAGGCTGGCAACCCAGATAGGGTCGCAACTGGTCAATGTACTGTATATTCTTGACGAACCCAGCATCGGACTGCACCAGCGCGACAACAAACGCCTCATTGACTCGCTGAAGAAACTGCGCGACGAGGGCAATACGGTCATTGTTGTCGAGCACGACAAGGAGATGATGCTCAATGCCGATTATGTTGTCGATATAGGCCCTAAAGCGGGCCGTAGAGGCGGCAATGTGGTCTTCCAGGGTACTCCGTCCCAATTGCTGGAGCAACACACCCTGACGGCCGATTATCTCAACGGTACGACACAGATTCCAGTGCCCAGTACGCGTCGAGACGGAAACGGCAAGTTCATCACCCTGCACGGTTGCCGAGGCAATAATCTCAAAGGGGTGGATGTGTCGATTCCGCTTGGCATGTTTGTGTGCGTCACCGGTGTCAGCGGCAGCGGAAAGTCGTCGCTCATCAACGGGACGCTGCAACCCATTCTCAGCAAGAAACTGTATCGCTCAAGCGCCGAACCGTTGCCCTATGACAGCATCGAGGGCCTCGAGAATATAGATAAGGTGGTCACTGTCGACCAGACTCCGCTGGGGCGTACGCCGCGCTCTAATCCCGCCACATACACCGGCGTGTTTGCCGACATCAGAAACCTGTTTGTTGCGCTTCCCGAGGCAAAAATACGCGCATATCGGCCCGGACGGTTCTCGTTCAACATCTCAGGAGGCCGATGCGAAGTGTGCAAGGGTAATGGTTATAATACGGTGGAAATGAATTTCTTACCCGATGTGCTCGTTCCATGTGAGGAATGCGCCGGAAAACGCTATAACCGTGAGACTCTTGAAGTTAAGTTTAAGGGCAAGTCCATTGCCGATGTCCTTGACATGACGATAAATCAGGCTGTGGAGTTTTTTGAGGCAATTCCTTCGATTCTGAACAAGATAAAGGTGATGCAGGACGTGGGACTGGGCTACATCAAGCTGGGGCAGCCGTCAAGCACGCTCTCGGGAGGCGAGAGCCAGCGCGTGAAACTCGCGACCGAGTTGTCGAAGCGTGACACAGGACGGACAATCTATATCCTTGATGAGCCTACAACGGGTCTCCATTTCGAAGATATCAAGGTGCTTTTGGGAGTACTTCAAAAATTGGTCCAAAAAGGAAATACGGTGATTGTGATAGAACATAACCTGGACGTGATCAAGTGTGCCGATTATATCATCGACATGGGAACCGAAGGTGGACGTGGCGGAGGCGAAGTTGTTGCAACCGGAACGCCCGAGGAGGTATCTAAGAGCAAAAAATCAATTACGGCATCGTTTATCAAAGACGAACTTGAATGACATTTTTTGAGGTGTTTTTGATCGGTCAAAATATTGCCTTTTTTGAGGCAATATTTTTTTTGTTCCAGTTTTTGATTCATCTAGCAAAATAGTGGGGTAGGATAGGGGAGCTGGATTATGCTTTTTGCGCTTATTGTAATTTCGGCATTGGGAGACCTTGTTGCCGTTTGGTGCCGATTTGGCGCTTTATCGATTTTTCTGAACAAAAACGCCAAACATTGCATTTTGAATGCAATATACTGATTAGTAAATAATAATATCTTTTCATAGTTACTGTTGTTTGTTTCAGAATCTCGTACTCCTATTCCGCCCCGTGTTTTGAAAAAAAATCGCAAGGAAATCGAGTTGAGCGTCAGAAAATCCCGAACTTGGCATTTTACCACGCGATGTTCGCGGTTGCAAATTCACTTTCGGCAACAGCAGTTTCAGATTGAATAGGGTGGTGTCGCGAATGAAAATAGCAAATTCACAAACGTTATGCCTGTTCCCGTTTGTTGTAGCTCCAGTGCATTCGCAAATTTGCATTTAAATCGTTTGCAAAAGCATCAAATTTAGACGTTTACAAATTTTTACAATCTTTGTAAAACTCAATAAATCAGCAAAATAATAAAAATACTTAAAGTGATGATATAATAAAAATTGAACAAATCTCAAGTAGAAACTGTTCTATATATTGGAGTAGATGTAAAGT
>JAGHSV010000185.1 GCA_018065665.1 Candidatus Sodaliphilus aphodohippi
TGGTATGTCGGCGGCATCACCAACTGGCAGGAGCGTGATGTCACCGTTGACCTCAGTTTTGCCGGAGGCAGCAAAATCAAGCTGTACCGCGACGGCATCAATGCCAATTGCCATGCCGAGGACTACAAGTGCGAGACACTGTCCAACGGCAAACCCGTTAAAATCCACATGGCCAACGGCGGCGGTTTTGCAGCCGTGATAGAGTAACTTTAAACTAAGGTTTTGCTCCAATTATGGTTGTATATTGGATAAAAATGATTAAATTTGCAATATATTAACTCTGTAATACTTATGACAAAGAAAACATTAATCGCAATCGTGATGTTGCTGGCAGCTATGCCCCTGTGGGCTGGCAATGGCGGCAAACAGTATGAATTCACGTCGCCCGACGGCAAGTTGAAAACCACAGTGACCGTTGACGGTGGCTCGCTTTACTATGAGATAAACCATGACGGCACGCCTGTCATGGCCAAGTCGCACATCGCCATGAAACTTGTTGGGGGGCAGACCCTGGGCGAGGGCATCAAGGGCGCGCCAAGTTTGAAAAAGCAGGTGAAGGGAGACCTCACCACCGCCACCTTCTCGTTTGGCAAATACTCGGTTGTCTTCCGCGCCTACAACGACTGCGTTGCCTACCGTTTCGAGACCGGCATGAAGGACTCGATCACCATCGAGAACGAAATCGCCGAGTTCAACCTGCCCGGTGACTACATGAGTTATGTGTCTCCAGTCAACTCACGTGTCAAAAGTGACGACTTCAGGGCGCAGACTTTCAGTTCGTATGAGAACACCTATAAATATCAGCACCTGTCGGAGCACAACGCGGCACATGTGTCAATCGCCCCGTGCCTGATAGACCTGCAGGACGGCAAGCGTCTTCTCATTGCCGACTACAACGTGTTTGACTACCCCGGCATGCTGCTGCTGACCCACAATAACAACCAGATAACCGGTTACTATGCTCCCTATCCCAAGAAACAGCATCAGGGAGCCCACAACAACCTGCAGATGGTAGTTGACGACTGGCAGCCGTTGATTGCCCGCACGGCAGGCAAGCGCGTCTTCCCGTGGCGCATGATGTATGTAGCCGAGAACGAGGCACAGCTGCTGACCACCGACATCTCGCGCCGCCTGGCCGAACCGTCGCGCCTGGGCGACACCAGCTGGGTGAAACCCGGCAAGGTGGCTTGGGACTGGTGGAACGACTGGAACCTGAAGGGCGTTGACTTCAAGACCGGCGTCAACAACGACACCTATAAATATTATATAGACTTCGCGTCTAAAAACGGCATCGAGTATGTTATCCTTGACGAGGGCTGGGCAGTGAATCTGAAAGCCGACCTGATGCAGGTTGTCCCCGAGATTGATTTGGAGATGCTGGTCAAGTATGCCAGCGAGCGCAACGTCGGGCTCGTCCTGTGGGCGGGTTACAAGGCGTTCGAGCGCGACATGGAGAACGTGTGCAAGCACTACTCGGCCATGGGCATCAAGGGCTTCAAGATAGACTTCATGGACCGCAACGACCAGGAGATGATGCGTTTCCTCGAGAAAGCCGCCGAGACAGCGGCGCGCTACCACCTGTTCTGCGACTTCCACGGCACCCCCGTTCCGTCGGGCCTGCAGTACACCTATCCAAACGTTCTCAACTTCGAGGCCGTCGCCGGCATGGAGCAGCTGAAGTGGTCCGAGCTGGACGAGTATGACGAGGTGAGCCACGAGACCGTCCTGCCGTTCATCCGCCAGGTTGTCGGCCCGATGGACTTCACCCAGGGCGCGATGCGCAATGCCGTCAAGGAAAACTTCTACCCCTGCAACAGCCAGCCCATGAGCCAGGGCACCCGCAGCCGCCAGCTGGCCCTCTACATGATCCTGAACTCACCGTTCAACATGCTGTGCGACACCCCCACCAACTATGAGGACAACCAGGAGTGCACCGACTTTATCGCGTCGGAGCCCACCACATGGGACGAGACCCGCGTGCTCGAGGCCAAGATTGGTGAGTGTGTCATCATGGCCCACCGCAAGGGCAGCAAGTGGTATGTCGGCGGCATCACCAACTGGCAGGAGCGTGATGTCACCGTTGACCTCAGTTTTGCCGGAGGCAGCAAAATCAAGCT
>JAGHSV010000191.1 GCA_018065665.1 Candidatus Sodaliphilus aphodohippi
TGGTATGTCGGCGGCATCACCAACTGGCAGGAGCGTGATGTCACCGTTGACCTCAGTTTTGCCGGAGGCAGCAAAATCAAGCTGTACCGCGACGGCATCAACGCCAACTGGCATGCCGAGGACTACAAGTGCGAGACACTGTCCAACGGCAAACCCGTCAAGATCCATATGGCAAATGGCGGCGGTTTTGCAGCCGTAATCGAGTAAAAAAAGTCATATTCGTGCTTGCATCGTGCAAGTTTACCTAAAATTAGGGGCAAATTTCGCTAATTATTAGTAAATTTGCCCCTAAATATTGATTATTGCAAAAGAACAGAATGGCAAAACGAATTTTTCTCTTGTTAATTATCCTGTTTGCCGGCACCCTGGCCGGGCAGGCAGTGCTGAAGGAACGTGACCTCAAACATACCCTGAGCGTCCTGAACACCGAACTCACTATCACCCATCAGGACCAACTGCAGCGGATGAACCGTTTCAAGCAGATGAGCAAGCGCTTTGACAAGTCGATGCTCGAGACGATGGACCGTTGTCAGCAAATCGAGCTGATGCTCTACTCGCAGAAGACAGACTATGTGTTTGACCTTACCTATGCGTGCAGCGAGGCGACCGAACTCTATAACAACATGTCGCGCCGGATGGGGCCGTTTGAAAAGTTTGCCAACAAATATAACGACCAGGTCAAGCAGTATGTGCGTCTTGTCAAGTCGCTGAATGAGATACCCCCTTTCCTGCTCACCGACAGCGCCATGCAGAGTGATCGCGACAGTTGTATCGTGCTCGCCAATGCCCTTGCCAAGGACATGGCAATACAACAGGTGCAGATTGAGCGTACGCAGCAGCGTGCCCAGTTTGTGTTGCAGCAGGCCAAGCAAATCAATGACTTCGCTCTCTCGGCCTATGATGACGTTCGCCGCAACATATTTATCAATCGTGACCAAAGTTATTTTTCCACGTTGATGACATTGCCGATGCAGTGGCGTCAGGGTGCTGCCGACCTTCGTGATAAGTATCAGCCCACTGGCAGCACACGCAGCGAGTGGCGCGGCAACCTGGTTTTGTTCCTGTTTATATTCATCATCTTCTATGTGGTGATTGCTGTCGTGCTCAGTAATCTGTTTATCCGTTTCCTGATGCCCAAACGCTTTGTAACTGAAGAGTTCCGCAAGAAGCGCGGCGCCATCATCACATGTGTGTCGGCCGCACTGTTCGCCATCGCGACACTGGTAATCTCGCTCACGCTTGAACACCACAACTTCATCATCATGGCATCGGGGCTACTCAGTGAGTATGCGTGGTTATTGGTGGTAATCATGATGTCGCTGCTGATTAGACTTGACGGTGACCTTGTTAACCGTGCAATCAGACTCTATGTCCCCATCACCGTTGTAGGCTTTATCGTGTTCATTTACCGCATCACCTTCATGCCGAACACCATTGTCAACCTCACATTCCCGCTTGTGCTGCTGGCATGTACCATCTGGCAGTTCCTTATCATCAGGCGACACAACCAGCAGATGCCCCGCAGCGATATGTTCTATACCTGGATTTCGCTGATTGTGATGGTGGTGTCTCTTATAATTGCCTGGTCGGGCTACACACTCATGTCGGTCCAGGTGCTCATCTGGTGGATTATGCAGCTCACTGCCATCCAGACCATTACCGTGGTCTATGACCTGTTACATCGTTACGAGGATAAGCATATCCCCGAGGATGCCGACATTCGTCGCACATGGTTCTATGATGCTGTTTACAAGATGATTATCCCCATTGCAGCCACCTTCTCGCTTGGTCTGTCCATTTACTGGGCAGCCGAGGTGTTTGACCTCACCGAGTGGTGTAAAGAGGTGTTCACCGCCAAATTCCTCAACATCCCTGATGTGATTGTGCTTTCGCTGAAGCGACTGACGTTTGCCGTGGCACTGGGCTTTGTCTTCAACTACCTTATTTACATCAGCATCAATGCTTACCTGCTGTGGAAGGAGTACAAGACCAAGTCCAAGAACAAGGCAGTCTCGCTCTCAATCAACATCATGAAGTATGCTGGCTGGGGCATATATGTATACATCATCATGGTGGCGCTGGATGTCAACCGCGCCGGTATCGCCCTCATCCTGACTGGTCTCTCGACCGGTATCGGTTTCGCCATGAAGGACACCCTCGAGAACCTGTTCTACGGACTGTCGCTGATGAGCGGACGTGTCAAGATTGGCGACATCATCGAGTGTGACGGAATCCGAGGCAAGGTTGACAACATCAACTACCAGAGCACAATGGTCGAGACAGTCGATGGCTCGGTGATAGCGTTCCTCAACAGCCAGTTGTTCAGCAAGAACTTCAAGAACCTCACGCGCAACCATGGTTACGAGAAGTCGCAGATTACTGTCGGCGTCGCCTACGGGTCACAGGTTAACGACGTGCGCCGCATCATCATCGACCGCCTTCAGCACCTTGACTGCTATGACCACAGCAAGGGTATCGATGTGCTGTTCACCAACTTTGGCGACAGCAGCGTGGACCTGACCATCGTCATCTGGACACGTGTACTCTCGACCGTGGCCGACATCGCCCTCATCAAGGAGGAGGTTTACAATGCCCTCAACGAGCATGGCATCGAGATACCTTTCCCGCAGACCGACGTCAACATCAAGGCACCCGTGCCCCAAGCCTGACGCCAGCGGACCAGACAAAATATTACAGAGTCTTGCCTCATCGGGGGCAGGACTCTGTTGTTGGTTACAGTATGTTATTGGCTATAGGACAAAAGAAAACTGCCGAACCATGTGGTCCGGCAGTTGGTGACCCCGGTGGGACTCGAACCCACGACCCATTGATTAAGAGTCAATTGCTCTACCAGCTGAGCTACGGAGTCAAATGAGTTATTTCTCATTTGCGTGTGCAAAGGTACTGCTTTTT
The DNA here is from genome assembly GCA_018065665.1 of Candidatus Sodaliphilus aphodohippi. Classification (GTDB taxonomy): domain Bacteria; phylum Bacteroidota; class Bacteroidia; order Bacteroidales; family Muribaculaceae; genus Sodaliphilus; species Sodaliphilus aphodohippi. Next base: position 2,914 of record JAGHSV010000191.1, read on the forward strand.
TCGGAACTGACAAAATAAAATCACTTTTTTTTCAAAAAAACTCAAATATTTCACTCGCGCGCGTACATATTTATATAGTACAAGTTTGTGCTTTTGCGTCTAAATTTGTACCTTTGCAGTGTAATTACAAATGAACAATCAAAGTCGCTATGATAAATTCAGTACTGACCAAGTTATACGAGAAGAGTTTTATTGACAACTGGGAGTTGCCGGCAGTGACCGACTACTCGAGCAAAATCACCATGACGTATGGCGATTTTGCGCGCAAGGTGGCGCGGATACATTTGCTTTTCAAACAGTGCGGAATTGAAAAAGGCGACAAGATTGCCCTGATTGGCAAGAATGTTCCCAACTGGGTTGTGGTCTTTATCAGTGCCGTGACATACGGTGCCGTCATCGTACCCATTTTGCCGGACTTTAATCCGGCCGATGCCCAGCATATCATCAACCACAGTGATGCAAAGTTGTTGTTCTCGTCAAAGGTGATTTGGGACTCGCTTGACTTTGACGAGTTGCATTACATTCGCGGTGCTGTCTCGGTTGACGATTTCAAACTGCTGGCCGAGAAACCCGGCGAGACTGTCGGTAAGGCTATATTTAACTTGACGCGCACCTTCAACAAGACCTATAAGGAAGGTTTCTACCGCAACGATATCCGTTTCCCCGAGGTTGAGAAAGATGACCTTGTCATCATCAACTACACCTCGGGAACAACGGGATTTAGCAAGGGCGTGATGATTACTGCCCGCAATATCCTTGGCAACATGCACTATGGAGCTGCCTCCAAACTGCATTACAAGGGTTCGCGATGTCTCTCGTTCCTGCCGCTGGCCCATGCCTACGGTTGTATGTTTGACATGATGCTGCCGCTGGTGCTGGGTTCGCACATCACGCTGTTGGGCCGCATCCCGTCGCCCAAGATTCTGGTCAAGGCCATGAACGATGTCAAACCCAACTTGGTGCTGTGCGTGCCTCTGGTGCTTGAAAAAATCTACAGCAAGATGATTGTCCCGATGATTAGCCGCGGAATGTTGCGCTGGGCGCTTGCCGTTCCTTTCCTGGACAACCGAATTTATGCACAGATAAAGAAGAAACTCAGCGATGCCTTTGGCGGAGAGTTTGTCGAGGTGATTGTTGGCGGTGCCGCTTTCAATGCCGAGGTCGAGGATTTCTTGTATAAAATCAAGTTCCCGTTCACCGTCGGATATGGCATGACCGAGTGTGCGCCACTGGTGAGCCATACGCCCTGGTGGGAATATGTGCCTCATAGTGCAGGCCGCATCCTGCCCGGCATCATGCAGTGCCGCATCTTGAGCGATGATCCCGAGAACATCCCTGGCGAGATTCTGCTCAAAGGCGAGAACGTGATGGCAGGATATTATAAGAATCCCGAGGCAACAGCCAAGGTGCTTGATGAGGACGGGTGGATGCATACCGGTGACATGGGTACCATGAGTGCCGACGGAACAATCTTTATTCGCGGACGACTGAAGACCATGCTCCTGAGCAGCAGCGGCCAGAATATCTATCCCGAGGAAATCGAGGCAAAGCTCAACAACATGCTCTTTGTGAACGAGAGTCTGGTTATCATGCGTAATGGTCAGTTAGTTGCTCTTGTCTATCCCGACTTCGAGGCAATGGACCAGTTGGGCGTAACGCGCGAGCAACTCCCTGAGCAGATGGAGCGCGTGCGTGCCGAGCTGAATAAACTGGTAGCACCCTATGAGCGTGTCAGCAAAATTCAGCTTATCGCAAACGAGTTTGAAAAAACCCCAAAAAAGAGTATCAAACGCTACCTCTATGACAACTGATTTTTGCACAAAAAATCACAAAAATTCACTAATTTGGACCGAAAATCCACTTGTTAACATTAATTAACAATAGGGCAGTTTGATGCGATTTTGGCAATGTAACTAATTGGCAAATAATGGTTTATGGTTGGTTTTAAGAACCAAAATACGACTAAAAATCGGGGTTGCTAAAAAAAAAAGAATAAATTTTTTTTGAAATATAGTTGCATATTAAAAATTTGATTTAATTTTGCACCGTAATTCAAACCAATAACAAATTGTTTTATTATTTAAAAAATTAAAAAAATGAAGAAGTTAGTTTTATTACTTGCTGTTGTTTTCGGTGTATCTTTCGTATCTTGCAACCAGGCTGAGCAGGCTGCTGAGACAGTTGACTCTGCTGCTACAGAGGTTGTAGATAGCGCTGCTGCTATCGTTGATAGCGCTGCTGCTACTGTTGATAGCGCTGCTGCTGTTGTTGATAGCGCTGCAACTGAGGCTGCACCCGCTGAGGAGGCTAAGTAATCTAGTCGCTCACAGACAACGCAAACTAATTAAAAGGTTTGGAGCTGTTCACTCACAAGAGTCGAACAGCTTTTTTTTGTGCCTATATGTAAATTGAAATTAATCTAACCGTGTAACGGCCAGCGACAGAATTGAAATCTTGATTTGTGGGCATGCATGCTGAAGGGCCTCGGCGCATGCCAGTGTTGTGGATCCGGTGGTCACCACGTCGTCCACGATGAGCACGTGCTTGCCGGCAAATGATGCTGCGCGGCTGGTGCACTTGAATATGCCACTTGTGTTGAGGCTTCGTTCCTCGGCACCCTTGCGGGTCTGGCTGCTGTGTGGTTGCGGCGCAATGAGCACGTTGTCAACGGCGGTGATACCGGTTTCCTGACTTATGCCCAAGGCAATCTGCATCGACTGGTTGTAGCCGCGCACTATGAGTTTGCTGCGGTGCAGCGGTACGGGTATGAGGAAATCTATGCCGTCAAAGAATTGGGTCGGGGCGATATTGCGTGCCGCCAACGCCCCCATCCATACCCCCATGCGGGGCATGTTGCGGTATTTGATGTCGTGAATGATGTGTGTATAGGGGTTGCCGCGGTCGTAGTAGAAGAGTGCTGTCGCCCTCTCGATGGGTACTTTCCCGGCAAACCTTTGTTCCATGGCATTGAATTCAACTTTCTCGAGGCGTGTCAGCGGCAGAGTGGCGAGGCACTGGCGACACAGGTAGCGTTCGTCGCCGTCGAGCACGCCGTCACATACCGAGCAGGTGCGCGGCATCAGCACGTCGGCTGTTGCCCGAAATATTTGTTTGATGCTAATCTTTGCCATCCTTCATGATCATGTCAACACACGAATAAAGCAACTCGGGCTCGAATCCTCTTGAGGCACCGTGCCGCAGCAGTGCTGCCCGGGCATTGGCGCTGTCGCGTCCCGAGACCTCACGCCAGCGGGCGCGCAGCAGTTTAGTGAGCGTCTCGCGGCACTCATCATCACCAATACTGTTGACGGCCAGGGTAATATATTGGTTGGACACGCCTTTCTGGCGAAGCATGTATGCGATCTTGATGCGTCCCCAGCCGTTAAAGCGGAACTTGTCGTGGGCAAATGCCAGGGCGTAGCGTTCCTCGTTGAGGAACCCCTCGTCTTTCAGTCGTTTGATAATGCTGGTGGCATCGGTCTCGCCGATGCCCCACTTGATGAGTTTGTCATATATGTCGCGTTCGGCTTGCTCGCCACGGCTGCACAGTGCTGCTGCACGTCCCAGCGCTGCTTCGGCACTAATTGGTTTCATTGCTGTATATCTTTATTACAAATTTCTGAATCTTTCTTGTAATTCTGTTAGTCGTTCAATTATTTGTTCGAATGATGGAGCATTTCTATAGATGAACCCGTATTTCATCTGTTCATAGTCACTGTGAAGAGCATCCTTTATTTCTACGGGTGGAACAAAAGAAATTGTTTGAGGTCTATGCCTGTCATAGTCAAGTCCGCTCCATGCTGTAAATGCCCTGCGATGTGCGATTATCTCGTTATACATAGCATGGTTGTTCATTGCCTCTATGGCAAATGGTTCGTCCATCATCTTTTCAATGTCATACATGTGACGGGAAAGTCGTTCGATGTGTGTGCAGCCACCGGGCCTTGTAAACTCTTCATGTAGCAAAAATATCTTTTCCAAGAAAGTTCTGCTAGGAAGGACAGTTGGTACATGAACCTTTGTCATGGTAAATGCATCTTTGGGGTATGCATCTTCAATCATAGATCGCATTGCAACTTTCATGAATGGTTCAATCAATGAGCGGCAACTGATTTCAATCTTAACCCGTTCTGGAATATAGTCTATCTTTTGAGAGAGAATTGTATTGTACTCTAAGAAAAGGACTACAGGATCAAGGTCACTGACAATGGTTTCGGGAACAACAACCTTACATTCTTCAAGAACTCCGTATTCTGACATTTTTTTTTCAATATCGCTGGCCAAAGTGCTGCAGATAAATTTTTTTGATTCCTTGCGCAATTTGGTGCGCTGAGACTTGTTGAGTTCTTCTCCAAATCCTAAGAACTTACGGTCAATGGCGAGGTCTATATCTTCTGAAAAACGTTCTATCAAGTTCCAAGCTTTACTAAGGCTTGTGCCACCTTTGAACACTAACGCATCTGCGTATGGCAAAGAGAAAATGCATCTCAATACCATACTAACCCAATAATCCTTCTCTACGGCATTCTCGACTATGCCTTTCTCTTCGGCTATATTAGTGAGGATGGTCAGTCTTTCGTCTGTCGATAATTTAGTCCATGCAGTCATAAGCTGAGTTTTTTTCTTATCCACCCAGGAGCTATATTATAGTCACGCCTGATGGCATCTTTGTCTTTACATTTGTCGATAGCTTCTTTTATTAACATGAGATGTTCTTTTGTTATATGTGCCTCGCCTATCTCTTTCATTGCGCAAACCACAAGCGGAAACACTTCTGTCTCATAGGCAAAGTTTCTTGGTGCACTGCGTTTGAACGTGATAGTTCTATTGCCAATCTTTATTTCTCTTGCAGTGGCATCTGTCAGGTAAACAGCATTCATCGTGACTTGAGTTGATAGACCGAGTTTGTTCAATGCTGTTAATCCCGATGGTATAATCCGGGCCTTATCCTTTTGGGCTATTGCTGTGGCAATCTCATCAATGCTTGGCTTCAATATCCCGTAGTGGTTGCGTTTGGGGTATAAGTATATTCCTTGTGATATTCTCACAAGTACACCCTCTTTGGCCAAGCGTGACAAAGCACGAGTAACCAAACCATCGTTGTCAAGGTCGGCAAAATCACGAACCATATACAAGGCATTCTCGCCCTGTTGTTCTATCCGTTCTCTGATTTGCTTTGTTAATATGTTTGACATGATATACTTAATTTATATGTTATTATATG
>JAGHSV010000197.1 GCA_018065665.1 Candidatus Sodaliphilus aphodohippi
CTGCCCGAGAACGCAAACCTCGACTCATACTATAATGATCCTGTATGGAGCCAGTTCGAACTGCCCGCGTCCCATCCCCACAGGCGTTACCGACCTGAACACAACCGTGACCAAGGCTCAGATCGTTTACACCGTTGACGGCCGTCTCGTTCGCCAGAACGTCACCAGCCTCGAGGGTCTTGACGCAGGCCTCTACATCTTCGGTGGTAAGAAAGTTGCCGTTAAGTAACACTTGACTACTATATCCCATAGCGGACGCAACCCAAAATGAACGGTTGCGTCCGTTTTTTTTGTATTTTTTTGCATTATAAAATTATTTATTGTAACTTTGTCATGATAACAATATCCTATTAACTAAAAAACAACTATAATTCATGACAATTAGAAGAACTCTGCTTGTGGTAGCATCCTTAGTTTGCACACTAGCATCGGTAGCCCAGTCTATTGGGACAACATTCACATCAGGTAAACTCACTTACCAGATTATCACCAACAACAAAGAGGTTCAAGTCACAAGCAAGAGCGACCAGACTGTTTACTCAGACATCTCGTCGTCGGACTTTGCTGCGACAGTAACTTATAACGGACAGACCTACAAGGTAATCGGCATTGGTGCAGGTGCCTTCAGCGGTGCATCGTTCTCGGGTGCCATCACCCTTCCCGAGGGCATTTGGTACCTTGATAACGCCAGCTTCCAGACCGTTAAGGGCATCACCACCCTCACCCTGCCCGCCAGCTTGACCGACATATATTACACCGCGTTTGAGGAGAACCAGATCGGGAAGTTCCAAGTTAATGCCAACAACAAGAACTTTGCCCACCTGAGCACAACCCAGGAGAACAAAGAATATGTATTCCTGACCAACAAGGCACAGAACAAGATTCTCGCTGCTCCCGGTGCCGTTGTCAAATCAAGTTCGTTCTTCGGGACAAATTATGTCACCACCGTGACCATCCCCACCCAAATTACCGAGTTAGGTGACGCCGCATTCTACGGCAACCCCACCGTGAAAACCGTCAACTTCCACAAAGGCATCACCAAGTTTGGTAGTTGGACATTCATGAACACTTGGCTGACCAGCGTCAACCTGTCCAACCCCGACGCCGAATATGGTATTTCGCTGTTCCTGGGCTGCCCCAACCTGACCAAGGTCACCCTTCCCCAAGGCATCAAGCGCATTCCCAACTATATGTTCATGAGTTGTGAAGGTCTGAAGACCATCTCCCTGCCCGAGGGCATCGTCGAGATTGGCAAGCAGGCATTCACCCGCACAGCACTCACCAGCGTCAACCTCCCCAGCACCTGTGAAGTCGTTGACAGCTCGGCATTCCAGTGGATTGACGCGACAACCACGCTCGACCTCAAGAACGTGAAGCGCATCAAAAGTCAGGCATTCGGTAACATGACTGCACTCACCACCATCAAGGGTGGCGAAAAGGTTGAGGTACTTGAGAACGCGGCATTCATCCGCTGCAACGCCCTGACCAAGATGCCCGACTTCCCCAGCTTGAAGGACATTGACCTGGCATTCTATAACTGCACAGGCCTGAACGACGTCACCATGCCCGCAACACTGGAAACCTCAGAGCGCAACCCGTTCGTGAACTGCACAGCACTCAAGGAAATCAAGGTAGCCGAGGGCGCAGAGCACTTTGCCGAGATGGACAGCTGCCTCTACGAGATCAAGAATGGCAAGCCCTATCGTCTGGTAAGCATGCCCACCGCACGCCTCAACAAGGCATTCTATCTGCAACCCGGCACCCAGGTTGTCGGTCAACAGGCATTCCGCTATGCACCCGTGACCGAGTTCATCGCCAAGGAAGGTCTGAAGGTCATTGACGGCGCATTCATGGCTGCCACAGCACTGACCAACATCGAGCTCCCCTCGACAATGGAAGAAATCCACGGTGGTTTTGGCGACAGCAAGACCATCACCAGCGTCAAGGTTCTGGCAAAGAACCCACCGATGCTCGAAGGCGCATTTGCCACCGAGGTCTATAGCAACGCGACTCTCTATGTCCCCACCGGAACCAAGGCTGCCTACAAGAAAGCCGACAACTGGAAAGACTTCATCAACATCGTAGAGGTTGATGTTCCCAATCCCGGTCTCAAGGGTGACATCACCGGCGATGGCGTTGTTGACATCTTTGACGTTAACGAACTCATCAATGCCGTTCTCGGTCAGAACGAGACTCCGATCGAACTGGGCGACCTCACCGGCGACGGCGTTATCGACATCTTTGACATCAACGAACTGATTAACCTGATCCTGGGCTAATCACCAACTCTTCACATAGGCTAACAACGGGGCGGACCACGTAGTCCGCCCCGTTTGTTTAATTATAGCAGGAGAGTAAATTGAAAAGACAAATATTATATTATTTACAATTTTCCTTTTTAATAAGGTGAAAT
>JAGHSV010000199.1 GCA_018065665.1 Candidatus Sodaliphilus aphodohippi
CGCATGCGCTTGTCGGGGTCGGCGCCGCTGCGGTCATAGTGCTCGAGGGCGATGCTGATTGCCGAGTCGCTGGTGGCGGGGCGGTACGCCTTGTAGTCGGCGATGGTGGTGAGCAGCGCGTGGTAGGGGCGGTTGTCGCCGTAGGCGAGCGAGTCGGCGGGGAACGCCGCGAGCAAGGCGCAGGCGCTGTCGGGGTCGGTGGCGATGAGCGAGTCGATAGCCACCAGCCGCGGCGACACCTTGCCGCCGGTGCACGATGCCACGGCAACCACGATAGCCAATATGTACCACAAAATGCGTCTCATAGAGTGCAAAGTTACAGAAAAAAACAATAACATGCAAGCCTCTGCCAAGGGTGAGGCGGTTAACTGACCACGTTGACGGGGGTGCCGGCGATAAAGGCGGCGACATTGTCGGTGATGACATCCATCAGCCTGAGGCGCGCTTCGTTGCTGGCCCACCCCACATGGGGCGTGAAGAAGCAGTTGCGGGCGGTCAGCAGCGGATTGTCGTGGGCAGGAGGCTCCTGGGTCATCACGTCGAGCGCCGCGGCAAAGATGGTGCCGTTGTTGAGTGCGTCGGCGAGGGCCTGTTCGTCGATGAGCATGCCACGGGCTGTGTTGATGAGGATTGCCGTAGGTTTCATCAGAGCCAGGCGTCGGGCGTTGACCATCAGCCGGTTGTCGGGCGTCAGCGGGCAGTGAAGGCTGACGACGTCGCTGGTGGCGAACAGGTCGTCGAGCGACGGTGCCTTTGTCACCCATGCCGGCAGCGATGCCTCGTCCTTTGAGGTGTATGCCGCTACCTTCATGCCCAGCCCGTGGGCAATCTGTGCCGTGGCAAAACCAATCTGGCCCAGCCCGACGATGCCCATCTGCTTGCCGGCAAGTTCGATCAGCGGCGTGTCGGTATAGCAGAAGTCCTTGCAGTCGCTCCATCGTCCGGCGCGCACCTGTCGCGAGTAGTGACCCGTGCGGCAGGCTATGTTCAGCAGGTGTGCCATCGCCATCTGTGCCACGCTCGCGGTGCTGTAGGCGGGCACATTGGTCACAGTGATGCCACGCTCGCGCGCCGCCTCTACGTCGATGTTATTGTAACCGGTACCCATCTCGCCCAGGTAGCGCAGCCGGGGCAGGGCGTCAATCACCTCGCGTGTGATGGCAACCTTGTTGACCAGCACCGCCTCGGCATCGCGGCATCGGTCAACAATCTCGCCCGGGGCGCAGCGGTCAAACACCCGGCAGTCGCCCAGTTTCATCAGCGGTTCCCACGACAGGTCCCCGGGATTGCCGGGATACCCGTCAAGCACAACAATCTTCATATCGTTCTTCATCGTTCCATTAATTATTTTAGAAATTGACACAATGCCGATAAGGCATAGAGCGGACAAACTTTTATTGTACGCCCCTTTGATTCATAGGTTGATACATTCTCGAGCGATGTCCTGAATGAAAAAAATCCAAGGCAAAGTTAGTCTAAAATTCGAGAAAATCCAAGGCAAAAACCAGTAAAAAAACGAGAAAATCCAAGGCAAAAACCAATTATTGCATTATATAAAAGCAGGTCTATAGGTCAAAACACATAACAGTCAACCTTATGTCCTTTTGTTCTTATAGTCTAAAAATCAGCACAATCTGTTGCATCTGCGTGAGCTTAAAACTCCGTCAGCTATAAAGTCTCTCCCTTTAGGGGGAGATTCAGAGGAGGCTTTCTAAGGCGCTCCGAGGAGTGCAACGTTCCGTAAAGCAAAGCGCTCTTCATGCCTTATGTCCCTTATGTTTATTTTAGTCAAAACTAGATAAAAAGAACCGTCCCTTTTATCTAGTTTTAGTCAAAAAAACAACTGGGTCAGTCTTATCCGGTTTGTTATCCCTCGTCGGCAATACGGTTGCGGTAGTAGTGGCGACGGCCGACCGCAAAGAAGTGGGCGACGCCAACCAGGTTGATGGCGACTGCTGTCCAGAATGCCGCGGTATAGCCGATGTGCTCGGCGACAAAACCGCCAACCACGACTCCGATGCCAATGCCAACATCCCACGACACGAGCAGCGTCGAGTTGGCAGTGCCGCGACGGTCATGGGTGGCAAGGTTGATGAACATGTTCTGGAATGCGGGCCAGATGTGGCCGTTGCCAAGGCCTATCAGCAGTGCCGAACCATAGTAGCCCCACATGTTGGGCACTGCCACAAAGATGGTGTAGCCAACCAGCGAGATCAGCATGCCAACCGACGCGTTGTGGACTATCTTGCCCTTGCGCAGCGACGATGCACCCTGCAGTCGTGACAGGATGAGGCCGATTGCCAGTATCAGGAAGTAGGTGCCTGTGCCGTTGGTGACGCCCAGCGCCTCCTTGCCGTAGATGGCGAGGTAGGTGCTCAGGATGCCGTAGGAGAATCCCAGCGCCGTCATGTCAATGAACAGCAGCCAGCCGGCGACAAGGAAGAAACGGTCGAGCGACAGTTTCTTTTTCTCCCTGACCACGGGGCGAGACGGCAACTTGACGGTGGCATCGACCGCAAAGCCTATGGCGGCCACGACAAGCGCAAACCAGAAGAGCATGTCAAAGTCGTGGACGGTATTATAGAGATAGACGGCGACAGTGGGGCCCGTGGCCATGGCGAGGTTGTTGCTCAGGCCGTAGTAGCCGATGCCCTCGCTGCGGCGCGACGGGTGCAGCACGTCGATGGCGACGGTGCTGTTTGACACCGTGAGTGACCCGAACGGCGCTCCGTGAAGCGTGCGAACTATGGCAAACAGCAACAGTGAACCTGCTGCCAGATAGCCGGCAAAGAAGATGAAAAACGCAAAGAAACACACCATCAGCACCTTCTTGCGCGGAAAACTGTCGACCAGATATCCGCTGAACGGGCGCGAGATGAGGGTGGCCACCACATAGCCGCTCAGCACCACGCCAATCACGTCCTTGGTGGCGTTGAAAGTCTCGCTCAGGTACAGCGGCAGCAGCGGCGTGAGCAGGTAAAAGGCAAAAAACAGCATGAAGTTTGCCACATTCACCTTGACGAAATTAGCGTTCCAGAGTTTTTCCTGCATTTGCACTTGTGATTATAATATCTTTCTACTCAGTTCTGCGGCCCTTCAGTGTGGCGCTGCTGGCGCTCTCGACGGTGCAGGTCACGAAGTCGCCGACGCGGGTGTCGCCGGCGGGGAACACGATGACTTTGTTCTGCTGGGTACGGCCATACATGTCGTCGCGCGAGCGCTTGCTGTAGCCCTCGACAAGCACCTCAAAGGTCTTGCCAACGTCGCGGCGGTTGCTGCACAGCGACAGTTCGTTCTGCAGCGCTATCATGCGGTTGAGGCGGTCAATCT
>JAGHSV010000165.1 GCA_018065665.1 Candidatus Sodaliphilus aphodohippi
GACCAGCAGCAAGAAGAAACTGCTGTGGCGCATAGCGTTCATGACCTTCTTCCTGTCGGCAATCCTCGACAACCTGACAACATCAATCGTGATGATTATGATTCTGCGTAAGCTGGTAGCCGAGCGCAAGGACCGTCTCATCTATGCCGCACTGGTAATCATTGCCGCCAACTCGGGCGGTGCGTTCTCACCGATTGGTGACGTGACCACTATCATGCTGTGGAACAAGGGCGTTATCACAGCCGCAGGCGTTATTATGGAAGTCTTCCTGCCGTCGCTTGTTTCGATGGTGATTCCCGCATGGCTGCTGTCGTTCTCGCTGAAGGGCGAACTGGCAGTGCCCGGTGAGGAGAAGACCTTGTCGAGCGCCCAGTTGCTGAGCGCATCCCAACGCAAGGCTGTATTCTTCCTTGGAGTTGGCGGTCTGATTTTCGTCCCCATCTTCAAGTCGCTTACCCATCTGCCTCCGTTCGTTGGCATCCTGCTGATACTGGGTATCCTGTGGACGGTTACCGAGTTCTTCTATCGCCACCTGAGCGAGGGTGACGATCCCGACGGATTGCAGAAGCGTGTGACCACAATGCTTACCCGCATTGACATGAGCACCATCCTGTTCTTCCTTGGCATCCTGATGGCAGTTGCCTGCCTCGAGACCATCGGTGCGCTGACCATGCTTGGCGAGGGCCTCAACACTGCATTCAACGGCAACAACTACCTCATCACCGGCATCATCGGTGTACTGTCGAGCATTGTTGACAATGTTCCCCTGGTTGCAGGCTGCATGGGCATGTATCCCGTTGCTGCCACCGGTGACATGGCGATTGACGGTGCCTTCTGGCAGTTGCTGGCCTACTGTGCCGGCGTCGGCGGTTCAATCCTCATCATCGGCAGTGCTGCCGGTGTTGTTGTCATGGGCCTCGAGAAAGTGACCTTCGGGTGGTACATGAAACGCATCTCGTGGGTTGTACTGCTCGGTTACCTTGCCGGTATCGTGACATACTGGGCTTGGCGCGTTCTTGTGATAGGAGCCTAAAAATCTGAGAAATTGTTACAATATAAATAGGTCGGAACCCGTCCCCGAGCAAATTGGGGACGGGTTCTGTACTTTACATTAGTTAACACTTATGGATGTTAATTTTTGTAATTATTTAATGAAATGGGCAAGTTTGGAGGTTTTTGGTCCAATTTGTTGTACTTCTGGAATTCATTATAACTACCTTTGTGATGTAAAAAATTTTAGGTATGAAAAAGACGATAACAACACTCTCGGCATCGCTGTTCGTTGCCGCGTCGGCAATGGCCGGAGGAATTATTACAAACACAAACCACCACATCAGTTGGGCACGTATGATGGCCCGCGGTGCATCAACCGAGATAGACGCGATTTACACTAACCCCGCAGGTACGGCATTCAGCAAACACGAGGGCTGGTCGCTGTCGCTCAACTCACACACCGTGTTCCAGCAGCGCGATATCGAGACCACCTATCCGCTGTTCCCCGAGGAGGGGCATACCCGCAAGTATAACGGTGATGCATTTGCTCCCAGCGCCCCCAGCGCCTATCTGCTCTATAAAAAGGACCGTTGGGCGTTCCAGGCATTCTTTGGAGTGATTGGTGGCGGCGGCAAGTGCAAGTATGACGACGGCCTGCCCCAGTTTGACGCTGCAGTGATGACGGCGCTGTATGGTCAACACCTCACCCCCGACATGTACACACTGGACTCGAGCCTGAAGGGTAGTCAATATATATATGGTGGGCAGTTGGGCGCAACTTATCGCCTCAACAACAACTTTGCTGCCCACGTTGGCGGACGCATCAACTACTACTACGGCAACTATACCGGTCACGTTAATGCCACTCTGAACAACCCCGAGAACACCCCGCTGGCGGCATTGGCAATCAACTGCGACCAGACAGGCGTTGGTTTTACCCCGGTGCTGGGCCTTGACTTCAAGTGGAACAACCTGACACTCGCCACCAAGTATGAGTTCAAGACCAACCTGTCGCTGACCAACAAGACAAAACAGCTTGAAGCCCCCGCGGGATTTGAAAAGAAGGTTGAAGCCTACAAAGACGGTGCCAAGACCGACTGCGATATCCCCGCGATACTGTATGTTGCTGCAGGATATGAGATCATCCCCAACAAACTGCGTGCCGCAGTAGAATACCACTTCCTTGACGACTGCCCCGCCGAGATGTCGGATAATCGCAACGAGTATCTCCATCACGGTACCCACGAGGTGCTGGGCGGTATCGAGTGGGACATCAACAAGACATTTACTGTCAGCGCCGGTGCCCAGAAGACCGACTATGGTCTGGACGACGGTTTCCAGTCGCAGACAGCATTCTCTTGCGACAGTTACTCGATAGGTTTTGGCGCTGCCGTCAACGTTACCGAGAAGCTCCGTCTCAACGTGGGCTACTTCTGGACCACCTATCAGGATTATACCAAAGAAGAAGAGCACTATACCGGTGCCCTCCCGATGGCAGGTACCGACACCTACAGCCGTTCCAACAAGGTTATCGGCATCGGATTTGACTACAAGTTCTGAAATCAGTAGAATATGTGCAATAAAAGCGCTGCAGCCCCGCGGGGTCGCAGCGCTTTCTACATTAGTGCTGCCCGATGCCTAGAAACCAACCATGCGGCTTTTTCTCATGGCATTCCTTGATGCTTATGGGGGGGGGATTTTGGCTTTTTTTGAACGGATTTAGGGCTTGTTCCAAAATATGTTCATTTATGAGACAACAACTTGCGTGAAAAACCACATTTTGACCGTAAATTTGCAAAAAATCAATTTCTAATTACTAACTAAAATAATTAAACGTATGAAAAATTTCAAACTCATTCTCGCCCTTGCCTTGACGGCAATGGTCATGCCCAGCGCGGCACAGACTATCACTGTCAACAAACAAACAGCCAACTGCAAGCAGAAAACAGAACTGTTTAAGCCCAGTGTTGATCTCTCAAAGTACAACAAGCGTGTTGTAGCTAACGGTGTTGAAATGTACAATAAAAGAGACAACTCAGCCCGTTCAATAAAGAAGGATGCAACTGAATATGTTACTGTAACCTTCAAATATAAATTTGACAATAGCAAGATTCGTCCAGAAGGATGTGTTGTTATTTATGGTGAAAACAATGGTGACACATATTACTCCACTGAATTTTTTGATTACGATGAGGTGAATAATGGATTTAGCAATTGTGTTTGCCAAGTACCTGTTGGCACTTATGATGTACTTGCACCAGCTTATCCATTAGTTGATGGAGAATACATATTTGGAATATCTAATGAAATCCTTGAACAAGTTTCGTTAAAGCAGGACACAACTATAACGATTGATTTCTCGGATTGCACCAATCCATATGATGTCAAACCCCTTTTACCCAATGGAGAAGAAGCTGTACTAAATAAATTTGTTATCAATGAAAATTATGAGCGTACAATTATCCCCACAGGCAATATATCAGAGGCTGCTTATCAGATTTCCCTTATTTTAAAAGGGTATGGGGCCGTAACCCAAAATTGGGTTTTTACAGGCAGTGAATGGGAAGGTGGAATTAATACAACCACAATGTTCCTTAATAAATTGAGTGATAGATACAAGATTGGTGCGGCAGGTATATTTGTTGATAATAATTCAAATTGTCATATTGTAAAACTTGAGAACCAGTCAATGTCTGAACACTTGCTCACTCATGATGCAAGCAACTATTTATGTTATCAAGAAACATTCACGCCGTCTTTGTCAAACAATATGGACAACAAAGGAGTGATGGCCCTTACTGCCGAGGCTGTACTTGACAATGAACAGATTGGGGGAATCGATTATGGAGCATATTCACCCCTGCCAGACAACACATTTAAGTTATACATCGATGCTGTCCAGAGTGAGTCAAACGAAGTGGATAAATATGATGTGAAGATTATTCCAAGATTTGGTGATAAAGATGTTACACATGTTGAAACATACACATGGACAGATTGGGACGGGACGCTTGTTACTGAAGTAGATACTGTAGTTGAATATCAATTCATCAACGGTCTTCCTATAATAATCAACAAAAATAAAGAGATAGAATATGTGAATCTTGGAGCAAATGGTGTTTTCCGTATGCCAGAAGGCGGTGGAAGTCCTGCTGGACTTCCTGGACATCCTCAATTCTCCTATGTTAAGAACCAAAAGGCCCTGAACTATGGCTCAAACTGCCCAATTAATGCCGTAATGTTAGAGAACACCAATGGTGTTTTCTCGGCAGGTAAGGACGCATATTTAGAATGCAACTATATTGGCCGTTATGGTGAAAAAAGAGATGTTGATATGGGCGCTGTAAAAGCCGAAGTCAAGTACAACGATGAGATTATCTGCAATAACTACGGGACAATGGCTGATGACCTGTACAACTTTGCTGCGCAAGCGAAACCCGATGGTGTTATAACAGCTCATCTTGTCAATGAAAATATGATGGTTGATGGCTTGCAAGGCAGCAATATCACTGATATTTACTGTGACCAGCACAATGAAGACTGGACAGCCCCCACATTGCAGATGCTGCAATTCATGGATGCCAATGGTAATATCACTGACCGTTTTGACTCGGCCGAGGGTGGCACTGTGGAGTTTGCCGGTGGCGACTTTAACTATATAGTTGACTTGAATGTATATACTTCTTGGTTTAACTGCAAGGAGCAGACTGTAGATGTATCATACGCTCCCTATGGCGGCACCAACTGGGAAACTCTTGATGTGACCGAGATTCCCGAAAACTTCTATACGCCCGGCTTTGGCTACTTCTATCGCGGCTCACTCCAAAACGTTGAGGGAGACGGTTGGTTTGACCTGAAGATTAAGCTGACAGACCTCTCGGGCAACTGGCAGGAGCAGACCATCTCTCCAGCATTCCGCATTGGCAACATTCAGAGTGGCATTGGCAATGTTAAGGTTGGCAATGCAACCGAGGTTGCCCGCTACACCGTTGACGGCCGTGCCATCGGCGCACCCCAGGCTGGCGTGAACATCGTTAAGATGAGCGACGGCAGCGTGAAGAAGGTGTGGGTGAAGTAATGTAAAAAAGGGAAGCCTCTCCCAACCCTCCCCTAAAGGGAAGCCTCTCCCAAACCCACCCCCTTCGGTTCCCCCGTTAATCGGGGGACAGAAATCCTAAAGGGAAGGGCTTACTGAGAGGGTGTTACATAGATGATACTGCGTCCCTGCTCCATGTGAGCGGGGACGCTTTTTGGTTGGGGTAAGGCTCGGTTTACAAAATTTTGCCCAAATCTACACTTTTTACCCTGCATTTGGGCAAGATTTCAAAATTTTTTGTATCTTTGCTGCCTAAATTCATATAAAAATCGGAAGTAGATATATATATATTTCCAAAAAATCGGAAGTACAATTCCATGTAACATTATGATACAACGGCTTATAAATCTACAAAATGAAATTTCTGACGGCAGTATTTTCCTGTTTGGGGCACGTCAGACTGGCAAGAGTACATACCTTAACCGTCAGTTCAGCGCTGCAAAAGTGTATATAAACCTTCTTGACAGCGAACTGCGGCTCAGGTTTCAACGCCACCCGGCATTACTCTACGAAATGTTACAAGACAAAGAAGAAGGGACCATTGTCATC
This sequence comes from Candidatus Sodaliphilus aphodohippi, assembly GCA_018065665.1. Lineage (GTDB taxonomy): Bacteria > Bacteroidota > Bacteroidia > Bacteroidales > Muribaculaceae > Sodaliphilus > Sodaliphilus aphodohippi. The sequence continues at coordinate 5,639 of JAGHSV010000165.1, forward strand.
ATTGACGAGATACCCGAAGTACCCCAATTGCTGAACGAGGTTCATCGCCTCATTCAACAGTGCGGATTGCGTTTTGTGCTGTGCGGCAGCAGTGCGCGCAAACTTAAACGCAAAGGTCACAACACCCTTGGTGGTCGTGCTGTTCCGTGTTATTTATACCCGCTGGTGAGTGCCGAGGTTCCCGACTTTGATCTTGACCGTGCTCTGCTCTACGGCATGCTCCCCCCCCACTATCTGGCCCGAAACCCGCGCCGTCTTCTTGCCGGCTATATAGACATCTACCTGAAGGAAGAGATTGTTGAGGAAGCTCTGTCACGCAACGTTGGAGTTTTTCAGAACTTCATGACGGCTGCCGCATTGACAAGCGGCGAAATGGTCAACTACAGTAATATTGCAGGAGACTGCGGTGTAAGTGCAAAGACAGTAAAAGAATACTTCTCAATTCTTGAGGATACTCTGGTTGGGTTTATGCTGCCTGCTTACACAAAAGCCGTAAAGCGCAAACTCTCCCAGGCCCCCAAATTCTACTAT
>JAGHSV010000200.1 GCA_018065665.1 Candidatus Sodaliphilus aphodohippi
ACAAAGGTAATAAAATATGGAGAATTATCACTAACTTTGTGCCATGAAAGATAAAAAAGGAAAAATTTGTGTCTTTGCGGCGTCGAGCAACCGCATTGACCAGTGTTTTATTGACGACGCATACCAACTGGGCAAAATCATGGCCGAACACGGCTGGGACGGATGTAACGGAGCCGGCGGCATGGGGCTGATGAGAGCAGTCAGCGACGGCACTCTCGATGCCGGCGGGCACGTGACGGGAGTCATACCCAAGTTCATGGTCGATAACGGCTGGGGCTATGACCGCCTGCCCGAGGTCATCATCACTGCCGACATGCACGAACGCAAGGAGATGCTAAACAGCATGAGCGATGCCGTAGTTGCCCTTCCCGGCGGATGCGGCACTCTCGAGGAACTGCTAGAGGTCATCACCTGGCGACAGCTGGCCATCATCACCAAGCCCATTGTGCTGCTCAACACCGACGGGTTCTTTGACCCGCTGGTGGCTATGCTTGAACGCTGTGTCGAGCGCGATTTCATGAAGCCCACACACGCCTGTCTATGGACAGTTGCCGCAACCCCGCTCGAGGCGGTTGAGGCAATCGAACGGCAACTTGCCGAGGGCGTTTCCGTCAGCGACACCAAGTTCTATTAATCACCAACCAGTCATGCCGTCACCCGTAGCGTCCAATGTCCTGATACTTGACTCGGCGCGCGACACCGTCGCGGGCTATGCCCCGATATATACCGACGGGTTCCCGCAACCCGCCACCGGCGACACTGTCATCGCCTCCTCGGTGACGCAGTTGCCCGTTATGGAGTTGCCCGACGGCACAGCTCCAGTGAAACGCGACAGCTCGCCTTTGCACGACACCGGCACCATCTCGCTAATCCTTTTTGGACTGCTTGCCGTAATCATGTGCTACCACAAGGGCTATAAATATATCGAGAACCTGATGCACAACATGTTCTCGACACGCCGCCGCGACAACATCTTTGAGGACCACACCGTCAACGAGACCAGCATCCTGTTTGCCCTGATTATCAACACCTGCATCTGCGAGGGCGTGATAGGCTTCTATGCGCTCCGCGACATGGTGCCCTGGATTGCCGGCAACATCTTTGCCGGTGTCGGCCTCCTTGCAGGTTCAGCGCTTGTGTTCTTCCTGTTGCAACTGGCGCTGTACAATGTGGCGGGATACATCTTCAGCGACCAGACCGACACAATGTTGTGGACAAACGGCTTCAAGGCAACACAGTCCATGTTGGGCATAACGCTGTTCCCCGTTGTGTCATGTCTGCTGGTGACAACCGAGGCAACAAAAACGCTGCTGATAAGTGCCGCCGTGCTCTATCTCCTTGCACGATTTATATTTATTTGCAAAGGATTTAGAATTTTTTGCAACAATTTTACATCATTATTGAGTTTTATTTTGTACCTTTGCACCGTCGAAATTGTACCCATATCGTTAGTATGCTGTGGGACAGTGGATTTCAACACTTTATTGCATTTATAACTAAACACGAGAACCGTGAAAATTAGAAAAATCCTGATTTCTCAGCCCAAACCGGCTACAGGCAAGTCACCCTACTATGACTTGCAGGACAAATATGGCGTAGAGGTCGTTTTTCGTCCATTTGTTAAGGTTGAAGGATTGACGGCACGGGAATTTCGCCAGTCAAGGATACAAATCCCCGACTATTCAGCCATTATCTTCACCTCGCGCACAGCGATTGACCATTTCTTCCGCATGTGTGAAGAAACGCGATATAAAGTCCCCGAGACTTTAAAATATTTCTGCATCAGCGAGACTATAGCACTTTACCTGCAGAAATATACCGTTTATCGCAAACGCAAGATTTTCTTCAGCGAGACCGGCAAGATCGACGGACTCATACCAATGTTCCACAAGCATTGCAAGGAGACCTACCTCATGCCCGTCAGTGATGCCCATGACTCAAAGGCTTCGGTTCTAGACACCAACAACATCAAGTACACCGAGGCTATCATGTACCGCACCGTCAGCAACGACTTCACACCCGAAGAGAAGATGGACTACGATATGCTCATTTTCTTCAGCCCGGCAGGAGTCAAGTCGCTGGTAAGCAACTTCCCCGACTTCGAACAGGGCGATATCGCGATTGGCGGACTGGGAGCGGCAACGCTCAAGGCTATCGAGGAAGCCGGCCTGCGCATTGACGTGCAGACATCGCCCGATGTAACCTCAATGTCGGCCGCCGTAGATCTTTACCTGAAGAAACTCACCAAAAAGTAAAGGTTTATACTTTAACATAATTCATCAAAGGGGGACAGAATCAACTGCCCCCTTATTATATAGGCTTTTTAGCGTCTATGTGCAATAAAATGCGTATCTTTGCGTTTTATTATAGATAAGGAATAACAGCGATGAAGAGATTGTACCGGTTCATACCCCTCGCCATGATTGTGGCGGTGATATTGCTTGAGGCGTGCAGCACCAAGAAGAATACCGCCGGCTCACGTTTCTGGCAGTCCATGAACACCCGATACAATGTCTATTATAACGGCAAAACAAACTACGACGAGCAAATCAAGGAACTGGAAAACAACTACCAGGATGACTACTCACAGCGCTTGTTCGTCCACCCTGCCGAGGCAAAGGCAAACCCCAAGGCACCGCAGCCCGGCGGCAGTTTTGACCGCACCATCGAGAAGATGCAGAAAGCAATCTCGCTGCACTCCATCAAAAAGAAACCCAAACGCAAGGCCGGCAAGGGGAATGACCCCAAGACCAAGGAATGGATGAGCCGCGACGAGTATAACCCCTTCCTCCACAACGCATGGTATCTGCTTGCCAAGGCCGAGTATATGAAGGGCGACTTCCTCAACGCCGCCGCCACGTTCCGCTACATCTCACGCCATTTCACCTGGAAACCCGACCTCGTTCAGGAGTCGCAGGTGTGGGAGGCATTGTGCTACACTGCACTGGGATGGGGCAACGAGGCCGATAACGTGCTCGCCCACATACACATCGACAAGATTGAGGACAAGGGCACCCGTTCACTTGCCAACCTGGCTTTTGCCGACTACTATATTAAGGAGCATCTCTCAGACCGCGCCATCCCCTATCTGGCCGAGGCTGTCAAGGGGTTTGGCGGTGCCCAGAAGGTTCGACTCAACTTCCTGTTGGGGCAACTATATGAGGAGAACGGCCAGAAGGACCTTGCCTATAACGCCTTCAAGCGGGCCGGCAGCAGCAGCGGTAGTTCCTACCGGACCAAGTTCAACGCCCGCATCAAGCAGAGCGCCGTCTATAACGGCACCAACATGCTGGGCGAGGTCAAGGCACTGCGCAACATGACCCATTATGACCGCAACAAGGAGTATCTCGATCAGATTTATTATGCCATCGGCAACCTGTACCTCTCGCGTCAGGATACCGTCCACGCAGTCGAAAACTACATCAAGGCGGCCGAGAAGAGCACCCGCAACGGCATTGACAAGGCCATCAGCCAGTTGACACTGGGCGGCATCTACTTCAACCAGAGCAAGTATGACCTGGCACAGCCTTGCTACTCTGAGGCAATCCCCCAGATTAACGAGGACTACCCCAATTATAAAATGCTGAAACACCGCAGTGACGTGCTTGACGAACTTGCAGTGTATTCTCAGAATGTCACCCTGCAGGACTCGCTGCTGAAGTTGTCACGCATGAGCCTCGATGAGCAAAAAGCCGTTATCAAGAAGATTATCGATGCCCTGAAGAAGAAGGAAAAGGAAGAGGCCGAAGCGGCCCAGCGCGAGGAATATATGGCACAGCAGAGCGCCAAGGGAGACCCCAACGCCAGCAACCCCAACGCACCGCAGACCTTCCAGATGAACAACGACAAGTCCTGGTACTTCTACAACAATACAACCAAGGCGGCAGGTAAGACCCAGTTCCAGAAAATGTGGGGTAACCGTAAACTTGAGGACAACTGGCGCCGCCGCAACAAAAACACATTCTCGCTCGAGGAAGACACAGGTAACGCTGCAAACGACACCACTGCCAATATGGCTGCAAACGACCCCACCGGCAACGACACCACAAAGGTCGACAAGGAGGCGCTGAAACGTGCCGAAGACCCGCACTACGAGGAATACTACCTCAAACAAATACCCAAGACCGACGAGGAACGACAGGCTTCCAACGACATCATCGAGGAGGGCCTCTTTAACATGGGCATCATCCTCAAAGACAAACTCGAGGACGCCAACGCCGCCGAGGTGCAGTTCAACGAGCTGATGCGCCGTTATCCCGAGAGCACCCACCGTCTTGACATCTACTATAACATGTATCTCATGTTCATGCGCAGCGGGCAGACCGCCAAGGCCGAGCGTTGCCGTGACGTCATACTGAACGAATTTGCCGACACCAAGTACGGCATAGCGATGCAGGACCCCAACTATCTGGACAACCTCAAGAATATGGAGGCCGATCAGGAGTCCATGTACGAGCAGGCATACGCAAACTACCTTGCCAACAACAACGAGGCAGTACACCAGGCCTACGCCGAGATGATGCGTCGTTACCCGCTGTCAAAGATTATGCCCAAGTTCATGTTCATCGACGCACTCAGCTATGTGACACAAAAGCACTATGACCAGTTCAAGACCACCATCAAGGAGATGTTGCAGCGCTACCCCGAGACCGACATCACACCCACGGCATCGGCTATCGTCAAGCAACTGAACCAGGGACGCAAACTTGAAGGCGGCGGCAGCAATGCACGCGGCATGTTCTGGTCAACCCGACTAAGCAACGACACCACTGCTGCCGACATCGAACGCAAGTTCACTCCATTCAACGACGACCTCGACAAACCCCAGGTATATGTCCTGCTGTACCCGTCCGACTCGGTCAATGCCAACAAACTGCTCTATGAGGTTGCACGCCACAACTTCAACTCGTTTGTCGTTAAGGACTATGACATGGAGCAGATGAACTTCAGCCGGTTGGGATTGCTGATTATCAAGGGCTTTGAGAACTATGACGAGGTAAAGCACTACCATACCGTCTTTGAACAGGACAACACCATGGACATCCCCGAGAGCGTCCACGAGGTGATCATCAGCGAGAGTAACTTCCAGCTGCTGCTGAACGAGGGACGCTCGTTTGAAGACTACTTCCAGTATCTCGAAGAGAAGAACGAGAAAGACGTAGAGGGCAAGATACCGCCCGCTACAGCCAAGGAACGCGCTGCTGCAGCCGCTGCCGACAAAAAAGCTAAGGCTGCCGCCGAAAAGAAAGCTAAGGCCGAAGAAGCCAAGAAGAAAAAAGAGGAAGAGAAACAGGCCCGTGAGGAGCAGAAACGACTCCAAAAACAGCAACAGGAACAAGAAAAGAAACGTCAAGAGGCCGAGAAGAAACGCCTTGCCGAAGAAAAGAAGCGTCAAGAGGCACAAATGAAGGCCGAGAACCAGGCAGGAGGAACGTTGGGTTCTACAATCGACAACGCCGGAAGCCCTGACAATGCACCCAGCGTCATCGAGTCAGAAAAGGACATTAACGACGAAGTCGAACGTGCCCAGACTGCCGTTGAACCAGCAAACAACTCTAAACTGCAGGAACTCCGTGCCAAACGACTGGGCAAGAAAGATGATTCCGGTCAAGAAAAAGACAAACCCGCTGTCACCAACAGTGTGAGGAAGACCAAGGACCAGGACAACAGCAAGGAGACCGAGAAGGCTGCCAAAGAACAGGAAAAAGCAGCCAAGGAACAGGCAAAGAAGTATAAGGAAGAACAAAAACGCCTCGACAAACTGGCCGAGGAGAAAATACGCCAGCAAGACAAACTGGACGCACAGAACGACAAGGAATACAAGAAGCGTCAGAAGGAACTCGAGAAGGCCGAGAAGAAGCGCCTGAAAGATGAGGAAAAACGCCAGAAAGAAGAGCAAAAGATGCTTGAGAAACTGCAAAAGCAGAAAGAAGACTCCATTCGCCGCGCCGAACTCGAGGCCGATCTCGCCATTGAAAAGGCACGCGAGGCTAAAAAAGACTCTATGGAGAACCTTCAGAAACGCAAACAGGATGAAATCAAGCAACAGGCTCAGGCCAAGATCGACACCAAGAAACAGCGCGAGAAGGAGCGCAAGGAGCGACTGAAGGCCAAAGAGCAGGAGCGCAAGCAAAAGGCTGCCGAGCGTAAACAGAAAGAGAAAGAACGCGAGGCAAAGCGCAAGGAGCAGGAAAAACTCCGCAAGCAGCAGGCCAAAGAGCGCGAGCAGGCCCAGAAACAGAAGCAAAAAGAACGCGAACAGGAACGCAAGCAACGCGAGCAAGAACGCAAACAAGCCGCCAAGCAACGCGAGGCCGAACGCAAAGCCAAAAAGTAATGTGCCCTGACACACATTGCAACAAACCCCACCGCGTCAGCCGCCACCTTGCAATGCCACAATACCGGAAACGAGGTAGCGGCTTTCAGCCGCAATGTGTGCGGGAGACCTGTATCCCGTCCCTTCACTGACGCTCAGGAACGGGTTATCTGCAGAGCCATCAAGGCTCTGCGTATAGGGCTCCGCCCTTCTTAAGTTACTTAAAAACATCGGCAAATCGCGAGGGTGTTGCAAAAAGCCTATACCAACGGCGCGCTGTAGGCGCAGTGCTGCAGTCAGCCCAGGGCAATGCCCAGGGTAATATAAAATTACATCATTTCGCCATGTAAGGGCAAAAGCATTATTATTCTTTAAATGTGCTTTTGCGACAGCCTCGCCCTGAGTGTCTCATCCTTGAGATCGTTATGTTGCTGTTAGTGCATTATATGGCGTGTAAATCGCGGACTTTCAGCCCGCCTTTGTGGGTGATGTCGCTATCCGAGGCCTCGCTCACTGCGTTCGCTCAACCCCGGTTACAGTTGCGCCTATCGGCTCACATCTCGCACTTTCAGTGCTTTATGCCTGTCGGCATTTCCTATGTCATATAACAGCCTTGCAACATTAATTCTTTTACCGGACAGCAATACTTGTATATAAAAGCGGGGGACGCCAACCAGGCGTCCCCCGCATATTGGGTATCAGTTACGGCAACGTGCCGAACTGTATTGTACGTTATTATTCGGTTTCACCACCAAGCATGATGTTGATGATAGTGTTTACGTCGGCAATGTCAATCACGCCGTCGCCGTCAACGTCTGCGTTGGGAGTTGCTTCGGCTGCGCCGAGCATGATGTTGATGAGCAAGTTCACGTCAGCAATATCAACCACGCCGTCACCGTCAACGTCACCCTTCAGTGCAGGTGCATTGCCCGGGAAGGTAATGATAGAACCTGACTTGAAATTACCGAGCAGTGTCGCCTTGTTAGTCTCAAGTCTTGTCCTGACGGAAACCCAACGATCAAGTTGAATGTATCCTTCGTTCTGGTAAAGGTTTCCCGTCAAGCCAATGTTGGGATAATAGCCGCCGGTCTCAGTGCTAAGGTGCAGTCTTGCGTTGCTGAACTCGCTGGTGGAGTATATTGCATCCTGCAGCGGGAACCCTACTGCGCCGTCTTCGTCGATGGTGAAATTCAGCCAGCAGCAGCCCTCGATGCCGTAAACGACACCGCCAGTGCCGTCGGCATTGAAGATTGTCGCAGTGGCAAATTCGGTTGTTCCGATGGAGTCGGGAACACCCTCTACATATTGTACCTCGGTGGATTTGATTGTACCGTTGGCCATGTAGAAGTTCCAGTCCTTGCTGTCGGTGCGGCTGGTTCCATCGTTGGTGTAGTAGGCGAGGCCCTTGCCGCCGGCGGGGTAGCCGTGGCCGCCGTCCTCAACGTTGAAGACGATGCCCTGACTGGGATCATATACAGAACTTGTAACCATGATTGCGAGGCGTGTCTCAACGCCCGCGGTATCCACATTGACAACCTGGTTGCCGGGGATGGTGAGGTGGCCGGTTGTCGCATCGTAGGTCGCATCAATCTGCTGGTTGCCGTTCATGAAACCCGAAACCTTGACTGCACCCTCGGTTTCACCGGCGGTGATGGTCAGCACATTGGAATTGTTACAGCCGTGGTTGTCAACCGTTCCGCTGACGAATGTGCCCAGCGCGCTCGCCGCGGGGTTCTCGCAGTCGGCGATTTCCACCCCGGCCAACCCGAAGCGTGCAGTGTATGTGCCCGCGTTTCCGGGGGTGTAGCGCATGGTGTAGCTGGTCTCGGTTGTCAGGCAGGTGCCGTTTGCATCATACCAGCCCTGGAATTCACAACCTACTACCGGTGTGGCTGTCAGGGTGACGGACAAGCCGTTGTAGGTCTTTTTGACCGTGCCCAGCTGGCTGTCGCTGGAAACGGCATTGATAGCCGGGAAGGTGATTACCGAACCGTGGTTGAAGTTGCCCCAACGAGTGTATGCCGAATTGCTCTTATTGATAAGCAGCATTACCCACCAATTGGTGGTAATGGTTCCCTCGTTCATGTTGAGGGTACCGGTGATGCCCTGCTCTGTCATGATACCGCCGCCTTCATTGGCAAGATGTATTTTGGCATTGGTGTAGTCGTTGCTGTAATATTTCACGTCAGTCCATTCAAACTGTACATTGTTTTCAGCGTCGACATCAAATTTGAGCCAGCATGCGTTTTCTATACCATAAACAGTACCTCCGTTGCCTTCCTCGTTGAAGATGGTTGCAATGGGGTATTCGGTAGTGGTAACGAACTCCATTGTTTCGTTCTTGACATACTGGTTTGAAGTGATTGTGCCGTTGGCCTCATAGAAGTTCCAGTCCTTGCTGTCGTTGCGGGTAACGCTGCTCTCGGTGTAGTATGCGAGGCCCTGGCCGCCGGCGAGGTAGCCGTGGCCGCCTTCCTCAACGTTGAAGACGATGTCCTGGCTTTGAACATACAGAGATGGTGTCACCATCAGCGCGAGCCGTGTCTCGACTCCGTTGCCGTCAACATTGATGACCTGGTTGCCGGGGATGGTGAGGTGGCCGGTTGCCGCGTCGTAGGTCGCGTCAATCTGCTGGTTGCCCTTCATGAAACCTGCAATCTTCACGGCACCCTCGGTGTCGCCGGCGGTGATGGTCAGGACATTGGAAACCTGGCAGTTGTGGTTGTCAACGGTACCGCTGACGAATGTACCCAGAACGCTGGCTGCGGGGTTCTCGCAGTCGGGGATGATAATCTCGGGCAGTTCGAAGCGGGCAGTGTAGGTGCCGGCGTTCTCGCTCGAGAAGTTGAGTGTGAAAGTCGCTTCGTTAGAAACCAGGTTGCCGTCGGCGTCATACCAGCCCTTGAAATCCCCGCCTTTGCTGGTGGCTGTCAGGGTCATATAGGAACCGTTATAGGCCTTGCTGACGGTGCCGAGGGAGGCGTCGCTGCTTGCGACATTGATTGCCGGGAAGCTGATTGCCGCGTTGATATAGGTCTTGCCTACGCGTCCGGCTATGCCTCCACCTGTTTTGTTGTCCAGCAGGTACTGGTACGGGCCGGAGGTGATGGTGCCCGCGTCGCGGTTGATGGCACCGAAGGGGCCCTGGCTTGTATAGTATGCGCCGCCATCGGTTGTGCGGTACGCCTTACCGGGACCGTAGGAGTCGCTGTGCATATAGACATAGTCAAGCGCGGCCTGTGCCTCGTTATTGTTGTTGAAGGTGTAGTTCCACCATGACGGTGCCTGGCCGTTATGCACAATACCCATAACCCAACCGCTGTTGCCGTTGATGAAGGTGTAGGTGGGATAGGTGACGCTTGTGCCGCTCTCGTCGCTTATCACGACGGTACCGTTTGCCTTGAAGAGGCCCTTGTGTCCCTTCAGCGTCCACTTGTTGTTGGGGTTGTAAACAGACGCGTTGTTGAGCACCGAGCCGTAGCCCTCGCCCTGGACGAGCGTTGCGTTGCCTCTCGCGTCAAACTGGAACACGATGTCAGCGTAGATTTTGTAGTTGCCGTCGATTAACGTTAGCGTAACATTACCGCCATCGTTTTTGATAACCTGTTGGGCGGGGATGGTGAGGACACCGGTCTCGGCATCGTACGTGCCGTCAATCTGGGTTGTGGTTTGGAAGAAACCCGAAATCTTCACGGCACCGGGGGTGCCGGTGTTGGTGATGGTGAGACAGTTGCCCGAGTGGCAATTGTTGGTATAGACACCACCATCGAGATACGTTCCGGCAATGTCGGCCGGATACTGGGCAAATGCTGCGAATGCGCATAGCATTAGCGAAAGTAAAAAAGTTAATTTTCTCATCATAAATCGATTTTGATATTAATAAAAAGTTTCTTTGCTATATGATAATGTGCAAAGATAACAATTATTTTTGAATTATTAATACTTTTTGCCACAAAATTTGATAATAAAAAATGGTTTTAATTGCATTTTGACAGTCTGCACGATAAATTAACGCTTATAAATTCACAATTAGTAGTGGGAATATGCCGTTGGAGAGCGCTTTGCTTTCCAGAACGTTGCACTCTCCAGAGCGCCTGACGGCCTCACCCCAACCCCTCTCCCGTAGAGAGGGGCTAACTATGAGGGCGTTACGCCAATTCAAGTGAATCGGTGACTCAGGTGACTCACATGACTCAGGTGACTCAGGTGGTTGGTTTCTGTTGGTTTTATCATTTTCATCGCACTGGCAAAGATAGTGGGTTGGGGCTGTGGTGGCAATGTTAATTGGAAGATGGGTAATTGTTGCGGTGTGCGTTCCCCTTGGGAACGGTGTAGAGGGGTGTACCATGGTCCCATGATGGCGTCCCGCTCCAGCGGTCCGCTATCGTGGGTTATTGAGATGTGATGCCGTTGGCATCAAGTCACCAATGACGTGGAGAGACTCCCCACTGCGTCAGCCTTTTGTCTCTTTTGTTCTTATAGTCAAAAAATCTGCTCAAGTCCTATATTTCTGCGTGTGGTGGACGAATACGGCAGCCGCCACGAACTTGATGCTCGCGGCGGCTGCTATAGCTATATCCCAGAAGGGGATTATATACCCAGAATCTGGTTGATCAGAGCGTTGATGTCGGCGATGTCGACAAACGAGTCACCGTTGATGTCGGCAGCCTTGGGGTCGGCTGTGTCAAGACCGAGAACAACGTTGATGAGTTGGTTGAGGTCAGCAATGTCAACAAATGTGTCACCGTTAAGGTCGCCAACGATAACTTTGGTTTTGTCACCAAAGGTGATGACAGAACCCGAGCTGAAGTAACCCCAGCGGGTCCAGCCATCGGGATTGTCCTTCGGGGTAAGCAGTTTCACCCACCAACCGGTGGTGATGGTACCCTCTTCCATGTCGAGAGTGCCGGTGAGTCCCTGTGCAGTCCAGATTGAACCGGTGTTTGTTGCAAGGTGGAGACGCGCGTTGGTGTAGTCACTGTTGTAGAAATCAACATCAACCCAGTCAAACTGCACGTTGTTATTCTCGTCAACAGAGAATCCTTCCCAATAGGCGCCCTCGATGCCGTAAACAAAGCCACCGTTGCCATACTCGTTGAAGATAGTGGCGGTGGGGTGCTCGGTAGTGGTCACGACATCCCATTCTCCCGTATCGTTGTTCTTTAGAACCTGGGTGTTGGTGATGGTGCCGTTAGCCTTGTAGAGTGCGACGGTTGAGGTGCCGTTGAGGTGGAATTTTTTGTTGGGATTGTAGATGGCGAGTTGTCCATCAGAGTTGTAGCATAGGCAACCGGTGCCGTAGTTCTCGGGGAGGGTGGCGTTGCCGTTCTCGTCAAACTGGATGGTGATGTTGCCGTTACTATACCATGTATTTTTGCTCTGTTCGGCGTCAAATACTACATTGCACAGCATGATTTCAACCCCGTCGTCATCGGTGCCGATAACCTGCTTGGCCTCAATAGAGAGAATGCCGTTCTCGGCATCGTATGTGCCGTTGATTGGTGTAGTTTTTCCAAAGAAGCCGGAGAGCGTAACTGCACCGTCGGTGCTACCCTTGGCGATGGTGATGCAGCGTGAAGCGTTGCAACCGTTGTCGTCGACACCTGCGTCAAGGTACTTGCCGGTGATGTCGGCGGGCCCTGCTGCAAATGCTGCAAAAGCGCAGAGCATCAAAGAAGTGATAAGAGTAATTTTTTTCATCATAAGTAAAATGTTGGTGTTAAGTGAATTTTTAATAGAAAAATCTCGTTTTGTTTGCAAAGTTAATGAAAGTTTTTAATAATTCAAACTTTTTGCCATATAAATGAGAGATGGGCAAAGGGCAACAGTGAAAAATGTGTATTGTTGGGTGTCAAAAAGAAAGCCGCCACGGGCATGGTGCTCGCGGCGGCTGTTATTACGATATTCCAGGAGTGGATTATAATCCCAGAATCATGTTGATCAGAGCGTTGATGTCGGCGATGTCAACAAAGGTGTCCTGGTTGATGTCGGCAGCCTTAGGATCGGCAGTGTCGAGACCGAGAACAACGTTGATGAGCTTGTTGAGGTCGGCGATGTCAACATATGTGTCACCGTTGAGGTCACCAACGAGAACCTGGGGCTGGTTGCCGAAGGTAATGATTGATGAAGCAACATGGTTGCCCCAGCGCACGTATGAGTTGTCGCTCTTGGCTGTGAGCAGTGTCACCCAAGAGTTGGTTGTGATGTTGCTCTCTTCCATGTTGAGCACACCGGTTATACCCTGAGCGGTCCAGAAACCTCCGGCTCCGGTTCCCAGGTGGATACGAGCGTTGCTGTAACTGTCGCTGTAAAATCTCACGTCAGCCCAATCAAACTGAACATTGTTCTCAGCGTCAACGGTGAAGTTGAGCCAGCAGTTGCCGGCGATACCATAAACTGTACCAGCAGTGCCGGTTTCATCGAAGACGGTAGCAGTTGCATATTCGCTTGTCTGGATGGGAGTGGGTACTCCTTCGACATAATCAACCTCGTCCGACTTGATTGTACCGTTTGCCTTGTAGAAGCGGAAGTCCTTGCTCTCGACGCGGGCGATGCCACCTTCGTAGTAGTAGCAGAGACCAAAGCCGTATGCGAGTGTACCGTGACCCTCGGCATCGAGAAGAATGATGATGTCCTTGCTCGGGTCATAGAGACGTGACGAAACCATCAGTGCCAGATGCACTTCGTTGCCCTGTTTGTCAACGGTAACGAGCTGGCCGCCGGGGATTGTCAGGTGACCTTTAGCGGGGTCGTAAGTAGCGTTGAGAATTTCTTCGCCATTCATGAGACCTGTAACCTTCACTTCGCCCTTGGCGTTGCCCTTGGTGATGTTGATGATGTTAGAAACCTGGCAACCGTGGTTGTCAACAGAACCGCTGACATAGGTGCCGACAGCGTCGGCAGCGGGGTTGTCACTGACGGGGATTACAACCTCAAAGAACTCCTTGGGGAAGGTGATGACCGACTTGTCCTTGTTGCCGTTGATGCTTCCGCCACCGCCATTCACGCCCAGCAGGACTGTTGTCCACTGTCCGGTAGTGATTGTACCTGATATCTTGTCGATGGTACCGGTGATGCCAAGGCTGCCGTTGAAGCCCCACTGGGGACCGTTAACAAAGCGTCCGTTCTTGTAGTCGGCGTTGTGGTAGTAAACATCGGCCTGGACAAAGGTGACATTGTTGTTGTCGTCGATAGTGAATTGCTGCCAAGTGTATCCGTCAAAACCATAGAGCACACCGCTGGCCTGGTCGGCGTTCACAACCATTGCAGTCTCGAAAACTGTCTCATCAAGGGGTACTATTTCACCCGATGTGGCATCTTTCTGGATGCGGTAGTTGGTGATATTGCCGTTGGCCTTCACGAGTGACAGGTCAGAATACAGCAGCCACTTGTTATTGTTGTTGTAAACAGAGAGTTCGCCCTCGTTGTCGCGTACTGTGCCGTAACCAAGGCCTTCAACGAGTTTTGCGTTACCTTTCTCGTCAAACTGGAAGACCATGTCAACAGCCACCTTGTAGGTGATACCGCCGTTGCCATTGTCATCCACTCTCGAGAGCATGATGTTGCCTTCGTCGGTCTTGATGGTCTGCTTCGGCGCGATGGTGAGCAAACCAGACTCAGCGTCATAGGTACCATTGATTTGTTCGGTAGTGCCAAAGAAACCAGAGAGTGTAACTGCACCCTCCGAGGCACCCTTAGCGATAGTGATGTAGTGACAAGTGTTGCACTTGTTTCCGTCGATACCGGCATCGAGATACTTGCCCGAGATGTCGGCGGGACCAGCTGCGTAGGCTGCTATTGTGCCAAGCAGCAACGTAACGATTAATGTAAATTTTTTCATTTCTAGAAATTTTTAAGTATAAAAATATAAAGTTTGTGCCAAAATATATAATATCCGCACAAAGATAGTAAAAAAAATTGATACGGATATCATTTTGCCATAAAAACCATAAAAAAATGCTGTGCGAAGCAATTGCCCCGCACAGTCTGATTAATCAATTAGTTATTTACTAAACTTTATCAAATTCCGAGAATCAGATTGATCAGTGCATTGATGTCGGCAATGTCGACAAATGTGTCCTGATTGACGTCGGCAGCCTGCTGATTGGCTGTGTCAATGCCAAGAACAACGTTGATGAGCTTGTTGAGGTCAGCAATGTCGATGAAGGTATCTTCGTTGACGTCACCAACTTTAACGGTAATGGGAGGCGTTACGCCCGGCAGGGTGATAACCGAGTATCCCTTGATGGCACCGTAGCGGGTTGCACCGGCACCGGTGGTCGAACCAAGGATGATGAGCCACGGGTCGGTGGTGATGGTGCCTGCCTCGGTATCGATGATACCGGTGATGCTGTGGTCGGTTGCGAATTGGTTGTTGCCGGCATACTTATAAGTTCTGCCGTTTGTGTAGTCACTGCTGTAGTAAAGGATGTCGTTTGTGGCAAATTCCACTGTACCGTCAGCGTTGGTTGTGAAGTTGAGCCAACCAAATCCCTCGATGCCGTAAACTGTTCCGCCAAACTCGTTGACAACGGTAGCTACGTCATATACCGAAGTGCCTTCGGGCTCATTACCGGGCTCGCCGTTATAGTCGGTCCATGTGCCGTTCACCTTGAACACATTGAATCCGCCATTGTAAAGAGCCTTGTAAATCATGTTTTTGTCATTGGCATAGTAAACGGCTGCGACACCAACGCCGTCAACGATTGCGGCATTACCGTCATTGTCAAACTGAAGGACGATGTCTGCCTGACCGTTGATGTGAGAAGCGTCGGGCATGAACACGAGGTGCACCTCATAGCCGTCACCGTTGTCGTTCAGGATAATCTGGTTACCGGGAATAGAGAGCTGACGGGTTGACTCGTCATAGGTGGCATTCAGCGCCAGGGTGTTTTTGCCATAGAAACCCTGTACGGTGTAAGCGTCGCCTGACTTCTCGATAGTCAGGGTGTTGGCTGTGTTGCAACCGCGCTGGTCAAGGGTCGCACCGATGTACTTGCCTGTGATGCTTGTTGCCGCTGTCGCGCAGAATGCGCACAGCAAAGCAGCGATAAGAGTAAACTTTTTCATAATGAAGATGTTTTATTAAGTAATTGATGAAATAAATGTCCTAAAAAATATAACTCGCGTACAAAATTAATAAAAAAAACATTGATATCAAACATTTTGTCAGAAAAAAAATAAAAACAACCGCCACCCCACCGGTTTGTAATTTCCCGGTCAAGGCAGCGGTTGGTATATCAATGGATTATTATCCTTCTAATATCAGATGCCGAGGATGAGATTAATCAGGGCGTTGATGTCGGCAATGTCAACAAAGGTGTCCTGGTTGACATCGGCAGCCTTGGGGTTGGCAGTGTCAATGCCAAGGACTACGTTGATGAGCTTGTTGAGGTCGGCAATGTCGATGAAGGTATCTTCGTTGACGTCACCAACTTGAACCGAATAGGGAGCAGGGAAGGTGACAACCGACTTTGTCTTGCTGCCCTTGTATGATGCGCCTTCGCCTAATTCCTGGTTGATAAGCACTACAACCCAGTTGTCAAGAGTGATGATGCCGGCATCGGGATCGATTGTGCCGGTAAGGCCCTTGTATAAGTCAAAGCCCGAAGCAATACCGTTACAGATGTGGCCCTTGGTATATGTATCATTGAAGAAGAACACATCTTCCTGGTCGGCGGTGATGGTGTTGTCGGCGCCTACATAGTAGCGCTGCCAGGTGTAACCATCGATACCATAGATGACGCCGCCGTTGTCATCGCGTACGACTGCTGTCTCAAATTTGGTGGGGTCGAGCGGGTTTCCTTGAACGTCAAGCACGTCACTGGTGATGGTGCCGTTGACCTTGTAGAGACCAACACCTAAATTCCCCTTGAGCAGTTGCTTGCCGTCAACGTCATAGATGGCAAGGTTGCCGTCGCTGTTATAGTAAACACAACCAATGCCGCAGTTCTCGGGGAACAACGCATTGCCATCTTCGTTAAACTGGATGGTAATGTCTGTTTTTGTTTGATAAGAGTTCAGGTTTTGATCGGCGATGTAAAGAACATTGAGAAGCATCAGTTCGGCGTCGTCTTTTGCTTTACCGATTATCTGCATTGGGGCGATGGTGAGCACACCGGTGCTGGCATCGTATGTACCGTCAATCTCGCTGGTGCAGTTAAAGAAGCCCGAAATCTTTACGGCACCTTGCTCGGTACCCTTGGTGATGGTGATGTAGTGGCAGGTGTTGCAATCTTTGCCGTCTTTACCTGCGTCAAGATACTTGCCGGTGATGTCGGCAGGGCCCGATGCAAATGCTGCCAGTGAACCCAACAGCAGGGCTGCGATAAGAGTAAATTTCTTCATTATTAAAAGTATTATAT
>JAGHSV010000249.1 GCA_018065665.1 Candidatus Sodaliphilus aphodohippi
ATATAATAAGGTGTAATTTTATGGAAGTTGTTTACGAGGATAACCATCTGATTATTGTCAATAAGGCCGCGGGCGAGATTGTCCAGGGTGATAAGACCGGAGATAAGCCTTTGGTCGAGATTGTCAAGGATTGGATTAAGGTCAAATATGATAAACCGGGCAATGTTTTTTGCGGAGTTACCCATCGCATAGACCGGCCCACGTGGGGACTGGTTGTTTTTGCAAAGACCAGTAAGGGACTTTCTCGCATGAACGAATTGTTCAGGAAGGGTGAAGTTTCTAAGACATACTGGGCGATAGTCGGCAATCGACCGCCGCGGGATGCTGAAACTTTGACCCATTATCTGTCCAGCCGTGAGGCAAATAATAAGACTTATGTGTCTGATAAACCCGTCGAAGGGGCAACTAAGGCAATTTTGAACTATAAACTGCTTGCAAGCAGTGATCGATACCATCTGCTTGAGATTGACCTCGTGACTGGGCGTAAACACCAGATTCGTGCCCAACTCTCGGCGATTGGCTGTCCAATCAAGGGGGACCTTAAATATGGGGCGCCACGCAGCAATAAGGACGGGGGGATATCTTTGCAGAGTCATCGAATCAGTTTTATCCATCCTGTTTCAAAGATTCCTGTTGATGTCGTGGCACCGCTGCCGCCCGATTCTTTATGGGAAATCCTGTCGAATGGCAAAAATCCGGGTTAAAAAACACTAAAACAGTTAAATTGTGCTAAAATGAGATTTTTTCTATGTAATCTAAAAAAGTCTTTGTCAGCATCTTTTTACGATTTTTATTCGTGTTTTTAACATTAAATATTGTGTTTTCAAAAATATTTCGTTAACTTTGCACCTGCATTACTTTATAGTAATGGATTTTAACGTATGCTTATGCGCCACGTTTTCATGTAGTTAGACTTTTTCTGATGCTGCATGTAGAGGTGTCTGAGTTCGTTTGAATTATAAGTTAAAAAATTGAATTATAAACAATTAATAATATTAATCCTTTAAATCAGTGCTTATGAGTCTAAAAAAATTACTTTTGCTCATTGTACTTGCGATTACAGCACTTACCGTATCTGCACAGGTAAAGGTGAGTGGTACTGTTCTTGACGAGAACAACGAGCCGGTAATCGGAGCAACTGTTGTCCAAAAGGGCAAAACCGCTAACGGTGTTGCTACCGACTTTGATGGTAAGTTCACTCTTACCGTGCCAAATGGTTCTCACATCATTGTGAAGTACATTGGTTACGAAGATGCCGACCTGGCTGCGAAGAGTGAGATGACAATCACTTTGAAACCGAGTCAATCGGGAGGTACACAACTTAACGAAGTTGTCGTTACCGGTTATCAGAAGGTCGATAAACGACTCTTCACCGGTGCAACCTCAAGCGTCGATGCCAGCAAGGCTAAACTTGATGGTGTGGCCGACGTCAGCCGTGCACTCGAAGGCCGCGCCGCAGGTGTGCAGGTGCAGAACGTGACTGGTACGTTCGGTACAGCACCCAAAATCCGTGTGCGTGGTGCAACTTCTATTTATGGTAACTCTCGACCCCTCTGGGTTGTCGATGGTGTGATTCTCGAGGACAACGTCGAGATTAGTGCCGATGACCTCTCGAGTGGTGACGCGACTACCCTGATTGCTTCGGCAATCGCTGGTCTGAACGCCGACGATATCGAGAGTTTCCAGATCCTTAAGGACGGTTCTGCAACTTCAATCTACGGTGCTAAGGCAAATGCCGGTGTGATTGTCGTTACTACCAAGACCGGTCGCAAGGGTCACACTTCTTTGAGTTACACTGGTGAGTTCACTTATCGTTTGAAACCCAACTACCGTGACTACAACATCACCAACTCTCAGGAGCAGATGGGTATTTATAAGGAACTGGAGCAGAAGGGCTGGCTGGAGTTCGCTTCACTTGCCAACAGTTCAAATACCGGTGTCTATGGACAGATGTACCGTCTTCTCAACACTTATGACCCGGTTACCAAGACTTATGCTCTTGAGAACACTCTCAATGCAAGAAACGCTTACCTGCGTGAGGCCGAAATGCGTAACACTGACTGGTTCGACCTGCTGTTCAACGACAACATTATGCAGAACCACGCCATCAGCATTAACGGCGGTACCGATAAGGGTTCGTTCTATTCTTCGATTTCTTTGATGAATGACCCGGGTTGGTACAAGTCAAGCCGCGTTGAGCGTTATACCTATAATGGTAATGCAATCTATAACTTCTCTGACAAGATCAGCATGAAGATCCTTACCAGCGACAGTTATCGTAAGCAGCGCGCTCCCGGTACTCTGAGCCAGAACATCGACGTCGTTAACGGTGAAATCAACCGTTCGTTCGATATCAACCCCTTCAGTTATGCGTTGAATACTTCTCGTACTCTTGACCCCAATGTTTATTATCGTCGTAATTACACCGACTTTAATATCTTCCACGAGCTCGAGAATAACTACATCGGTGTAGATGTGCTTGACCTGAAGTTCCAGGGCGAAATCACTATTAAGCCCATCATCAAGCAGGACCAGAACCTTGAGTTCAAGTTCCTCGGTTCTTTCCGTCACAGTAATGCCGAGCAGAACCACTATGTGCTTGACAACAGTAACCAGGCAATGGCTTACCGTGCCGGTGTTGACCCCGATGATGCAATCATCCGTGGCAGCAACCGCTATCTCTACACTGACCCCGACGTGCCCAACTCACTGGCAAGAACTATCCTCCCCAAGGGTGGTATGCTGTTCTTCAACAAGAACGATATTTCTCAGTACGACTTCCGTGCAACCGGTCAGTACATGAAGAACTTCAACAACGTTCATCTGGTACAGATCTATGCCGGTATGGAGGCTTCAAAGGTTGACCGCTATGCTCAGGCATTTGACGGTTGGGGAATCGTTTATGCAAACGGTAACCTGCCGTTCCTTGATTGGCGTCTCTTCAAGCAGATGCAGGAGGAGAATGGTTCTTACTTCTCTGACGGCACTTCTCACCGCCGTAACATGGCATACTTCGCAAATGGTAACTATAGCTTCAAGGGACGTTATGTCTTGAACGGAACTGTACGTTATGAGGGTTCTAACCAGATGGGTAAGACCGACCAGAGCCGTTGGCTCCCCACTTGGAACATCTCTGGTGCATGGAACGTATATGAAGAGGAATTCTTCAAAGAGTGGAAACAGAACGTGCTCAGCTACGCTAAACTGCGTGCAAGTTACTCACTGACTGGTGAGAGCGGCCCCGCAAGCTATGCTAATGCCGAGGCTCTGTATTATCCCAGCCGTCCTTGGCGTCAGGAAACCGAAGCTATGGAGCTTGGTCTCTCGCTGAGCGGTCTTGCAAATACCGAGCTGACCTACGAGAAGAAACATGAGTTTGACCTTGGTGTTGACCTCGGTTTCCTCAACAACCGCATCAACGTAGTGTTTGACTGGTACAAGCGTAACAACTTCGACCTTATCGGTCACATTTACACCCAGGGTGTCGGTGGTATCACAGGCAAGTATGCCAACGTTGCCGAGATGGCATCACACGGTGTTGAGTTCACTGTTACCACTAAGAATATTGAAGCTGTTAAGCCAGGCGACTTTGACTGGACAACCGACTTGACATTCTCTTACTCGACTACCGAGATTACCAAACTCGTTTCTCGTTCTCGTGTAATTGACCTTGTTCCCGGTACCGGTTTCGCACTCGAAGGCTATCCCGTACGTGCTATGTTCTCTGTTCCCTTCGTTGGCCTGAACGAGCGCGGTGAACCACTTATCATTAATGAGAATAATGAAGTCACCAACTGCGATATCAACTTCCAGGAATTTGAGAAACTGGGCTTCCTCAAGTATGAAGGTCCCGTTGATCCCACAATCACTGGTGGTTTTGGTAACAACTTCGGTTGGAAGGGCTTCCACCTTAATGTGTTCATGACTTATTCATTTGGTAACAAACTTCGTCTCTCTCGTGACTTCTCGGCAAGTTATAGCGACCTTCAGGCAATGCCTAAGGACTTCAAGAACCGTTGGGCAGTTCCAGGTGACGAGGCATACACCAATATCCCTGTTATTCTGTCAAGACGTCAGACTTGGTATAACGGCGACCTTGGTTATGGTTACAATGCATACAACTTCAGTACTGCACGTGTTGCCGATGGTGGTTTCATTCGTCTGAAAGAGATTTCACTTTCTTACGATCTTCCCACTTCGTTCATCAAGCACCTGAAACTTACAAGCGCATCGGTTAAGGTGGCTGCAACCAACATTGCACTTCTCTATGCCGACAAGGACCTCAATGGTGCCGATCCTGAGTACTTCAACAGCGGTGGTGTTGCTTCACCCAACCCCAAGCAGATTACATTCACCCTCCGCTTTGGTCTTTAATTGAGAACAAGATAGTTTAAATTTAAACGAGTATATTATGAAATTAAAATATGGTATATTAGCGCTCGGTCTGGGTCTGGTGTCGTTGTCTTCTTGCAATGACTTCCTTGAGACTGTGCCCGATACTCGCGTAGAGCTTGTGACGGTTAAGCAGTGCCGCGAACTTCTCGTGGATGCTTATTCTGTTTACAACTACGGTTGTATTGAGATGATGACCGATAATGTTGAAGATAATAATGCACCTTCTCCTACAGGTGTTCGTTACAACCTCAGACCTTACGAATTGACCGATGAGGAGCTCTATTGCTTCCAGGATGTTAAGATGGGTATGGACGAGGATACCCCCTCAGGAATCTGGCAGGGTTGCTATGGCGCAATCGCATGTGCAAACGCTGTTCTTGAAGCAGCTGATAAGATTGAGGCCAAGGGCGAACTGAATCAGACTGAATATGAGAACCTCCAGGCTTGCCGCGGCGAGGCTTATCTCGTTCGTGCATTCCACCACTTTACGCTTTGCAATGTGTTCTGCATGCCTTATCGTGGTAAGGAACTTAGCCAGAAGGAACTTGGTATTCCTTATATTACCAGCCCCGAAACTACTGTAAATCCGCAGTATGACCGTGGTACTCTCGAGGATAACTATATCAATATCGAGAAGGACCTCCAGGCTGGTCTCGCTTTGGTTACCGATAACTTCTATGAGCAGCCCAAGTATCACTTCAATACTAAGGCAGCCCTTGCGTTTGCAGCACGTTTCTATCTCTACAAGCGTGACTATGAGAAGGTCGTACAATATGCCGACTCTGTTTTTGGCAACAACGATCCTCTGACTATGATGCAAGACGGTTGGGCAAAGAAGGGACAGTTCTATGGCGGTATGGATGCCAGTCGTTATTGGAGCTCTATTGAGCGCAATTGCGTACTTTTGAACTTCTCGACCTATTCAACTATTAGCCGCCGTTGGGGTAGCCGTTTCTCTTGCAACCGCATGGCGAAACGTTGCACTATCCAAGGCCCTGGCCCGACTTGGAAAAACTGCCGCTGGACACGTTCACACGTGAAGGATGAGTTTAACAAGTCATTCGCAATGCACCCCTGCTTCAACAGCTATTGCTACTATCGTGGCGATAGTGAGTACGGTGAATTCTTTATTGGTACTTCGGGCGAACAGTTTGAATATACCGATAAACTCGCAGGTATTGGATATCCTCACATGATACGCACTGAGTTTACATGCGACCAGCTGATTCTCGAGCGTGCCGAGGCAAAGGCATTCCTTGGCGACATCGAAGGTTGCATTGCCGACCTCAAGGTTTGGGATGATGCTCACCAGCAAGGTCAGACCAGTGGTAGCCTGCAGCAACTCACAGGCAGATTGATTGAGGACTTCTATGCTAATGATGCTGCTGCCGAAGGTTTCGGTATCGTTAAGGACATTCACATTGATGAGGTTTGTCCTTCTGACAAATATCATTTGACTCCCGAAATTGCTCCTTACATCCAGTGCTGCCAGCACTATCGCCGTATCGAGACAGTTCACACCGGTGCTCGCTTCTTCGACATCAAGCGTCTCGGTCTTGAGATTGTTCACACCTATGGCAAGGATGGCGATAAGCTGGTTCTGCGCTCGCTTGATCCGCGCTATGCCATTCAGATTCCTACTGAGGTCCTTTCTGCAGGTCTCCAGATGAACCCGCGCGCCAGCGAGGCTCCCGAGCAGGCTTGTGTTTCTGCCGATATGGTTCCTGTTAAATAATTTAATTAAGAACGAAATATGAAATCTATTAAATTATATCTATCTGCCGCCTGTCTTGCTGCTACTTGCGCGCTTTCGCTCACTTCTTGCAGTGAAGACTCACTGGGCGAGTCTATCTTCATCGATGGACAGGACTACGATCCCGCAACATTTACTTATCAGCTCGATAAGTGGTGTTTTGACAACTATACTAAGCCATATAACGCCGAATTCCGCTATAAGATGCAGGATGTCGGTACAAATATGAACTACAACCTTGTTCCCGCTTCTTATGACAAGTCTCTTGACCTTGCAGTTCTCTGCAAGTACTTGTGGTATGATGTATATAATGAGGTTGCAGGTACTGAGTTCCTTCGTGCTAATGGTCCCAAGATCATTCACGTGATTGGTTCTCCCGCTTATAACCCTACTACCGGTTCTAAAATCCTTGGTCTTGCCGAGGGTGGTATCAAGATTTCTTTGTATGCCGTGAACCAAATGAACACCAATGATTTCACCGAACTTAATGAGAACTACTTCAAGACTATGCACCATGAGTTTACTCATATCCTGCATCAGAAGAAGACCTATCCTGTTGAGTTCAACAAGATTTCAAACGGTCACTATGATGGTACTACCTGGCAGGATCGTCAGGATGGTGTTGTTAACTCTCTTGGTTTCGTTACTACTTATGCTTCGTCGGCCACTCGCGAGGACTTCGCCGAGATCGTTGCGAACTACATCGTAAAGACTGACGAGCAGTGGGATGAAATCTACAAGCAGGCTGCTCTTGGTTGGGGCACTCCGGCCAAGGAGGGTGAGGCTAACCCCATTTACTACTGCTGGTACTACTATGACAACAACCAGTCAAGTGAAGAGAACCTTAAGTATGTTGACGATTGGAAAGTTGACACTACTTACAAGGATCCCTATTCAACCGATACAATTCCCTTTGCAGTCCTTGACCCCATTGAGCATCAGAAACCCGTTGAACCGACACGTGTCGAGACAGTGTTAACTACTGAAAACCAATTCTACGGTATGTCGGCCGAGGGTGACTCACTGTTCAAGTGCGTTCAGGTTGAAAAAGAGGTTGAACTTGATGCTAACAACCTTGAGGTTATCAAGGAAAAGAACACCAAGTATGTTGTTGACTCTCGTGGCCACAAGATACCAATTAAGGTTTATGCCGTGAAGGATAACGATGGTATCGATGGTGTTGCTGCTTTGCAACAGAAGATTGAAATTGCGCGCGATTGGCTCAGGAAGGAGTGGAATGTTGACCTTGACAAACTCCGCGAAACTGTTCAGTCACGTCAAGTTGGCATTGCAGCCAAACTTAAGGAACTGCGTCAGCAAGTCCTCAATGTTAAGTAATTAAATTTAAATTGAGTAAATATGAAAAAATTAGTTTATATTTCATCTCTATTTGCTGTTGCGCTTTCTATGGCATTCTCATCTTGTACTCATGAGATGGATGACATTTTCTCGAAGCCTGCCGCCGATCGTACAACCGAGACAATGGAGTTTTATCGTAAGGCTCTCGTTGAACAGGGTGGTAAGTGGCAAATGGAGTACTTCACCCAGGACATTGAACAAGGTTATGTTTACCTGTTCACTTTCTACAAGAATGGTTCTGTAGCTATCTCTGGTAAGAACCCGTGCATCGGTGCTCTCTATACTATTGATAACCCCCAGAATACTTTTGGGTGCGACACCTCGGCGTGGGAGATTACACCCGATGACGGTCCCACACTGACTTTGAACACCTACAACAAGTTCTTCCATATCTTCTCTGAACCTGAAGATATCCTTCAGACCGGTGACAGCGAGACCGGTTATGGTCACCGTGGTGACTATGAGTTCAATCTCATGCGCTACACTGGCGACTCTCTGATTATGCGTGGCAAGAAGAACGCTATCCAAATCGCGATGACTCGCGTTGATGAAAACACCAACGACGAGGCTTACCTCGATGATGTTTGCGCTCTTGCCGACTCTTTCTTCAATGCATTGGTACCCGAGACTTATCTCCAGTTGGGAACCGGACGCCGTTACATCATCAAGAACGGCTCGTCTTTGATTCTTGAAACATATCCCGAGTGGTACTATTATGTAAAGAAAGATATTATCGAGCCGGGTGACCCCATCTCTCAGACAGAGTCACACAATGCCATCATCACTCCTGCTGGTCTTACGTTCATGAACCCCGTTAAGTTCTATCCCAATGTTAAGGACTCAACCGAGGTGGTTGAACTCCAGCACTTCACCCGTATGCCCGACGGTGCACTCGTGTGCCGCGACGGTTACGAGGGCGTGATCAAGGCTGACTCGCTCAATAACCTGATTCAACACCCCGAAATCTGCTGGCGTATCGACACCAAGGACATGGGTGGCAAGATGAAGGAACTGTATGATGGAGCTGTTGACGGTATGACAAAGTACAACAAGAAGTTCAAAATGCAGTACATCCAGTTGGGTGCTTACTACAGCAAACAGGCTATCAATGGCTTTGGCTTCACTTGGTTGTATAAGAATGGTTCAAGTGTTACACCTTGTATCCTTGCATACCAGCCCCAGACCCGCGAGGGTGAAGACATCGTGAAGTTCAACATCATCACCGACAAGAGCGGTAATGACAACAACAATGGTCCCACTATTTATAGTAAGGTGCCGGCAATCCAGAGTCTTGTTGAATATTTTAACACTACTAAGTTCAAAATCACTGCAAACTCTGTATTGGCTCCCACCAAGATCATGTTGACTAATGTTGATAATCCCAACGATTACGCATTCTTCTATATGACTCGTAACTAATACTAAGAAATCTTTATAATGTGCCGGTGCTGCTACCGGTGGCACCGGCTCGTTATAGTTC
>JAGHSV010000209.1 GCA_018065665.1 Candidatus Sodaliphilus aphodohippi
TAAAAACAGTGGTAATTAACCTTGCTTAAGATTATTTAATCTTTTTAAAAGCTTTATGCCGCCTGAAACAATTAATTACAAGTGAATATTTATTAGACACCTTTAACTTCAAATGGTTTAACAGCACCCGGAATATATTCTGCCGCTATCTATAATCTACAATATCCAGCACATTTGCTGGAGGCATTTGTTCACCATTTTGTATTGGGTGGCACCCATGACGGCACGACAATGCTGTTGCAGAATCCGTTTTTTTGTTGTAACTTTGCATTTCAATCATGGGGTGCCAGACTTTATATGGCTGAGAATAAACCCACTGACCTGATCCAGATAATGCTGGCGGAGGAATGGATATGAAAAGACAACCAATCATACACTGTATTACTAACTATGTGGCGATGAACTTCACCGCCAATGCCATTCTGGCTGTGGGTGCACGGCCACTGATGTCGTTTTGTCCCGACGAGATGGACGAGATCGTTGCCGGCAGCGATGCCTTGCTGGTCAACATCGGATGCCTTGACCACCAACAGATTGAGGCAATGAAACTCGCCGTTGAAGCCGCGGCACGGTATGGCCGCCCCTGGGTGCTCGACCCCGTGGGGGCGCAGTTCACAAAACTCAGACACGACACATGCCGGCAACTCATCGGCATCAACCCACCAGCCATCATCAAAGGCAATACCAGCGAGATAGCGGCGCTGAGCGGCACAATTCAGGGCCTTGACTCTGTTGTTGTCACGACCGGACCTACCGACATTATCGCACATCAATCGAGACGTGCCGAGGTGTCACTCGGGGACCCCATCATGACACGCGTCACTGCAATGGGGTGCGCCGCCGGAGGCATTCTGGCAGCAGCGGCAGCCACCGCCAGCGACCCCTTTGAGGCCGCTGTCAACGCCATGACACTCATTGGCAAAGCAGGCCGGGCGGCAACACGTCACAGCAAAGGTACAGCAAGTTTCAAAAACGAATTTATCGATGAACTTTACCGACAATCAACTACGATTATATCTGGTCACTGACCGCAGTTTTCTGCACGGACGCGACCTCACCGATGTGGTGATGCAAGCCGTCAAGGGCGGCGTCACCATGGTCCAGCTGCGTGAGAAGGACATCTGCACCAGCGACTTCGTTGACCTGGCACAGAGTTTGAAAACAGCACTCTACGGCACCAGCGTTCCATTGATTATCAATGACCGCATCGACGTGGCACTTGCCGTTGATGCCGACGGCGTACACATCGGGCAGAGCGACATGCCCTACTCCATCGCGCGACAACTGATGGGCCCCGACAAAATCATCGGCCTGTCGGTCGAGAACTTCGACGACATCGAGGCTGCCAACCTGCTTGACGTTGACTACATCGGTGTCTCGCCCGTCTTTGCCACACCAACCAAAACCGACACCGCCACTCCATTCGGGCTGAATGGACTCACGAGAGCCGTCGATATGTCAACCCACCCCACCGTAGCCATCGGAGGCATCAACGGGAGCAACGCGCGAGAGGTGATTGAAACAGGCACCCGGGGCATCGCCATCGTCTCGGCAATCATGGGTGCCAATGACCCGACCGATGCGGCACAAAACCTACTAAAAACAATGAACCAATGAGATATCCCATAGCACTAACCATAGCCGGAAGCGACAGCGGAGGAGGAGCCGGCATACAAGCCGACATCAAGGCAATCAGCGCCACTGGCAGTTATGCCGCCAGCGTCATCACCGCCGTCACAGCACAGAACACCCTGGGGGTTCAAAAGGTGCACTCAGTCCCATCAGACATTGTCGAAGAACAGATTAACAGTGTCCTCAGTGACATCGGGGCCGATGCCGTCAAGATTGGGATGCTGTTCTCCAGCGACGTGATCAATGCCGTGGCACGGGCCCTCAAGCGCTTTGACGTCACCAACATAGTTCACGACCCCGTCATGGTGTCCACCTCGGGCCATAAACTGATGGAAGACGATGCCATAGCCACCCTCAAGAACGTGCTGATGCCAATGGCGCGAGTCATCACCCCCAACATCCCCGAGGCCGAAGCCATCAGCGGTGAACGCATCATACGCCAAGATGACTTGCCACGTGTTGCCCGGCAACTGTCAGACACGATGTTCAAAACTGCAGGTAAACGCGTCTCGGTCATGCTCAAAGCCGGGCACCTCACCGACAGCGATGTCATCGACATCTTCTACAATGCCGAGGAAGACACGCTGACACCACTGCACAGCAAACGTATCGACAGCCCCAACACCCACGGCACCGGCTGCACCCTGTCATCGGCATTTGCCTCATTCCTTGCCCAGGGATACACGCTCAACGATGCAGCCCGTGCCGCCAAAGACTACATCGCCCGCGCAATCGCATCGGGCGCAGCCTACACCATCGGCCACGGCCACGGCCCCGTTGACCACTTCTTCAAAGACACAAGTTGCCGGACCAATAAGCTTTAAGGTTGTGGGTTATATTTTTGACAACAATATACAATTTGTCCCTGCAAACAAGAGAAGTAATCACACCTTTGCGACCTGCCATATCAAGTAACTAAGGAAGGGCGGAGTCCTGTACGCAGAGCCTTGATGGCTCTGCAGATAACCCGTTCCTGAGCGTCAGCGAAGGGACGGGATGCAAGCCTCTAACAAACATTGCGGCTGGAAGCCGCCACCTCGTTTCCGGCATTGTGGCATCGCAAGGTGGCGGCCTCCAGCCGCAGGTTGAGGAGAGTCATAGTTACCCCCACCTCCTCTGTCGGTGGGGGTGGCAGTTGGCAGAGGTTCGCTATTCGCGGCACCGGCCCTTGGCCGACTTACCGCTGCTCACTCTGCCGAGCTCGCTTTGCTCGGTTATCTGCAACGAGCCGCCAAGGCGTTCGTTGCGTATGGGGCATCCGCCCCTCTTCAGTTACCTTTTAATCTTGTCATACATCAGGCGATAGTATATTTACTGGGACAAATTGTATATCATTGCCTATTTTTTGCTAATTTTGTGAAATAATTGAAAGATTTGTCATGAAAAGATTTCTATATACACTGCTTTTTGTCCTGTCATGTGTGACGGGATTTGCCCAGACAGCGACCACCGTCCCGTCGGCCCTTATCCCTGTTGACAAGCGTATTAAAATCGGGAAACTTGATAACGGGCTCACTTACTATATCCGACACAACAACTGGCCCGAGAACCGGGCATGCTTCTATATCGTCCAGAGAATAGGCAGTTTGCAGGAGGAAGAGAACCAACGGGGCCTTGCCCATTTCCTCGAGCACATGTGCTTCAACGGCAGCGAGCACTTCGAGGGCAATGCGGTCGAGCACTTCTGCGAGAGCCTGGGGGTGAGCAACGGTGGCGGCGTGAACGCCTATACCAGCATCGAGGAGACCGTGTACTATATCGACAATGTGCCCACCACAGTCGGCCAGGAGCGTCTGGACAGTTGCCTGCTGATATTGTATGACTGGGCCAACGGGTTGACCCTTGACTCGCTCGAGATTGAGAAGGAGCGCGGCATTATTCACGAGGAATGGCGCCGCGGGCACAACGCCCTGGAGCGCATCGAGGACCGCCAGCTGCCAATACTGTACCCCGGCAGCAAGTACGGAGTCCGCATGCCAATCGGACTGATGGATGTCGTCGACAACTTTGACCACCAGAGGCTGCGCGACTTCTACGAGAAATGGTATAACCCCGAGAACCAGTGCATCGTGGTCGTCGGCGACATTGACGTGGACCATGTCGAAGCACAAATCAAGAACCTTTTTGCCGGCATCGTGCCGCCAGCCAACAAGGGGACTGTCGTGAAAGAGGAGGTGCCCGACCACAAGGGCATCATCTACTCTATTGACCGCGACCGCGAACTGGCACGCAATTATGTCCAGGTTTTATTCAAGCACAAAGCATATACGCCCGAAGAGAAAAAGTACGTCTCATATCTCGAAGAGACATATCGCACTAACGCGGTTATCTCAATGCTCAACACCCGCTACGGCGACGAAGCGCTGAAAGAGAACTGCCCGTTTGACGAGGCCGACGCCACCTTCGAGGACTACATGTACTCGACCACCAAAGCGTCACTGGATTTGTGCGCCACAGCCAAAGACGGGCGACAGCTCGAGGCACTGACGGCAATGATCAAAGAGTGCCGCAGGGCGGCTGAATTCGGTTTCACCCGGGGCGAATTTGACCGCTACAAAGCCAACATGATTTGCTGGCTCGACAACCTGCTGACCAACGCCGACAAACAAAACAGCAGCGACCTGTGCGGCGAATGCTTCAACAACTACCTGCACGGCGACAACATCTGTGCAGTCGAGGACTATGTGCCGCTGGTGAAGGGCATCATCGCGCACACGACACTCGACGACATCAACAAACGCCTGCGCGAGCTGCTGCCGCAGGACGATGACAACACGAGCGTGATTTGCTGGTCGATAGAGAAAGACGGCAACTCTTACCCCACCGAACAACAGCTGTATGCAGCGCTGCAGGACGGGCGCAACTGCAAGATTGAACCATTTGTCGACAAACTGAAAGACGCGAAACTCTACCCGCGCGAACCCAAGAAAGGCAAAATCGTCAAAGAGGAATCGAACAGCAAAATCGGGTACACCAAACTGTCACTGAGCAACGGGGCAACTGTGCTGCTCAAACATACCGACATCGACAAGGGAGAAGTCCTGTTCCAGGCATACGGCAAGGGCGGATGGTCGCTTTATCCCGAAAATGACAGCCCAAACATCAACACGTTCCACAACATCACGTTCGGCAACAACAACATCCCCGTCACCGACATCGCCAAACTACTGGCAGGCAAAAATGTAGGTCTGAGCAATAACTGGGACATGGAGAATTTCTACTTCAACGGCAACGCCAACCCCAAAGACCTGGAAACGCTGATGCAGATGATATATGCCGATTTCACATGCCCGTCGAGCGACCGCAATGCCTTTGGCAAAGCCATCGACAACGTGAGAATAAATCTCGAGAACCGCACGAAGACCCCCGAGCTGGTCTTTGACGACTCGGTTTATGTCATCACCCACAGCCATCATCCACAATTTGCCCTCCTTGACACAGCCGACCTGGCCCATGTCAACCTCGACCAGCAACTGAAAATCTTCAAAGAGCAGACGTCCAATGCCGCAGGCTTCACGTTTGTTTTTGTCGGCAACTATGACGAAAAAACGATCAGACCGCTCATCGAGAAATACATCGCCTCGCTGCCCGCCGACAAAAAACACATCAGGAAAGGACATTTCATCAACTCCTGGCTACATGGCGACGTCAACTGCAGTTTCGAGAGAGAAATGGAAACCTCCAAGACGATGCTCTACATGGAATGGTTCTCTGTTGACCTACCTTACACGATGGAGAACACCATTCTGGTTGACTTTGCGCGGCGGATACTCAACATGGTCTATAACAAGGTTATACGCGAAGAGCACAGTGCCACCTATGACTGTGGCGTCAAGTCTTATCTGTTGCGAGGCGGCGACAAAGACTGCAAGGTCGGGTACTACAGCACCTGTGAGATGAAGCCCGAAATGCACGACCTGGTTATCTCGCTGATGAAAGAAGAATTCGACAAAATGTCGGTCAGCATCGACGAGACCATGTTCAACAATGCAAAGGAAAGCATGCTCGCCACCATCGACAACATGGAGAAGACATCAAACAGTTTCTGGCTCGAACTGATCATGAACAACGAAAAACATAACACCGACCTCCTCACCAACCGTAAAGAATTCATACGGTCGCTCACAACCGAGGACGTGATGAAGTTCATGAAAACGTTCCAAAGCACATCACACCGGTGCCAAATCGTGATGACGCCGGCAGAATAAATGATTGCATGGACACGGGTGACAACTACAAAGGGCTTATTGTAGAAAAACGCACGTCGGCGATTGACATGCCGACACTGATTGCCCGATACCGCGACACAGCCCGTTTTCTGGAGGCATGCCGCCAGTGCCCACTATACGGCCGCCAGTGGTGCTGCCCACCATTCAAGCCATCTGCTCTACAGGAAATTGAGCACTACCAGACAGCCATACTGACGGGCATCACCGCCACACCCCGCGAACAGCCTCAGACGCTGGGCAGCCTCGAGACGCTGATGCAGCCGCTGGTTGACGATTTCAACACCAACCTTATTGTACAAGAACGCACAACGGGCGGAATGGCGTTAGGGTTCACGGGACGCTGCCGCCAATGTGGCGACACCCCATGCGCCAGACTCGACGGTTTGCCCTGCCGCCACCCCGAGGCGGTGCGTCCCTCAATGGAATCCTATGGCTTTGACCTCGTGGCGATTGCCCGCGACATCTTTGGCATCGAGATGGAATGGGGCAGCAACGGCATGGCACCGTCGGCAGTCACGCTCATCGGAGCAGTGCTGCACCGTGCCAACCGATAAGCCACAACAATGGTCCCAATTGCATTAATGTTCAAAATATCTTAAAATCTGGTTATTTTTGAACCGATTTGGAATACAATAAATATTTTTTTCGTACTTTTGTGACCTTAAATAATAATAGTGATATGCACAGGAGTTTGCTAACATTGGTAATCGCGGCGTTAGGCATGACTGCAGCGGCCCAGGGTCCGGTCTCGCTGGACTCCTGCCGTGCAATGGCGCTGAAGAACAATAAGGAAATTAAAAAAGCCGACCTCGGCATCGAGAAAGCCGGTTACAACCGGCTCGAGGCAGCCGCGGCCTATAAACCCAGCATCGACTTTGAGGCATCGTACATGTACAACCAGAAGCAGCTGGCACTCATCGGTCAGGACCAGATGTTGCCGACAAAGTCGTTCAACCTGCAGACACAGTCCTATGAATACAACCTGGTGACCAACCCCGTCACCGGCGAGCCGCTGGTGGTCAACGGGCAACCCGTCCCCTCGACCGTGGCACTGCTGCCCAAAAGCGGACTGACCTACAACATCCACAACATCTTTGCCGGTGCGCTGACAGTCACCCAACCCATCTACATGGGAGGTAAAATCACCGCCATGAACGAGATTACGCGCTATGCCGAGGAACTGGCCCACAGCATGCGCGACAGCAAGGCACAGGACATCATCTACAACGTTGACGTCGCCTACTGGCAGGTAGTGTCGCTCAAGGCAAAGCAACGTCTTGCCGAGAGTTTTGTCAAACTGGTAGAGTCGTTCGAGGGCGACGTGCAGACAATGATCAAGAACGGCGTTGCCACAAAGGCCAACCTGCTCACCGTTGACGTCAAGCTCAACGAGGCAAACATAGCGCTGACCAAGGTCAACAACGGCCTGACGCTGTCGCGCATGGCGTTGTCGCAACTGTGCGGCACCCCCATCAACCAGCCGTTAAGCCTTGTCGATGAGGATAAAGAGACGCTGGAGAACACCACCCTGCGCCCCACCACGTTCAACATGGACGACATCTACAGCAAACGCCGCGACCTGCACTCGCTGGAACTCGCCACAAAGATTTATGACCAGAAAGCAAAAGTTGTCCGCAGCGAGATGAAACCACAGGTTGTGGCTCTGGCAGCCTACCATGCCACAAACCCCAACACCTACAACGGGTTTGAAAACAAATTCGGGTTTGCGTTCTCCATTGGCGCCATGGTCAAGATACCGTTGTGGCACTGGGGCGGACTCACCAACAAGTACAAGGCGGCACAGGTCGAGGCCCGTGAGAAAACCATGGAGCTGGAAGATGCCCGCGAGAAAGTGCAGTTGCAGGTGAGCCAGGCATCATTCCGCTATGAGGAGGCCTACAAGACCTATAACATGACCTGCAAGAACCTGGAGAAAGCCAACGAGAACCTGCGCATCGCACAGGTCGGTTTTCACGAGGGAGTCGCCACCACCGACGAGGTGCTGACAGCACAGACAGCATGGCTGCAGGCCCAGAGCGAGAAAATAGACGCCGAGATTGACGTGCGCCTGTGCGACGTCTATCTGTCAAAAGTCATGGGTGAACTGAAATACTGATAATAAAAACATCAAAATATGGCAAACAACAATAACGACAGAACAACCATTGTTCGCAAAAAAGACAAAGCGCTGCTGGCAGCCATCGGCGTTTTCATCATCGCCATCGCATTCATTGGAGTGCTGGGACTAATCTTCATCAAGCCCCCCAAAGAAATCACCCAGGGGCAGGCCGACTGTGAAGTTGTGCGCGTGTCGGGCAAACTGCCCGGGCGTATCGTGAAATTCTACGTCAGCGAGGGCGACTATGTCCACAAGGGCGACACCCTCGTCAGCATCTACTCGTCGACCGCCGATGCAAAACTACATCAGGCCAAGTCGATGCAGAACGTCGCAAGCGCCACCAACCAGAAGGCCGAGAACGGGACACGCAGCGAGTTGAAAAACAGCGCTTACAACCTGTGGCAGCAAGCCATCGCCGCCGAGAACATCACCCAGAAGACCTATCAGCGCATGCAGAACCTCTTTGACCAAGGCGTGGTTACCGAGCAGAAACGCGACGAGGCCAAGGCAGCATACGATGCGGCTGTAGCAGCAACCAAGGCCGCCAAGTCCCAATATGACATGGCAGTAAACGGTGCACAGGCCGAGGACAAGGCAGCCAGCCGCAGCATGGTTGACGCAGCACACGGCAGCGTGATGGAGGTTGAATCGCTACTCGAAGACCAGTACTTGCTTGCCCCGTGCGACGGCGAGGTCAGCGAGATTTATCCCCATGTGGGCGAACTCGTCTCTATCGGTGCTCCCGTGATGTCAATCTCGGTGACCGACGACATCTGGGTATCGTTCAACGTGCGCGAGGAGATGCTACCGACACTGCCAATGGGAAAGGAAATCAATGTCACCATCCCCGCCATCAATGCCGACAGCGTTGTCAAACTCAAAATCTTCCACGTGCGCGACATGGGCAGCTATGCTGTCTGGAACGCGACCAAGGCCTACGGCCAGTATGACAGCAAGACGTTCGAAATCAAGGCTCGTCCGCTGACACGCATCGAGGGGCTGAGACCCGGCATGTCGGTACTCCTGCAGGAGGAAGAGAAGAGCGACAAAAAGTAACCCCCACCAACCATTCGCTGCAGGATGAACTGGAAACTGTTTCTCAACGACTCGATAATACGCGGTCTGGTGCAGTTGGTGCGCCGACCAGTGTACTACATCGTCATGATGGTATTGCCCATCGCGACGGCATTGTTCATGCTCGAGTTGATGAAAGGCGGAGCAGTCGAGCAGGTGCCGGTAGGCATCGTCGACCGTGACAACTCACAGGTTTCCCGCACCCTGCACCACAATCTGGACGCCTTCCAGCAGGTCAACATCAAAGCCGAGTACCCCACCTTCCACGAGGCGATGAGCGCCGTGCAGCGAGGCGACATCTACGGTTTCATCCTGCTGCCCGAGCGACTGCAGGAAAAGACGCTCTCGGGCCAACAGCCCAAGATTTCCTACTATATCAACTACGCCTACTTTGCCCCGGCATCGCTGCAGTACAAAGGATTCAAGACAGTGAGTATGCTGGGCAATGCCGCCATTGCCAAGGGCACCATCGAGGCCGTCGGGCTGCTCAACTCACACTCGGTCGCCTCGTTGCTGCAACCCATCCTCACCCACGTCCACGGCATCGGCAACCCCTATACCAACTACAGCTACTACCTGAACGTGTCGTTCATACCCGGTCTGCTATCGCTGTTCATCATGCTGATGACCGCATTCTCGATTGGCACCGAGCTCAAGTACGGCACATGCCGCCAGTGGATTGCCAGCGCCGGACGCTCGATGTGGTTTGCCATCCTGGGCAAGCTGGTTCCCCACACGGTGATATTCACCTCGGTGGGCTGGTTCATCCAGTTCCTCATGTACAGAGTTTACGGGCTACCGCTCAACTGCCCGCCGTGGCACATGCTCATTGCCATGCCAATGCTGGTGATTGCCAACCAGGGTTTTGCACTGTTCCTGATGTGCGTTGCCCCAAACTTCAGGTTGGGTACCACGCTGTGCACGCTGCTGGGCGTGTTATCATTCTCCTACTGCGGTTTCTCGCTCCCCAGCGAGTCAATATACTCATGGGTGGCGGCAATCGGCAGCATCATGCCTGTCAAATACTATTTCCTCATCTCGGTTGACCAGGCTCTCAACGGGATAGACCTGTTCTACTCGCGTCATTTCTACGCCAACCTGCTTGTTTACCCGCTCTTGCCGCTTCCGCTGCTGACAAGGCTCAAAAACGCATGTCTCCACCCGATTTATGTTCCCTAAAAAAACAGTGCAGTGAATATTATAGAAGACATAAAAAACATCTTTCGGGTGATGAAACGCGAGTTCTCGCTGATATTCCGCGATGAGGGAGTTATCATCTTCTTCCTGATTCTGTGCTTCACCTACCCCATCATCTATGCACTGGTATATAATACCGAGGTAGTGCGTGATGTTGCGGTGGTTGTCGTCGACGATGACCGCAGCGCCGACAGCCGCGAGTTCGCCCGTATGGTCGACGCGTCGCCCGAGATAGCCGTCATCGGGTATGCCTGCGACATGCAGGAGGCGCGCGACATCATGAACCACCACCACTGCAAGGGCATCATACACTTCCCGCGTGACTACGCCAAGATGCTGGGACGCGGCGAACAGGCACACGTCAACATCTACTGCGACATGGGAACGATGATCACCTACAAGCAGATTCTGACAGCATGCACCGGTGTGCAGTTAACCCTCAGCGAACGTATGCAGGAGGTCAAACTCAGCCAACTGCCCGTCAGCACCGGTGGAGGCACCATCGACAGCGAGCAGGTGGCATTGGGCAACACCGGCATGGGACTCGCCTCGGCAGTTCTACCGTGCATCCTGATTATGGTCATCCAGCAGAGTATGATACTGGGTATCTGCATGCTGCACGGCGGTTCACGCGAACGGCGACTGATGAACCAGGGCAACGACCCCGATGAGGTTCCATGCGGCGCCGCGGCATCAATAATCGGCAAGGCACTGAGTTATGTCGCCATCTATGTGATGCCGACATGCTTCACGCTGTTTGTCGTGCCGCGCATATTTGACTTCCCACAAAACGGTGACTGGTTCCACATCATCGTGATGGTGCTGCCGTTCCTGTTTGGCTCGGCATTCATGGGCCAGACGCTGAAGATATTTGTCAACGACCGCGAGTCAACCTTCATTGCCATCGTGTTCACGTCAATCCTGTTCGTGTTCCTCAGCGGCATCTCGTGGCCACGCGCATGCATGTCACCCGCCTTCATCGCACTGGGCAACATGCTGCCCTCAACATGGGCGGCCAACTCCTACATCGCCATGATGAGCAACGGAGCCGTCATGTCTCAACTCACCGAGTCCTACTGGATGCTGTGGATACTTGCCACCATCTTCTTCATGATGGCATACGTTGTCGAGGTGCTGCTGTGCCGCCGCCGTTACCGCCGCATGCGCCACTACAGCAAACGCGACCCCAAGGCGCTCATCCGCGAGGAATACCGCCGCCAGGGCGTTGACGTCATGCCCCACGACCAGGACCGCTTCACACTTTAGGCCCGCCCCACTTTTCATCTTGCAGCGCCCCATACCATTGACAGGCAGGGGGTGCATAATGTTGTTTTGACTATTTTTCACGCATATTGAAAACCAGATTCACCATTATATTGCATATTTCCATAATTTTATATAATTTTGCACCGCCGTTAATTAACGGTCTTTGCATTTCTTGTTCAGTAAACACCAAATTAATTACCCTAAAATCCGCAAGTGATTCACAAAGGCGGTGACAGGGTAGGCTCAGGTTTTTATAAGCGCCGTAATGCTGGCAGAATCGAGGATTTCTTCTCGTGAGTGCACATCTACCCCTTACCCCACAATGCGGCTTGAGGTAATACGCAGGTTCCAACCGTAAAGAAAGGTGTCTTATCCGAAATCTGTTTTGAAAGGTCTTGCATAAGCATGGTTCTCCGTGTAGATATTCAGCACATATT
>JAGHSV010000173.1 GCA_018065665.1 Candidatus Sodaliphilus aphodohippi
TCACTGATCGTTAACAATTTTGTTGTACTGCCTTCAGCACCATTTCTGGTAAAGTTGAAAGGAGCTTTAATTGTCATCCCATTAGGATATTTTACGGGCACATAGGCTTGTATTGAATTTCTGTCAAAACTCCTGATAACAAAATTGGTGACAGAGTCCTTGACACAGATTCGCAGTGCATCTTTGTTACCTTCGTCATCGCCATTGGGGAAGAAGTCCTGCACAACCTCCCACGATTGTATGGGGGTTGACTCATCAATGAGATTGTCTGCAACAAAGTTGATGGCCGTAGTTCTGACATTTGGCTCTTTGTCGCTCAGGTCAAAGAGAGCAGCACCATAGTTTAATGACTCTGCGCCGTCAATATCCAGTAGCCACTGCCCCATGACAAACTCACGCGTCAACCTTTCGGGGACATCTCCAGAGTAATTATTGTTAAAATCGTCATCACACGCCACCCCGCAAAATAAGGTGGCAATCAATAGGAAACATTTCAGATACTTAGCAAACACTTTCATTCTTGTTATTTTGTTTAATGGTTGGGAATACAGTTTAATTGAAGTACAAATTTAATATAAATTCATGTATGGGCACATCACGATGGAACCCGTCGATGGAGCAATGACCGGAAACGGTCTTTAACCCATGCAGAATATTGACGTGGCAATGCGACCCACATGATTGATAAAGCAACAACAATTGTAGCAATATCCAGTAAGAACGAATGTTGACAATAGAACATAAAGGCACCAACAGGAACCAATAACACCGGCACCAACGTACTGGGGTTAACGGTCAAAGTGAAATAGCGCCGAGTGTCAATAGACCTGTAAACGACAAGGAAGACATAAGTGGTCATTGATGTGGTGATAACTCCCCATACACCCAACCTGGGCACAAGGAAGAAGTTGCAAGTCAAGTTAATGACCAATGCAAGCACAATAGCGCGGAAAGCGCGGTGCGTCTCCTTGGAGCACTGGTAGCACAAGTCAAAGAAAGATGACGACAGAGCGTTGAAAATGGCGGCCACCCCCATGGGGAATATATACATCAAGGAGTGCTGGTACTTGTCGTTGACCAGCCACCCGTAGTTCATCTTAAGTACAAAGGTGTAAACAAAAAGGAGTGCCACAAGCGTGAACACAAACAAGTTAAACACACTCGAGAAAAACGAACTGCGATCGGGACTGTCATACTGGCTGATTGCAGTTTCCTGCCATGTTTGATATAAAATCAGCGACAATGTCTGCAAAATTGCCGTAAACCTGACTGCAACAGCATAGACGCCGTTAGCTTCAAACCCTATGAAATAATTAATGAAAAAGCGGTCACTGCCAAGCGTCATATCCCAGAAGATAATTGTGGGAATCAGAGGAAGGACATAACGGAGAATTTCATGCGAAATGGACTTGACATCGGTTTTCGGTTTGAAATAAGTGGGAATAATGTGTAATTTCAGTTCAATGAACGTTACTGCACAAACCCTTGATAAAATATTGGCGAAAAAGATGCCCTCAATCCCCATATCCATGTACCACACAAACAACACACTAAACACTCCGATAGCAACCGCGTTGATAATGGAGTTTGCCACATAGACCTTATTCTTGTGAAGACCGCGTGATGTCTGCGCCACTACCTCGTGAATTGACATCACGACCAACAAAGCGGCAGTGTGCCAGATATAGGCAATATGGAAAAACTGTGATATCGCAACCACAATTAGCAAAATCACCAGGATGTTAATGCCCATGGTCCTGTAAATAAACGTGACAACCTTTTCACGCTGTTCATGACTCTGGGCTGAATAAAGAAAACGAAAAGCACCTTCGCGAAGTTGCAATGTTGCCAACGGTATTAGCATCATGCACAACGTGAGGCACAAGTCATAGTATCCGTAGTCTGAAGGGTTCTCAATAAAATAGGTGTACAATGGGACCATCAAAAACGTGATGACCCTTGTTCCAAGGACTCCTATTGTATATATACCGAAATCCTTGAAAAACTTTGAAACCCTATTACCTCCTTGAGTAGCCATGTAAAAATCAAGACATTAAGAAGCATTAGAAATGCCAATACTCGGGATCGGTCCAATTATAATCATTATCAGATTTATTAGTTCCCTTGTTTGTCGATTGTGACCTTTGTGGCGTGAGCATTGGTGCATTAGCCCTGTTTCGTTCAACAATCAAAGATGCAAATCGGTCCATAACCCGATGGTCATCGGCACGGGTTGACATTTCGAAGTCAAGCAATGAATGATTGTCGCAATAATATGCAATTGCCGAGTTGGCATAAACCCCTTGCTCCTCAAACACATTAATATAATCAGTAAACCGCGAGGCATGCTTATCGCGAGTATCAAAATACTTGTGGTCAAACTCAAATTCAAGCCCCATGCCATTGGCCTTTGCACGTTCACAAGTTTGGTACAGGCGTTCAATTCCCAGTTGAAGGCGGAAGAAATAGTTTGGTTGAAGATATGCGATATCAAATCCCATTTGTTTCCAATCCAAACTGCCGGTACCATTGAAATAAGGAATCCAATAAAACAACAATTTCTTGCTATGGACATAATCGCTGACTGCCGGCAATATGGTCCTGCAATAATGTGTATTCTCGTCAACCCAATAAAGACCTTCAAGATCAAAATTCTTAAAGTGCGCCTTTTGGAAACGAGACAAGAGTTCATCAATATACCACTTTACAGCCTGAATGCGATCTGCATCACTTTTTGCAAAATTAAGAGTCCGGCCATTCACCTTACCCCAGTCGCTCTGATTGTGAATGGGAGATGGAATACCAATAACAACCTTATGACGGAATGGAGGCTCGCCCAATTCCTTTTTGTATTTCTCTATGCACTTGTCCAATGCATCAAACCCCATATTTGACATGAAATACTTGTCAATAAGCTTCTGCCAATCTTCTCTACACGCATTTTCCTGTGTATAACCATATACCAGTTGCTTCTTGCCCATTTTAAATTCCAAATAAAGGAACCCGGGAAACAGCCAATCTCTGTGGCCATCGGCAAACTTATGTGTAACACAGGGACGCAACTCGTCAATGGTCCAGTTTTTACGAGATGAAGTGCCATAGTACATCAAGACCAAGTCATTGACAGTATTAGTAGCATACTGCCCAGGCGATGTTAGCACAAGGGCATCGGTACCGATAGGTGCAACAATAGCAGCAATCAGCGTCAATGCCAAAACATAAAAACGAAAACGATGATTCATTATCATAAATCTTATAATTTCTTGGTTATCAACCACCACAGGTACTTGAAATAATAAACTTGGCGTTTAATTCGCTTAGGTTCCTGTATCAAGCGATAGGCAAACTCCAATTTGTGGTCAATCCACCACTTGGGAGCACGCTTCAATTTGCCGGTATATACATCAAAACTGCCGCCGAGCCCTTGATAAATGGCTTTATGGCGAGCCGACATCTGCTCCATGAAGAGTTCCTGCTTTGGCGACCCCATAGCCACGAAGACCACGTCGGGACGACGCTCGGCAATATCATCAACGGTAGCTGCCATCTCATCCTCGCCCGAGAAATAGCCGTTGCGGTATCCAAGAATATTAATGTCGGGGAAATCTTGTTTAAGTTTTTGGATGGTCTGATCTATAACATCCTGTTTGCCACCAACCAGATAGAAAGATTTCTCTTTGTGATATCTCTCAATAATCTTGAGCCACAATTCACAACCGGCAATCTTGCAGACATCCTTAATGCCTTTCTGCTTTATAGCCATAACAGCACCAACGCCGTCACAATATCCTATATTACGGTTGATAATGCCACGCGTCGCATCGGTAGCATGAAGGATTTTCTCGGCATTGATTGCCACGAGAATACCCTTGTTGCCATCAACATATTCAAGAAGTTGGTCTACCGAGTTGAACGGAAACACCTCAATCCCGTTCAATGTAACTTTATTCATACAAATTATATTATGATCAAATCACCAAGTTGTTTTTGGAACTCAGGAGTGAATCCCAAACCCGTGCCCGGCGTAAACGTTAATTCACCAAAAATTGGTTTATCATCAATATTATACAGGTCCACTCTGACAAACTTATGCCCCTGACACAATAGAGAGGCTGCCTTTTTCATCTCATCAAAGCACTTGGGGCATTGGTGCATATCCAATTGCGGTCCAGGTCCAAAGACATGCTCCATAGAGTTCCAATCCATATCATACAGCATCCTATCATATTGGTGCCCAAGTGTTTTACGACCCGAACACACCATACAATACATAGGTTTACCATTAAAGCAATAGAACTTGTAATCGGTTAAAATTCTGTCGGCATCACCATCTTGGACAAGAAGTTTCTCGGCAATAATCAACGGCTTAATGCGGGTATAATGGGGCTGTGCCGTCAGGTCGCCGTAGTGAAACTTCATCCATCCTGCCAGAGTGTCCCTTGTCTCTTGAATATCAATTTTTGATTTGTCCTTAATAAGTAAATTTGTCAGACAGCCATTGTTGGTCTTTAGGACAAATGCATTGGGTAAAGAGTCAAAATCAATAGACTCAGGTGTTTCATAAACGCCATACAAATCATTCAACATATATCCAAGTCCAAGTTGACTAACATATTCTCTCACGCCATATTTGTCGGCCAGACGAGACCATTGGGAGGTGTCTGTATTGAGAGACAGCCAAAACACTTTTTCATGAAACTGGACAGGATTCTTCCAGTCAAGTCTCTTGTGAAATGTCTTATAGTATTTACAGGACAGGATTTGCTTCGGGAACCGCGCAAATACCGGTGCAAAGAAGTTTAACCGTTTAACAATGCTATTCATGATTCACACTATTAATTATTCTCGTTTATACGATCAATACAATCAGCATAAAGTGCCTCAAGGTGATTTGCCACATTGTTGGGCAGATAAGGAGCAACAAGCCTTAAAGATTCGGCCCCATAAGCAGCAATATCATCCTTATTATCGACAAAATGTCTGATTGCCTGTATCATCGCAGACTTGTCGGCCGGTTCAAACAGAATACCGTTAGCGCCCTCATGGACAATAGATGGTGTTCCTCCCACACGCGTTGAGATAATTGCCATGCCATAGGACATTGCCTCAAGAATTGATATAGACATGCCCTCGATATATGACGGCAAGATGTACACATCACAAGAGTTCATCAATTGCAGTTTCTTTTCACCACTAACCCATCCTTCAAAGGTTACTATATTCTCCAGATGGTTGTCTGCAAGAACCTGCTTGAGGCGCTCGGTCTCGCCATTGCCTGCAATATGCAACATAATCTTTCCATTAAGTTCATCTTTCACAGGTATCAGAGCATCGAC
This sequence comes from Candidatus Sodaliphilus aphodohippi, assembly GCA_018065665.1. GTDB lineage: Bacteria > Bacteroidota > Bacteroidia > Bacteroidales > Muribaculaceae > Sodaliphilus > Sodaliphilus aphodohippi. The sequence continues at coordinate 5,337 of JAGHSV010000173.1, forward strand.
AAGGTCAAATATCCCCTTTTTATCACATATCAAGCCCAAAAACAAAAGATGCATGCGCTGATCATCAGTTGAAACCGGAATGTGCAATTTTTGAGGTGGGTCAATTACATTTTCCATAACCACAACACGGTTATGGCTGATTTCTTTTTCAAAGTACACCTTCCACTTATTGTCAAGCACAAGGATAGTATCATAACTTAGCAGTTTTTTATCAACAAACTTGCGGTTATGTTCCCGGTAGTCAACAAAAGCGCCTCCATGGATGTGCATGAATACACGTTTATTAAACAAATGTGCAATGGACGCAAACCATGACGAACGACGAAAACTCTTGTAAGAAGCAGTGTGTATATGCACAATTTTTATGTTTTTGTTAGAAACAAATAAAAACATGCATTTAAATAATGCCGCTACGAGGCAAAATATCTTTTTCGGCAGAGAACCATCACAAGAATTAACGACAGCCAGCATGTCGCTATAAATATACTTATCATAGTTGTGCAGGACCTGAGCGATGCCGCCTCGAGGCACTTTATACTCGGGTCCAATGTTTAATATCTTATGTGCAATATTATTATTCATCATAGCATCACTATCATTGTGTTTACCAGTCATAGTTGATATGCAAAGCGTTACCATCCCAATTCATAAAGAAGTTGCCAAATATCAACTCAGGTTGCATGATATATTCACGAACCTGCCCCATTGGCGAAGCAATACCGTATAAGAAAGTCATACATCCCAATATAATTATGAGGTAAGACTTTGATGCCAATTTGGGACTATTCTTAACGCTAACTATATATAAATAAGAAAAGAGTATCAATATAGAAGCCTCAAAAAATCGACTATAAAAAATGAGGTCAACATACCCAAAATTGGCTGCTGTGAATAATGTTAAAGCAAAGCAAAGCAACGGTCTGTACTTTTTGTCGATCGAAACCCCCAGCATACGCATTATGAGTAACAACAAAATACCAACAGTTGCAAAAAACATGAGTTTGTTATCGTAAACGATATTACCATTTTGTCGACAATCTTCCAAACGGTCCAACCAATTGGTACGAATGCGCGTATCTGTAATAGATATTTCCAAAGCATCGGCCCCCGGTAGATACTTGAGCAAAAGGGGCACGAAATCCAATTTCAGTGTTCTGAAATACAAAGAAATAAGCAATAATATCAGACGAGCATATTTACCCAAGAAATCCAACACCCTATTGAGAAGCAATGCACCAATCAAAGTAATGAGGGTATAGTGGAAAAATAGGCAAAACGCCGTACAAAACGCATATCTTGTTTTGGAAGTATTCACATACTTGAGATAGAAACCGGCAAACACATATACACCTGTCCAGAACCTGAAGCCTTGATACCAATAAAATTCGACAACCGTGACAACACAAAGCAAAATAACAGTACAGTAGAACGGCACCCTTTGCATGTAGAACTCCTTAAACTGCCTAAAGAAGAAAATGAACGCAGTTGCATATACACCAGAAACTACCGCCCCAAAAACTTGTCTTGATAGAGTAAATCTCGAAAGTATATACTTCAATGTGATGTGGTAATAGTCAGAACCAAGAACATATACCCTTGGGTCTTTAACGATATCGCTCCAACTCGTTCCATCAAAACATAGAATAAAATTCTGATAGTGCATCATGAGATCGTGAACAAACCCCATATAGTAGCCAAAATACATGGCAAAAATTATAAAGAACGCCTGCGAAACCTCATTCTTGTAAAATCGGATTGACATAATAAAGCTTGCCAAAGGTGAGCAAAGCATGATTACAGCCTGTATAAGTATGTATTTACTTTTATACATTACCAGATTGATTATTTACACAGACGCACTAACATTTTGCCAAATGCGATTGACCAACGAACAAACATATATCCCAATGGGAAATGCCATAAGTATGACAAATCGGCCAATTTATAATAGAAAGGCATGACCGGTTGTTTAATGACATCATTACAAGAGATGTCATTAAACATATTTTTAATGGCACCAATCATTTGCTTATCGCCATGAATGAGAACGAGCCCCATAATTGACGATTTAAAGAAATTAATAG
>JAGHSV010000168.1 GCA_018065665.1 Candidatus Sodaliphilus aphodohippi
ACATAACCGGTAAACTCGGGCAGCACAGGATTGGGGATCACCTGCACATTGTCATTGTTGCCGGCATCGTCCTGCGGGTCAAAGTAGTATTGGGCAACGCCTATATCGGTGACGAACATCACAGAGTTGCTGTTTGGCAATGGGCAGATGTTGTAGATGGTGTTTGACGGCAAGATGCTATTTGAAGCATCAAACTGCATCAGAATCTCGGTCGCGTCTTCGTTGAGCAATAACGCTCCCTGCGAAGCGGTGGCAACCCACTTGCGGTTAAGGCTGTCAATGGCAATGGCATATATATCTTCACCGTCAAGCAGATAATTGCCTTTTATCTTAGTACGGGTGATGCTGAAGTTGGGTTTGAACGCATCAGCCGGGTTCATGTGGAACAGACCTGACGTGGTGCCTACCCAGATGTTGCCCAGGGTGTCGGGCGTCAAGCAGCGTACATACTGCCAACTGAACAACGAACGGTAATTGTCGGGCAGCGAAGTGTATGACACTTCCCTGGGGTTGAGGTTGTGGATGTCGCCACCATTATCCCAGAACATGATGGGACCTCCGAAAGAGCCGGTCGAGAACACCTTGATGTCGGAACCGTGCGAAGTAACCAGACGGGCTGCCTTGAACGAACTGCGCGGACCGTCCAGATTGGGGACAATCCAATCGTCAATGGTCACATTGGGGTCATACAGTTTCTCCTTGGGCAGTATGCGCACATAGTCGAAGTTCGGTGACACTGATGATGTGTAGGACTGCACCCCCCACAGGTTCCCGTCATTGTCCAGTGCAATGGAATTCATGAAGGTGATCGGGCAGTTGGTGTAGTTATAGTTGACCAGGATAGTGTCGTTAACAACGTGGGCTATGGTTGACGTGCTGCGCTTCACGTCGTTAACGACATCAATGGTAATCTTTTTATAACGGGTGCTGTAGAAGTAAGAGCTCTTGTGCCTGGGGTCAAAGACAAGCTGGTAGTTTCCGCTCTCGCCTGTCGCCTTGCCGACGGGTGACACGTTCTTCCAGTTCATGCCGTCATAGGTCCACACCTCGGTCTCCACACCGCTGTACTTGGTAAAGATGCCGTTGTCGGTGCTGCGGGCCAGGTAAAACTTGCCGTCATTGGGATTATAGGCAGTCCAGAAAGCCTGGTCGGTTATGCC
>JAGHSV010000175.1 GCA_018065665.1 Candidatus Sodaliphilus aphodohippi
ACATAACCGGTAAACTCGGGCAGCACAGGATTGGGGATCACCTGCACATTGTCATTGTTGCCGGCATCGTCCTGCGGGTCAAAGTAGTATTGGGCAACGCCCATATCGGTTACGAACATCACCGAGTTGCTGTTGGACAACGGACAGATGCTGTAGATGGTGTTTGACGGCAGGCTGCTGTTCGATGCATCAAACTGCATCAGAATCTCTGTCGCGTCTTCGTTGAGCAATAACGCACCCTGTGAAGCGGTGGCAATCCACTTGCGGTTAAGGCTATCAATGGCAATGGCATATATATCCTCACCGTCAAGCAGATAATTGCCTTTTATCTTAGGACGGGTGATACCGAAGTTGGGTTTGAACGCATCAGCCGGGTTCATGTGGAACAGACCTGACGTGGTGCCTGCCCAAACGTTGCCCAGGGTGTCGGGCGTCAAGCAGCGTACATACTGCCAACTGAACAACGAGCCATAGTTGTCGGACAGCGAAGTGTATGACACTTCCCTGGGGTTGAGGTTGTGGATGTCGCCACCATTATCCCAGAACATGATGGGACCGCCGAAAGAGCCGGTCGAGAACACTTTGATGTCAGAACCGTGCGAGGCAACCAGACGGGCTGCCTTGAACGAAGTGCGCGGACCGTCCAAATTGGGGACAATCCAGTCGTTAATGGTCACATTGGGGTCATACAGTTTCTCCTTGGGCAGTATGCGCACATAGTCGAAGTTGGGTGACACTGATGATGTGTAGGACTGCACACCCCACAGGTTCCCGTCATTGTCCAGTGCAATGGAATTCATGAAGGTGATCGGGCAGTTGGTGTAGTTATAGTTGACCAGGACAGTGTCGTTAACGACGTGGGCTATGGTTGCCGTACTGCGCTGCACGTTATCTACGGTAATTTTTTTATAACGGGTGCTGTAGAAGTAAGAGCTCTTGTACCTGGGGTCAAAGACAAGCTGGAAGTTTCCGCTCTCACCCGTCGCCTTGCCGACGGGTGACACGTTCTTCCAGTTCATGCCGTCATAGGGCCACACCTCGGTCTCCACACCGCTGTACTTGGTAAAGATGCCGTTGTCGGTGCTGCGGGCC
>JAGHSV010000239.1 GCA_018065665.1 Candidatus Sodaliphilus aphodohippi
CAGTGGAGTTGGTCTGGTAGCCGGAATATGGCATTGGGGCATTGAGCATGTCGGAATAGAGCGCCTCAATCGAGTTCTTGCTGCGGTTTGCCGAGATCATGTAGCTCAACGTCAGCATCTCGTCGGGCCGACGGGTCTTGTGCTGATAGTCGGCACGTCCATGCAGCGAATAGTAACTGGTGCCAGGCGTGTGCCCGATGCCGTTGAAACTATACAGAACATTACCCGTCGCGTCGTTCATACGAGTGAAAGACTCGCCGTCGCCAACATAGCGGTAATAGTAACCACCAGCCGATGCCGACAGCAGGTTCGCCGTGTCGGGTTCCCAGCTGGCACTGATGTCGCCATAGTGCACATCGACACTGGCACGGCCTTCGTTGGTCTCGTACAGCGTCATGCCGCTGTCGCCGTAGTTTGTCTCGGCCTCGGTAATTGTATGGGCGCGATGGCGTGTCTGACGACTATAGCCATAGTTGATATTGGTGACAACCTTGCCAATCTGGGTTGTCAGGTTGGCGTTGGCATTGGGACTGCCAAAGTTGTCGATGCCTGCCCCGATGGTACCGGTCACACCGTTCACCTGGCTGTTGTCGGCAGTAACGATGTTGAGGATGGCACTTGTGCCCTCGGCATCATACTTTGCGCCCGGGTCGGTAATCACTTCAATGCGCTTGATCATGCTTGCAGGCACGGCTTTCATGATGTCCTTGGCGTTATTGCCAAAGGCGGGCGCGGGATGGCCGTTCATATAAATCTTGTATGACGTACTGCCCTGAACGCGTATCTCGTCCTGACCGTCAACTGCGACCATAGGCACTTTCTTGAGCATATCCAGCAGGTTGCTGGTCTTGCTCTCGGCGTCGGCCTGAACATCATAGCTCAAACGGTCGATCTGGGCCTTGATTAACTGTCGCTGGGCCTTGACCTCGATGGTTTTCAACACATTGCCCTGGGGCGAGAGCACCAATGTGCCAAGGTCGGCAACTGGGTGATCGGCACTGACACTGAAGTCACTCCACAACGGTTTCATGCCAACAAATGAGGTTTTCATCTTGTAGGAACCTGCAGCGTTAATCTGATGATTAAGTACTCCAAAGGCATCTGAAACGCCGCTCGACACCACGCGCGTAGTATCGGCAGCACGATAGACAATAACGGTGGCATAGGGAACGCCCTCGCCCTCGTTGTCGTTAATCTGGCACTTGACACCCATCTGGGCGTTGGCAGTGACAGCGGCAAACATCGCGACTGCCACAACAATCATTTTCTTGAATTCTCTTGTCAAAATCATATTTTGTTTCTGTTTTTATTGTTTCTGTCCATTAGACGCACAGCGAGGCATGATTACTACACACATAATGGGGAAAAATCACTCGCCAAGGTCAAGAAAGTACAAAACTAATATATTTTTTTGACGAGACAAAGCCCGATTTGTTTTTTTTGACTCGGAGGACTCAGATACTAACTCCTCCGGTCCCCCCGTTAATCGAAAGACAGAAATCCTCAGGGAAGGGCTAACT
>JAGHSV010000008.1 GCA_018065665.1 Candidatus Sodaliphilus aphodohippi
ATCCTTCAGGGCATCGCTGAGAGGCATAACCGATGAAAAGTTCTTCCTGTTTAGACTTGCCAAAATTTATGCTTACCCCCACTAAATTTCGACTGACCCCAAAAAAGAAGTTGTGATTTCAAATCAAGAAAAGAGGAAGAACGCTATTGCGAACCTCCTCTCTAAAGGAAAATTGGTTTGGAAACACGCCGATGATGCTTCTGCCACATCAGACATTGGGCAAGGCTTATACTCGTCGCAGAGGAAAATGTCTGACTCCACTACCGAGGGCACGGATGCGCCTCAAACCAATAATATTTCTGTCGGCAAAGTTAGCGACAAAAATTCATCTGTGCAAGAAAACGGTGAAAAAAAATCAGGTAAGTCGTTTAAGGCGGCTGCTGGCGTAACCAAGGAGATGGACGAGCGTTATCTGCAGGCTGTTGAGTCTGGCGACATGGCGACAGCACAGCAGATGGTGAACGAAGTTGCAGGCAAGAGCATGTCGGAAGCGAAGGCGATGCGTCTTGAGCGAGAGGCGGCACGCAAGGCAGAGGCGAAAGAAATTTACAATATTATTTTGTCAGGTGACTATAATGATGTAAATTTGCAGCGTATTAATGATTACATCAATGAGTCAACACCAAGAAACCCAAACGGACGACAACTATCTCAACGACTTCCACAGGCAGTGGAACGAAGCCTGCTTGAAAGAGATAGAGGAAATGCACAAGACGCCCTTTACTCCAGGGCGGCTGAGGGCGCAAGCGGAACGTATGGAAAGATTAGTGAGGGAACAAAGGGAGCAGTCAAGGCGAAAAAAATAGGAACAGCCGAGGCAGTGTGCCATTGCTCCATGAAATCTTTTACCGGACAGCAATATAAGAAAATCAAACCTGCTCCACATCATTTCAATGATTCAATAAATGCCTGATCAACGTATATTCCCTCAACTTTGTGAGCAATAATGAAAAATGATTCATAGAATTATGAATACGGTGTGCGCTCCCCTATGCTATTATATAGAGGGGCTGTTTTATAGGTAACAGTAATGCGCTGCAAAGTTAACGCATTGCTCTGTATGTTGGCTATATCAACCGGAATAATATTTGTTCCACAGCGATTTATCAGCGACATCATTGCCAGGATGCCACCACTAAGCAAATTTTATTATAGAAACAAAGAAACAGAAACACTATACCTATCGCTATGTTGGTCAATGTGATAGGGGTTACATGGTGTTTCTTTTAAAATCGGGGAAACCGTTACTTTTGTCTATGGCGGTGTTTTTGTTTCACCATTTTCGCAGGCTGTATTGTCCGTGGGTCAGCTGTTCGATGGTGTAGTTTTGGTAGATGATGGTGTATCCGCCGCCCTGGGTGCCGCAGTGGGTTTCTTCTTCAAAAAGGAAGCCCACCGTATTGTTTTTCTGCATAATCATGGTGCTGTAGGCGCTGCCAAGTTGAGTGGCCTCGACACCGATGTTCCACCCGAAGACAATGGCACGGGGAGTGGCGTAATTTGCCTCGCTCTCCAACTCCTTGTAGTATATGCCCACATGGGAACGGCCCGGTCCGAAAGGCACGCTTTGCAGCAGGATAAAGGTTTTCTTATTGTCATTTTTCCGTACCACGGGAACCAGGAGGATCTCGCCGTTGCAATCATTCCCATTGCTGGCAACACCCTGATTCACCTCGGTGCTGCGGGCCTGCGTTGCCCAACGCCCCTCGCCTTTCTTGATGTCGCTGAAGGTGAATATGTTAAAATTCCTGCCGCCCCAGCAGCGGCTGCTGATGAGGATATTGCCGTTGGGCAATTCCACCACCTTTGCCTCGTCGGCCCTGTCGTTGATGGGGCACTGGTTGACACCGCCCAGGAACTGCCATTTCTCGCCGAAGTCATCGCTGAAAAGAACAAAGTTGTTCATGCCCTTCGGGCCAAAGGTGAGGATGGCGCAGTAAAGCCTGTAGTTTTTGCCCTTGTGCACCTTGCGGCTCTGCAGAATCTTTCCCGATGCCACAAACATTGAGGTGATAGGTCCGTAGGGACTCTTGTCGAGCTGCTCATAGATTGCATCGCCAATGTTCACGGGTTCGCCCCAAGTGCGTCCGTAGTCGTCACTGTACCAGCGTGCTGTGCCCTGATGCTGCTCTCTGGTGCCATCTTGGGACTGGGGCATGCCACTGCAGCTGATGATCATCATGCGCGGGCTGTTGCGGTCGCCCACGATGCTGGGGTCGCCGTATCCCGCCTTTTGGTTGCCCGGCACCATCACCCCGTCACCTCTCATGACCTCGTTGCGCTCGATGTCCAGCCACGTGAGTCCGTTGTCAAGACTGCGGCGCAGGTGCAGGTCAATGCGGCCGCTGCCGATGTCCTCGCGCGAATAGCGATAGTCGGCAACCGCCACCAGGTCGCCGTTTGATGCCACTCCCAGCGCGGGAATGCGGTAGGGGATGTCCTTGACGGTAAGGGTCGGGAACAATTCGGTGTTTTGGGCAAACAATGCATCTGCCGCCACCATGATAAATGTCATTGCAAGCAGTATCCGGGTCTTCATGTTTTTGGTTATTTAGATGTTGTCGGGCAACAAAGTTAGCAATTTTTTTTTGAATCGCGGCATATTGTTGTTGCCGCATTGCATTGGTCAGAATAAATATTTTGGACTAAAATGTCAGTAGTTTGACAAATTATTGCTAAATTTGCACATTAATTAATGTTCATGAAACGGACCTGTCCCGAATGCGGTAAAAAGATGTATATCTCGCCCGAGGAACTCGAGGCGCGAAACGGTGTTGCGGTGTGCCCGCAATGCCTTGCCATGTTTTACCCCAACGGCAGGCCAGAAGGCGACAATATTGATGCCAACCCCGGACATCGGGGGCGTGCCAGCGGCAACGTGGGTGATGCCCATACCTATCGCTATTGCTACAGGTGTGGCGAGCAGTTGCCCGGCAATGTGCCTTATTGCCCGTACTGCGGTGAGCACTTGTCTGAGAGGACAGACGATGATGCTTATGCAACCAGCACCGACGCGCCACAGTATGAGGATAGCAGGAATGTCAGCCAAGAGCCAACCACATTTGCCCAGCCATCACCCGCCGGTAAACAAGAAAGACCCGAAGAACCGATGACAGCGCGGACGATGGAACGCCGTGACCGTCCGGTACTTGCCCGCATTGATTTTTTCAAGCGCTCTCAGGACAGTTTGCCCGCGAGTCTGCCGGTGCAGTTGGTGTGCTACACGGTCATCATAGCCCTGCTGGCAGTGCTTGTGTACATCATTTACAAGGCAAGTCTCATCTCGTGAACAAAGAGTTGTTTAAGTTGAAATTCAAAATGTTTCTGTAATATGGATAAAAACCGTTATTGCGTAATCATGTGCGGAGGAGTTGGAAGCCGTTTCTGGCCCTACAGCCGCACCAGCATGCCAAAACAGTTTCTTGACTTCTTCGGTACCGGTCGCACGTTGCTGCAGATGTCGGTTGACCGCATCAGCCGCATCATCCCGACCGAGAACATTATCATGATAACAAACGCCATGTATGCCGGCGTCATCGCCGCCCAGTTGCCGCAACTGCGTCCCGAGCAGATTCTGCTGGAGCCTGCCCGCCGCAACACCGCGCCCTGCATCGCATGGGTTGCATATCACATACGCGCCATCAACCCCAATGCCAAGATTATGGTTGCCCCAAGCGACCACCTGATCCTGAAGGTTGACGAATATGAAAAGGCAGTGGTCAAGGCCTTTGAGTTTATCGAGCAGCGCGATTGCATCCTCACCCTCGGCATCAAACCTTGCCGTCCCGAGACCGGGTATGGCTATATACAGGTGGGCGAGCGCATAGACGATGACTTCATGGCCGTCAAGACCTTTACCGAGAAGCCCAACGAGGAGTTGGCCCGTGTATTTCTCGAGTCGGGCGAGTTCTTCTGGAACTCTGGTATGTTCTTCTGGAGCGCCGACTGCATCATAAACGCGATGAAGGCCTATGCCGGCGACATCGCGGGCGTATTTGAGGCCGGCATTGACACCTTTGGCACCCCTGCCGAGCGCGACTTCATTGACAAGAACTTCCCCTCGTGCCGCAATGTCTCGATAGACTTTGCCGTGATGGAGCATGCCCCCAACGTGTTTGTCGAGTGTGTTGACTTCGGTTGGAGCGACCTCGGGACATGGGGTTCGCTTTATGAGAACTCAAACAAGAACGAGGACGGAAATGCCACCGGCGGATGCAATGCCCTGATGTTCAACAGCCACAACAACATCATCGCTGTCAAAGGCGACAAACTGGTGGTGGCATCGGGACTGAACGACTATATTGTTGCCGATGTTGACGATGCGCTGCTCATTGTTCCAAAAGACGAGGAGCAGAAAATACGCATCTACGTCAACGAGGTGAAAGCCAAGTTCGGCGACAAGTATTTATAG
>JAGHSV010000101.1 GCA_018065665.1 Candidatus Sodaliphilus aphodohippi
CTCTTCGAGGCACAGCGGGGTATATGCCCTGTTACGCCAAGCTGCGACCGTCTTCGACGCTCTTGCATGGCGTTTCCATAAACTCGCTGGCTCAACGAGCCAGCTGCATCTTCGATGCTCACCATGAAATCTTTTACCGGACAGCAATAATTTAAATTATTTTCAAATGCCCCAGTATGATAGTTCGTTCTCGTAGTCGCCCATCGCTGTGGTTTCTTGATATATTCACGGGGAGCAGTCCGTGTTTACAGACGGTTCCCCGTGTTTGGTTGTTTTGTCTTGTGCTATTAGCCCTTGAATGCCTTGATTGCTTCCTCGATGGTTGCAATCTTGCTGAGGGCGTCGGCCTGTTTCTTGCGTTCGCCTGCAACTACAGCCTCGGGGGCGTTGGCAACAAAGCGCTCGTTGCTCAGTTTCTTCTCGACCGATGCGAGGAAACCGCGGGTGTATTGCAGTTCATCCTCGAGTTTCTTGATTTCCTCCTCGACATTGATGTTGTTGCCTAGGGGTACTGCAAACTCGGTGGTGCCAACGAGGAACGAAGCGGCTGTGGCATCCTTGGTGTCCACGCTGTTGATGGCATCGAGGCCGGCGAGTTTGGCGATGATGCCGCGGCAGGGGTTGCTGAACTCACCGACAACCTGCAGGGTGAGAGCCTCTTTGCCCGGGATGTTCTTTGACTTGCGCACGTTGCGTACACCGGTAATGATTTCCTTGGCCTCGGCCATTGCTGCCAGCAGAGCGTCGTTGGTCGCGCTGGGTTCGGGCATGCGGGCATACATGATGCTCTCGCCGTCCTCACGCTCGCTGATGTGCTGCCACAGTTCCTCGGTGATGAATGGCATGAAGGGGTGCAGCATTCTCAGCAGCGAGTCAAAGAAGCCCAAGGTTGCATCGAGGGTCTTGCGGTCGATGGGTTGTCCGTATGCCGGTTTGATGGTCTCGAGATACCATGCCGAGAACTCTTCCCAGAACAGACGGTAAACTGCCATCAGGGCTTCGCTCAGGCGGAACTTGCCGAACAGGTCCTTAACCTCGGCAAGACAGTTGCTCAGCACGCTGCCGAACCACTCTACTGCCAAACGGCTGTGCTCGGGCTGCTCGATGTCGGCAACCTGCCATCCCTTGACGAGTCGGAACGCGTTCCAAATCTTGTTGTTGAAGTTGCGGCCTTGTTCACACAGTGCGTCGTCATAGAGGATATCGTTTCCGGCAGGCGCTGCCAGCATGAGACCCATGCGTACGCCGTCGGCACCGTAACGTTCAATAAGTTCCAACGGGTCGGGCGAGTTGCCGAGCGACTTTGACATCTTGCGGCCCAGTTTGTCGCGGACGATACCGGTGAAGTATACGTTCTTGAAGGGCTTCATGTCCATGTATTCATAGCCTGCGATAATCATTCGTGCTACCCAGAAGAAGATGATGTCGGGGCCGGTCACGAGGTCGCTGGTGGGATAATAGTACTTAATCTCGTCATTGCCGGGGTTGTTGATGCCGTCAAACAGCGAGATGGGCCACAACCACGAGCTGAACCAGGTGTCGAGGCAGTCCTCGTCCTGACGAAGGTCGGCGGCAGTCAGCGTGTCGTCGCCAGTTTTCTCGCGAGCCAATTTAACAGCTTCGTCAATGTTCTCGGCAACAACATATCCTCCCTTGGGCAGGAAGTATGCGGGGATGCGGTGTCCCCACCACAGCTGGCGGCTGATGCACCAGTCCTTGGTGTCGGTCATCCAGTGTCGGTAGGTGTTCTTGAACTTGGCGGGATGGAACTGGATGTCGTCGTTCATCACTGCATCGAGGGCGGGCTTGACAAGGTCGGTCATCTTGAGGAACCACTGCATCGACAGTTTGGGCTCGATGGCGACGTTAGTGCGCTCGCTGAATCCCACTTTGTTCTCGTATGCTTCGACTTTCTCGAGCAGACCGGCGTCGGCGAGGTCTTTCTCGATTTGTTTGCGCACGTCAAAACGATCCATGCCGACATAGAGGCCGGCAGCCTCGCTCAGGGTGCCGTTATCGTTGAAGATGTCAATGCTCTCGAGGTTGTATTTCTCGCCCAGCATATAGTCGTTGGGGTCATGTGCCGGAGTGACCTTGAGGCAACCGGTACCAAACTCGATGTCGACATATTCGTCCTCGATGACGGGAATCTCACGGCCAACGAGGGGAACGATGACGCGTTTGCCGCGCAGGTGCTGGTTCTTGGGGTCGTTGGGGTTGATGCACATTGCTGTGTCGCCCATGATGGTCTCGGGGCGTGTGGTTGCCACGATTGCATATCCGTCCTCGCCAACAATCTTGTAGCGCAGATAGAAGAGTTTGCTGTGCTCTTCCTTATAAATCACTTCCTCGTCGCTGAGTGCGGTCAGGGCTTTGGGGTCCCAGTTGACCATGCGCACGCCGCGATAGATGAGTCCTTTGTTATAGAGGTCAACAAACACCTTCAGTACGCTCTCGCTGCGTTTCTCGTCCATGGTGAACGATGTGCGGCTCCAGTCGCACGATGCACCCAGTTTCCTCAACTGTTGCAGGATGATGCCGCCATGCTCGTGGGTCCAGTCCCATGCGTGTTTCAGAAACTCGTCGCGGGTGAGGTCGGTCTTCTTGATGCCTTGTTGTGCAAGACGGTTAACGACCTTGGCCTCGGTGGCGATGCTGGCGTGGTCGGTGCCGGGAACCCACAGCGCGTTCTTGCCCTCCATGCGGGCGCGACGCATCAGGATGTCCTGGATGGTCTCGTTCAGCATGTGCCCCATGTGAAGCACGCCGGTCACGTTGGGCGGCGGAATCACGATAGTATAGGGTTCACGCTCATCGGGAGTTGACTTGAACAGGTCATGTTTGTCCCAGTATTCATACCATTTGTCCTCGACCGCTTTAGGGTCATAAACAGTTGCTAAAGTATTCATATATGCTGTTTAGAATTATGTTTATTTATTTCAAACTACAAAGGTAATGATTTTTAGCGAAAAACCGGGCACTAACACGCTAAAAAACTTTTGGTGGGGTAAAGTGAACGGGCGATGCAAGAACTGCCACAGGCATCCTTTGTTAGTTGTCTTTGGTGAGCACCAGGCCCTGGAGGTTGACGGCTCGGTAGATGTCGTTGCCGTTGATGTACTGCCTGTCCTCGTCGCTGAGCAGGTCGCCCAGGTCAAAGTTCTGCAACAGGCTGAACTTGGCGGGCAGCACCGTCTTGAGCAAGAGTTTGTACTTCTTGCCCTCTTTGATAGTCTTGCCCTCGCCGCCATCTTTCTTCTGCGATATGATGAGGTGCGGCTTGTCGTTGATGGTGGCTTGGATGACATAGAAAATCTGCTTGTCCTCAATCTTGTTGATGCGCACCTTGGCCTCGATGGTCTCGTCGCCGCCAATGTGGTCCAGCAACTTGCCATAGACCTCGGGGGTGGTGAGCAGCGAGTCGCCAACCACCTGCTTGAGCAGGCTGCCCAGTATGCCCGGCTCGCCGTTGGCGCCGCGGCCCAAGTCCTTGATCAGGTTGCCCAGCATGCCCTGCTCGGTTGCAGTGGTGTCGGGCATCAGGTTCTTGAGCATCTGCCCCAACGAGAATATGTCCTGTGCCTGCACACAGGCGGCACCCAGCAACAATGCTATTATAAGAATGATTTTCTTAATCTCTCTAATTATTAACGCCGCAAAATTACTAATCTTAGTCAAACCGCACAACCGTTTCCCTCATATCGAAAGCAAAAAAGCAACCGTGGGTTCCTCGGCTGCTAATAACACTGCAAACGAGTAGTTGTCGGGGTGGGTCCTGCCTTCGTCAAGTTGCATGAATGAGTCTTTTTTTTGTAAAAAATGTGGAGAACGGCCCGTTTGTTGCCGCGATTGTTGTAATTTTGTAAAAAACTTAATGGCCGATGAAAAAGAGAACTCTCAAGGTTGTCAAGGACGACCCGTGGTTGAAACCCTATGAAAACGCCATCGACGGACGACACAACGACGCTATCAGCAGGATAGAACAGTTGACTGCCGGCACAGGTAACCTGGTGGACTTTGCCAATGCCCATCAGTACTACGGACTGCACCATACCCCCGATGGCGGGTGGGTGATGCGTGAGTGGGCACCCAACGCCACCGCCATCACAATCCTCGGCGACTTTAACGGGTGGACCGACTGCGCCCCCTACCGCATGAGGCGTATCGACAACGAGGGCACCTGGGAAATCAAACTGCCGGCACGTGCCATGGCACACGGCGACCTGTACAAACTGATGATGAAGTGGCAAGGTGGCAGCGGAGAGCGTATCCCCGCCTATGCAACGCGCGTTGTGCAGGACCCCGACACCGCCATCTTCTCGGCACAGGTCTGGGACCCCGATCAACCGTATAAGTTCCGGCGCAAGCGTTTCATCCCGCATACCGGGCCACTGCTCATCTATGAGTGCCACATCGGCATGGCGCAGAACCGTAAGGGTGTAGGCACCTACGAGGAATTCAGGCTTAACGTGCTGCCACGCGTAGCGCGGGCCGGTTACAACGCCATACAGATAATGGCGATACAGGAACACCCCTACTACGGGTCGTTCGGCTACCACGTTTCCAGTTTCTTTGCCGCCTCGAGCCGTTTTGGCACTCCCGACGAACTGAAGCACCTCATTGACGATGCACACTCGATGGGCATCGCCGTCATCATGGACATCGTTCACAGCCATGCCGTCAAGAACGAGGTAGAGGGACTGGCACGGTTTGACGGCACCCCCAATCTTTATTTCCACAGTGGTGACCGGCGCGAGCACCCGGCGTGGGACTCGCTATGCTTTGACTACGGCAAAGATAATGTGCTGCACTTCCTGCTCAGCAACTGCAAGTTCTGGCTCGAGGAGTACCACTTTGACGGTTTCCGTTTTGACGGCGTCACGTCTATGCTGTACTACGACCACGGTCTCGGTCAGGCATACTCCTGCTATGACGACTACTACAACGGGCATCAGGACACCGATGCCATCACTTATCTCACGCTCGCCAACGAACTGATTCACAAGGTCAACCGCCATGCCATCACCATCGCCGAGGAAATGAGCGGTATGCCGGGGCTGGCACGCAAGTTTGCACACGGCGGCATCGGGTTTGACTACCGCATGGCCATGGGCATCCCCGACTTCTGGATAAAGACGATAAAGGAACTGAAAGACGAGGACTGGCACCCGAGCACCATACTTGCCGAACTCACCAACCGGCGCAGCGATGAAAAAACCGTCAGTTATGCCGAGAGCCACGACCAGGCACTCGTGGGCGACAAGACCATCATCTTCCGTCTTATCGACAAGGAGATGTACTGGCACATGACCAACGGTGACGACAACGGCACCGTCGCACGAGGCATGGCGCTTCACAAGATGATCAGACTTGTGACCGCAGCCACCATCAACGGGGCATACCTCAACTTCATGGGCAACGAGTGGGGGCATCCCGAGTGGATTGACTTCCCTCGCGAGGGCAACGGATGGAGCCACAAGTATGCGCGCCGCCAGTGGGACCTCGTTGACCGTCAGGACCTCAAGTACCGCTATCTGGGCGCCTGGGATGCCGACTTGATGCACCTGCTGGGCAGCATTCGCGGGTTTGACAAACTTGAGGTACGCAGGTTATGGGACAAAGACGATGACCAGGTGCTGGCGTTCATGCGCGGTGACCTTGTGTTCGTCTTCAACTTCAACCCGACGCACTCGTTCAGCGACTATGGCATCCTTGCCCCCGAGGGCGAGTATGAAGGCGTCTTTGACAGCGACAACCCGCGCTACGGCGGCTACGGCAACATCAACGAAACCGTCGCACATCTCACCTCACACGACCCGCTGTACGCCGACAAGCACATCGGCTGGTTACGCCTCTACCTGCCGGCTCGCACCGCGATAATACTGCGCAAGAAGGCCTAACACCGCAACAGAACAAACAACCCCCGCCTCTAAAAAAGGTGGGGGTTTGATGTATTCACACCAACGGCAACAGCCGTATTGTGTGTTGACTTTTAAAGTGTCGCGTCGCTCTGCTGGAAAGTATTGCCCTGGCGGATGTCACCGGTCTGCAAACCAAGTTTGAGCCACTTGGAGCGCTGTGCCGAGGTTCCGTGGGTGAAGCTGTCGGGGATTTCATATCCCTGGGCTTTCTTCTGCAGGTAGTCGTCGCCAATCTTCTGAGCACAAATGATAGCCTCCTCGAGGTCACCGTCCTCGAGCGACCCGTACATCTCGTTGTCGTGGTGTGCCCAAACGCCGGCATAGAAATCGGCCTGAAGTTCGAGTCTGACGCTGATGCGGTTAGACTGTGCTTCGCTCATTCGTGCCATCTGCTGGTGCGCCTCGTTGAGAGTCCCGATGAGATATTGAACGTGGTGTCCCACCTCATGTGCGATGACGTATGCGTATGCAAAGTCACCGTCGGCACCCAGCTGCTGACGCATGTTCATGAAGAAAGAAAGGTCGATGTAAACCGTCTGGTCGGCACTGCAGTAGAAAGGTCCCATCTGTGCGTTACCGGTACCGCAACCTGTATTAGTCTGCCCTGTGTAAAGCACCATCTTGGGAGGCTGATACTCACCCAGTCCGTTCTCACGGAAAACCTTGGTCCAAACGTCCTCGGTCCCGGCAAGGATTTTCTTTGAAAACTCGGCAAGTTCCTGCTCCTCGGCACTGAACTCGTGGTCACCGGTCTGCTCGGTCACTTCGGCACCCTGGCCCATCTGTTGCATCACATCGCCCAGGTTGACGTTGCCGCCACTCATAAAGGCGATTAACACTGCGACAATAATACCGCCAATGCCGCCGATGCCGGCTTTCTTGCCCATGCTCATGCCACGGCGATCCTCAACATTACTACTCTCTCTACGTCCTTCTAGATTCATAATTTATCGTTTATAAAATGTTTTTAAAAGTTATACAACTTACCTATCAAACCGGTCAAATCGATTGGATAGTAAGTCATGATTGCCTTGGAAATTATACTACCAACAAACAGCCACACAAATGCTATGATTGTCAATGTTTTGGCTGTGCTTGCATAGTGTTCGGCAACCTGTTTGTCACCATAGGCAAAGGCATTGCGAGCATTGGATGCCTTGCTCATGGCGATGATGCCAAGAATCATGCTGATGAGGTTGCAGCAGCACAGCAGACTCAGGATGGTGACGATGAGTGCCTCGGTATGCCAGTCCTTGAAGTTATACATCTTTCCTCCCACAGGCTGACCATAGATACGCTGCTCGGTCGAGGGGGTTTCATACTGGGGCTGTGCATAACCGTTTTCCTGCGGTTCGTGCCAAAAGTCATCATTTACAGGTGGAGGCACACTTTCAGTCTCACGGTTGAGAATTGAAGACAATTCGGCCACGTCGGCAGCACGTGTCCACGTGTCCATGGTGTTATTCCACACCATGGAGTTAACCGTCAGTCCGTGCTCCAGCAGTTCCTGTGGTTCAAAAGGCCCGGCAGGCTGGCCATTCTCGGCAATATAGAATTTCATCACTTATACTCGGTGGGGTGATATCTCTTCAACAAAGCCTCGATGGGTTTAGCCTTGTCAGCCATGCCGTTTGCCCTGTAGTAACCGCACAGGCACTTGGCAGGTTCGAGACAGTCGGTGGTGAAGAAACGTTCGCTCATGGCAAGTGCCTCCTCCAGCATCTGAACACCAAAGATTTCGTCCTTTTCATACCCGTTGGTGCCGTTGTAAGTGTACATGCCAATGTATGCCTTGCCGGTGAGGTTGTCCTGGTCACAGGCCTTCTGCAGGTAAGCCATAGCGATGGAGTCGTTGGCGGGGAGATAGTCCTCACCGCTTGCAAACGACTGGATTCCGTCGCGATAGAACTCATACAGTTCGGCACTTGCATCGCCGCTGCCTTTTTCACTGGCTTCCTTCAGCAACTCAATACCTGCCATCTTGGCTTCCTTGGTGTCGTCACCCATGAGCAGAGTACAGAAACCCTTACGCTCGATTGCATATACCGAACCCTGCTCGATTGCCTCGTCAAACATGGCGAGTGCTTTGTCGCGGTCCATACTGTAACTTGGTACCTGCATGCCAAAAATCATTGTTGCGAGACGAGCCTTGCTGTCGGCATCACCCGCAGCCACTGCCTTCTGCAAATAAGGCAACGCCTGGTCATAACGCTCAGCATCATAGTACTTTTTACCTAACTCAATGTTGTCTTGTGCCACTGCGGCAAAGATTGCCAGCAAAGCGGCAAAAACTGAAATTATTCTTCTCATCTTGTCTAATTTATTTTATTAATACTAACTATCAAAAGGCAAATTTACAACTATTTGTCTACTCCACCAAAAAGAGATACAAAAAACATGCCAATTTTTTTTAGGCATACATTATATATATTGTTGTAAAATTTATTTTACCTGACGGGTGCTTATAATTATAGTTTGATTTTACTGAATAGTTGCCACATCACAATGGCGGCCGTGTTTGCTATGTTGAGCGAGTGCTTGGTTCCCATCTGTGGTATCTCGATGCAACAATCGCTGTTGTTAACAACTTCCTGATCCACTCCCTTCACTTCATTACCAAAGACAATGGCGAGTTTTTCACCGGGGTTGACTATAAATTGTTCAAGACTTATACTGCCGTGCACTTGCTCAATCGAGCAAATTTTATAACCTTTGCACTGCAATTGGTTGATGGCAGCCATAGTGGTTTCACAGTGATGCCACTCCACCGTTTCCTCGGCACCCAATGCAGTCTTGTGTATCTCGGGGCGAGGTGGAACCGAAGTGATGCCACACAGGTATATTGACTCTATCAGAAAAGCATCGGCAGTGCGAAACACGCTGCCAACGTTCATCTCGCTGCGGACGTTGTCAAGCACTACCACTACCGGTATCTTTTCCACTTCTTTATACTGCTCGGCATTGACGCGGCACAGTTCAACCATCGATTTTTTATCCATAAGTGTTTGTTTTAGACTGCAAAATTACTAAAAAATAAGTTTACACAACCAAGTTGTTAATAACCCTGTTAATTATTGTCCAAAACTTTTCAATAAAAAACAATAAAAAGTACTTGACAAATCAAAAACAATGCTGCATAACAGACAACACCAAAAAAGCAAATTTTTAATCAAAAATATTTTTCATACCTTTCAACCGGCATTTTTAATGTTTTCAACAACCTACAATACAAAATTTTATTATCAACCATAGTTTTCAACATGTTGTTAATAATGTAGTCAAATT
>JAGHSV010000082.1 GCA_018065665.1 Candidatus Sodaliphilus aphodohippi
GTTCCCCGCAATACTAATTATACTGCAATTTTAAATTTCGAATTATATATAAAAATTATGGCAAAAAAAGCATTATTGATGATTCTTGACGGATGGGGTGTTGGCCCTGCCGAGAAAAGCAATGTTATTCACAGTACCCCAACACCTTATTGGGATTCTTTATTAAAAGAATATCCCAATAGTCTGCTTCAGGCAAGTGGCGAAAATGTCGGGCTGCCCGATGGACAAATGGGTAACAGTGAAGTAGGGCATCTTAATATTGGTGCTGGTCGTGTGGTTTATCAAGATTTGGTTAAAATTAATCGTGCAATTGCTGATGGGTCTATCTATAAAAATGAAGAGATAGTATCTGCATTTTCCTACGCAAAGGAAACCGGTAATGCAATTCATTTTATGGGTCTGACTTCGACAGGCGGTGTACATAGTTCGCTGGATCATCTTTTTGCATTGTGTGATATTGCTAAGGAATATAAACTCAACAAGGTTTTTATCCATTGTTTTATGGACGGACGCGACACTGACCCCGAGAGTGGCAAGGATTTTGTTGCCTCTGTTGAAAAGCACTGTGCCAAGAGTGCGGGAGTTGTTGCTTCTGTTATTGGACGCTACTATGCAATGGATCGTGATAAGAGATGGGATCGTGTTAAAATCGCATATGACCAACTCGTTAAAGGAATGGGTAAGAAAAGCGGAAGTATGACACGGGCCATTCAAGAATCGTATGACGAGGGGGTTACAGATGAATTTATTAAACCGATAGTTAACGCAAATGTTGACGGACGAATTAAGGAAGGTGATGTTGTTGTCTTCTTCAATTATCGTAATGACAGGGCAAAGGAAATCACAATGGCCCTTACTCAAACCGATATGCCGGATAACGGAATGGCTATTATCCCCAATCTTCAGTATTACTGCATGACCCCTTATGATGCATCTTTCAAGGGTGTTCATATCTTGTTCCCAAAACAGAATGTGGACAATACACTTGCCGAATATATTTCATCAAAAGGGTTATCGCAACTACACATTGCCGAAACTGAGAAATATGCCCATGTGACTTTCTTCCTGAATGGTGGACGAGAGACTCCATTTGAGGGCGAAGACAGAATATTAGTTGCCTCTCCCAAGGTTGCTACTTACGACTTGAAACCTGAAATGAGCGCGCCTGAGGTAAAGGATAAACTTGTTGCTGCCATTGGGGAGCAGAAATATGATTTTATTGTGGTGAATTATGCAAACGGGGATATGGTTGGGCATACTGGAGTTTATGCTGCAATCGAAAAGGCCGTTGTTACAATTGACGAGTGTGTTAAGGCAACTATTGAGGCCGCTAAATCTGCTGGTTATGAAGTGATAATAATTGCAGACCACGGTAATGCAGACCATGCAGTAAACGAGGATGGAAGCCCCAACACCGCTCACTCGCTGAATCCAGTTCCTTTTGTTTACATTAGTGAGAATAAGGATGCGAAGGTTGAAAATGGCCGCCTTGCAGATGTCGCACCGTCTATACTGAAAATCATGGGTTTGCCTCAACCTTCTGAAATGTCGGGCAAGGCTCTTATTTGCTGATAATGAGAATGCTTAGGTCTATACTGATGGTTGCGTGTGTATTGCTTTGTGGCAATGCACACGCCGACCACCTTACTATTGTGGCGGCCAATGATACCCATAGTCAGATAGTTCCGACTTCAGATGGGCTTGGTGGAATGTTGCGCATACGTGCTGTCATAGACAGTGTAAGAGCGGCTAACCCGCAAAATTTACTTACCCTTCATGCTGGAGACGCCTTCCAGGGATCTGTTTATTTTACATTGTATCGTGGTGCAGTTGAAAGTGCCATGATTGACTCGGTCGGATTTGATGCTATAATCGTTGGAAATCATGAATTTGATAATGGCATAGAGAGTCTGGCTAAATACTACGGCTCAATGAAGGCAGAGAAAATAGGAACCAATTATGATTTCTCTGATACGAAACTGAATGGGATGTTTAAACCATATTTAATTCGTAATTATGGTGAAAAACGTGTTGCTGTGATAGGAATTAATATAGAGCCTAAAGGCATTGTCTCAGAAAATAATGTTGCAGGTTTGCGTTGTTTGCCTGCAATTGAAGTGGCTGATGCAACAGCCAAGTATCTAAAGCAGGTGCAAAAGGTCGATTATGTAATAATGCTTTCCCATATCGGTTATGATGCCAATGAGTCAGGGCTTCCGGGGGATATTGAAATAGTTAAGGCAAGTCATTATATCGATTTGGTAATTGGTGGACATTCCCATACGGTTGTTAAGCCAGGAACACCCATGTCTCGGGTTCCCAATGCCGATGGCCGAATGATAACTATTGGTCAAAATGGCAAAGCTGGCAAACTACTTGGACTTTATGACGTGGATCTTGAAACTGGAGATGTCCGGTATAAGCATATTTCAGTTGATGCGACTTGGGACAATAAGGCTTCTACATATAAAGGTGTAGAAGAATGGCTTGCACCTTATAGCAAGGGTGTGGATTCATTGATGAATAATCCTGTTGGAGAGAGCGTTCGTGCTATGTCAAATAAGTCAGCGGGATTGCAGAATTGGGTGAGCGATGTGTCTCTTGAAATTGTGCGCAAGGTCTCTGGAATTAATGATATTCAGTTTGCCATCATGAATTCAGGCGGCATTAGGGTAAACATGCCCCAAGGTATAGTTTCTGAAGGGGTGCTTGCCTCGATGTTGCCATTTGACAACAAGTATATGGTCCTTGAGATTTCTGGTGCCGATTTGCTTGACGCCTTTAAGGTCATGGCGAGTCGTGGAGGTGATTGTGTGAGTCGGGAAGTTAGAGTCGAATTTGATAAAGATGCCAATATCATTTCGGCAAAACTTAACGGCAAGCAAATCAAATCTGATAAAAAATACAAAATTGTAACTATTGATTATTTGGCCAATGGCGGTGACTATATGATTCCGCTGAAAAATGCTAAAAGACTCTATGTAGATGATGTTAAATATGAATGTCATATACTGGATTATGTGAAAAGTTTAACTTTGAATGGCAAGAAAATCGATTCTACTGAAGAACGACGAATGAAACTGAAAAAATAAATAACTAAATAATATTATGAAAAAGATTTGTATGTTATTTCTGTGCCTTGTTGCATTGCTCCCAGCTGTGGCAGATGGCACAAATGCTATGCCTACGCTCTTTAGAAATGTAGACAAGTCTGCTATGAATGCATGGGTCGAAGCCACATTTAATAAGATGACCCCGGCCGAACGCGTATCCCAATTATTCATTATGGCAATCTCACCGAAAAATGATGAGGCTACGCGTGCTCTTGTGAAAAAGTATGTTGCAGACAACAAAGTTGGTGGTCTCATTTATATGGAGAGTAATATGAATGAACTCGCACAAACCACCAACTATGCTCAGTCGCTGGCATCTGTCCCTTTGTTAATGACCATTGATGGAGAGTGGGGGTTGGCAATGAGATTGCCCAACACTCCCAATTTCGGACGGAATTTGTCAATAGGCTCAATTGCTGATGAAACCTTGCTGTATAAATATGGTCTTGAAGCTGCACGTGAGTTTCGTCGAATTGGTCTGCATGTGAATTTTTCTCCTGTACTTGATGTGAACGATAATTCTAAAAACCCGGTTATTGGCACACGTTCTTTCGGCGAATCGCCCGAGGCTGTTGCCAGACTTGGCGTGGCCTATGCGCGAGGGCTTGAAGATGGTGGTGTGATTGCTGTTGGAAAACATTTTCCGGGTCATGGGGCAGCTACAGAGGATTCACACAAGACACTCCCGACCATAGCAAAGAGTATGAACGAGCTCAATTCTTGTGAGTTGGTGCCTTTCAAGCGATTTATTGATGCGGGGCTTTCGGGAATTTTAACAGCCCATCTGTCGGTTGATGCTATCGATAAAAGTCGAATCCCCACAACAATGTCATATAACTGTATAACCGAGTTGTTGAAACATAAAATGAATTTCAATGGGCTGGTATTCACAGATGCATTAAATATGAATGGTGCCCTTGCCATGGAGGGTTCGCCTTGCGTAAATGCTCTTGCTGCCGGCAATGACGTATTGTTAATGCCTGTAAATGCCGATACAGAGGTCGAGGCAGTTCTTAAAGCAATTGCTGATGGTAAGCTAAACCAACGTGACATTGATGAGCGATGCAAAAAAATGCTTCAATATAAATATGCGCTTTCGCTCACAACGCCACAAAGTGTTGACCTGAATAATCTTGATAAGGATATCAACTCTGCACAATCGCAGGTTGTGCTTCATAAATTGGCTGCAGCTTCGGTAACTGTTATAAAGAATACAAATAATGTTCTTCCAATTAAAAATCTTCCCAATCGTAAAATTGCTGTTGTTACTATGGGCAATGATAAGGGGCTGGCATCAATGTTCCACGACCGTGCCGATGACTATGCCGAAGTGACTTCAATTGATTTCAAACAGGGTGACTCACAACCGGGTTTGGTGGATAAAATTAAAACCGGCAAGTTCAACACCGTGGTTGTCGCTGTTTGTGGCGAAGAACCAATTTATCGTACTGCACTTCAAAAGTTGGCAAGTGAATGCGACAATTTGATTGTGACACTTTTGTGTCAACCATATGATATTCAGAAATATGCTGATGTAATTACCAATAACCGTGTTAAGGCCGTTTTGCTTACATACAACAATGGTGATTTGGCCGAAGATTATGCGGTTCAAACTATCTTTGGAGGCAATGCTGCTTGTGGCAAATTGCCGATATCGCTCGTTTGTGGCAACAAGAAATACAATGCTGGTTATGGACTCACATATAATGCAACGCGATTGGGATATACCATTCCTGCTGAAGTTGGAATGGATAATATTTTGCTCCATCAAATTGATTCTGTTGCTCAATATGCTTTGAGCCAGAAAGCCTTTCCCGGGTGTCAAGTTGTTGTCGGCCGTCACGGTAAAATTGTTTGCAAGCGTTCATATGGTGAAACAGCGTTTGGAAACGGGGTTAATGTTACCGACAACACCCTATATGGGTTGGCATCAGTTTCAAAAGCCACAGGAACTCTTAGTGCTGTCATGAAAGTATTTGATGATGGGAAATTTAAGTTGAACGACCGTGCGAGCAAGTATATTGCCGGTCTGCAAAATACCGACAAAGAAGATTTGACATTCACTGATTTGTTATATCATGAAACGGGAATGCCCCCCTCATTAAGTATGTGGCAGATGATGATGGATCCAAGCACCTATACCGGTTCGCTGATCGTTGGTAAAGAGGATGCTGATCACAACATTAAGATAATGAAGGGTGCTTATGGTCATAAAGATGCAAAACTGCGTACGGATATATTGTCAAATACCCCAACCGATGTTTTTAATATTCAAATTGCAGATGGTATTTGGGGCGGCAAACCGACTTACGATTCGATTATGAACCGTATATATAGCGCACAATTAGGTAAAAAACGCTATCTATATAGTTGCCTGAATTTTTGCCTTCTTGCAAATGCTGTGCAGAATATCACAAAAACTCAACTCAACGATTATGTGAATACCAATATTTTTGCACCTTTGGGTTCATACCACACCATGTATCGTCCATTAACTAAATTTGATGCTGACCAAATTGCATATACTGAGTTTGATACTTATTTGCGTCGCCAGCATATTCATGGTTATGTTCATGATGAACTTGCTGCTTTCTCGGGCGGAGTGCAAGGGAATGCCGGTTTGTTCTCGACAGCCAACGATTTGGCAAAACTGATGCAGATGTTGTTGAATGGCGGTACCTATGGTAGCGAGCAATTTTACAAACCTTCGACTGTTAAGGTGTTCATGACCTCTAAAAGCCCGAATAGCCATCGTGGTTTGGGATATGACAAACCCATCGTTGATGATCCCGAGGATTCGAGTACATGTCCTGAGGCAACTGCTGAGACTGTTGGGCATACCGGTTTTACAGGTACATGTTTCTGGATTGACCCCAAGAATGATATGTTTTATATATTCCTTAGCAATCGTGTCAGTCCCACTCGTGACAATCCTGCATTCTCACGGGTTAGTGCACGTTCTCATATTCAAACATTGATATATAAATCGTTAGTAAAATGAAAAAAATATTCTTTCTGATAACCATTATTGTCGCACTGGTTTCTTGTGGCAACCAGTCTGATTACAAAATATCGGTGGTTTTCCCTGACAAGTCAACTGAAGGATTAACGGCATACCTTACAAACTACGATTCGGGTGACACCATCGATTCGGTGAAGGTTGTGAATAAATGCTTGACATTTGTTGGCAAGGTTGACTCTTCATATATGGCAAGGCTTTTGGTTGCTGATTCGAGACTGGGTTTTGTTGTTGAAGGTGGCGAAATTTCTATTGTTTGGAAAAATCATTGTGCAACTGGCACACCACTTAACGAAAAACTAAATGTAATCAACGAGAATGTTGATACCCTTGATGATGCTGACGCTATTCCTGTCTTTTTTAAGGCATACGAGGAGAATAAGGATAACGGCATAGGGCCGTGGGCATTTAATTACTATTTAATGTGTAATAGTTTTAATTCTGTCCAATTGGATTCTGTGTTGAAAAAAGCACCTGCACATTATCGCGATTTCAAACGTATTCAGAAAGCGATAAATGCGGCAAAACAACAGGACCTTACTGCAGTTGGCAAGAAATTTACTGATTTTTCCAATGCTAATGGTGAAAAATTGTCTGATTATGTCGGTAAAGGACAATATACGCTTGTCGACTTTTGGGCAAGTTGGTGTGGCCCTTGCCGTCGTGAGATAGACAATATTAAGAAATTGTATGAGAAATATAATACAAAAATGCTATTTGTTGGCATTGCTGTGTGGGATAACGATGTTGATACTCAAAAGGCTATTGCTGATAAACAAATACCATGGAAGGTTATTATGAACGGTAAAAACTGGACTGAGCCTACCGATATCTATGGGATTTCTGGTATACCTCACATCATATTGTTTGATCCACAAGGCAATATTGTCGCTCGAAATTTGACTGGAGATGCTTTGTCAACTGAAGTAGCAAATCACATCAAATGATTTTGCTCCAGTAGCGAGGCATATGAATGAATAAGAAAAATGGGGGAGTGCTTGTAAAGTATTTCCTCATTTTTTTTGTCTGTCTGCGTGAATTATCGTATTTTTGCCAATGCAAAACAAAACAATATGAAAAAGAACATTTTTTTAATAATCTCTTGTTTATTCCTCTTCTGCTCTGTACAAGCGGTGGCTCAAAATAACGAAAGTGACCTGGACGAAAGTGTGCGTTTGCCAATTCGCAGGCTGCATCCTGAACGGGAGTTGGAAAAAGCGAAGAAACAGCTCCAAAAGGAACTTGATGAGAAAAAGCAAAAGCAGGCAAAAGCCACAACCGATTCCAAAAAGCAAGACGAATCGCAGTTTGGCGAATCAACTGGTGCGTTATCGCCTGACAAACAGTTAATGATGGAACTCCTGAATAAAGATTATTCAATAAAACAATATGATTTTGGTGCTGAAGACCCAAAACCATTAACCTGGAAGGATGACCCAATCAATCAGGAAACCGATGCGTTGATGGCGACGATGCATAAGTCCCTGAATGGGAACCAGTATAATTTATACTCATCTGATATTTCTTTTGGGAATAATAGCAACGCATTGTTCTTTTATTTGGACTGCAATGGCAATAGGGCAGAGGAGCTGCGCATGCGTGTCCAATATGTTGCCGATGACCCATTGAGTTATGATAAAATCGAGTTCGTGATAGACGGGTTTCTGTACCAATACGTTCCAAGAAAGAAAACTCATGGCCGAATTGGGGCGAAGCTGTATTGGGAAGTGAGTGATGATGCACTTAACAGTGATGATAAGGATTTGGTTTATGCTCTGTCTCATTGTTCATGGGCCAGGGCCAAACTGATTGGGAAGGACGGGATTAACCACGTGAAAGTTCTAACTACTGAACAATTAAAATCCTTTTACAATGCACTTGAGTTGTTCAGGGCACTCGGTGGTGAATTGAGATGAATAGACCTCGGTACAATATTTGTTTACAAATAAAAATTAATTTTATTTCATAAATTTTGCGTTTAATTTTGTAAATTCGGAAAAAATGTGTATCTTTGCACTTGAATAATTACTAAACAATTAATTATGAAGTGCAAATCGTTTCTTAGAATCGCAGAATCGTCTCTTACAGTTGTGGTTTTGTTAACTGCAACGGGTTGTTCATTATTGTCAAATAATAACATGCCATATTTTTCTGGCGAAGGAAAATGTCCGTTATGCGGTACTGTTGTTACCAAACATCCTGTAGAGG
>JAGHSV010000225.1 GCA_018065665.1 Candidatus Sodaliphilus aphodohippi
ATATTAAGGCCTCACCCCAAACCCCTCTCCAGTAGAGAGGGGCTATAGAAATCAGAAAAATAAATAAACGACAATATGAAAAAACTAATTCTACTGTTTGCAGCCCTGTGCTGCCTGGCGGTGGCAAATGCACAGAGCGTGCCGCCCAGCAACCAAGTCTGGTACACCACGACCGATGGCCAGAAGGTGACAAACCTGAGTTTTAATATAACAGCGGGCGTCGAGGAAGTGAGTAATGAATATGATGCCTCAACCGGCAAGGGGGTTATCACGTTTGATAATCCTGTGACATTTGTTAATAAGGCATATTTCTTGCAACAAGAAACCCTAAAGTCTGTCACATTCCCCAACTCTTTGAAGGGAATTGGTGATGGCGTGTTTATGGAATGCTCCAACTTGGAGTCAGTCATCCTGTCCGATGGTTTGCAAAGCATCGGGGCCTCTGCATTCGATAATTGCAGCAGCCTGCCGTCAATCACAATCCCGAGCACCGTGACGAGTATCGGGGACCACGCGTTTTATGGGTGTGGCAGCTTGAATTCCGTCACCATCCCTGGCGGGGTGGCAACCATTGGGAACAGGGTCTTTAAGTTGTGTGGCCTGCAGTCAGTCAGCCTTTGTGACGGGGTGAAGAGTATCGGGGGCGAGGCATTTTATGGGTGCAGCAACTTGTCATCACTCACCCTGCCCGCCACTTTGGACTCTATTGGAGGCAGTGCATTTTGTCAGTGCGCCAAACTGCCGTCGTTGAAATTCCCCGAAAGCCTGAAGAGCATTGGCGAGCAGGCATTTCAGGAATGTACATCGATGGACTCGCTCACCATCCCGGGTAGCGTGACGAGTATTGCAGGAAATGCATTTTCCACATGCAATATCAAATATCTTGATTATAACTCTGTCGTTCCCATTGCCGAGGCATTCAGTGATGCTCCCAGAACATTTGTTACCGTTGTGTTAAGGGAGAATGTGACTGCCATTCATGACAATGACTTTTATAATTACGGGGCATTGCAAAAAATCACCCTTCCCAACACCATCCAGAGCATCGGCAGCAATGCATTTAAGACTTGTACTTCGCTTAAGAGCATCAACATCCCCAACAGTGTGACAAGTATTGGGGCGTTTGCTTTCTATAATTGTAGGTTATTAGACTCAATCACTATTCCCTCCACAGTGACAACGATTGAACTTGCTACATTCTGTGGCTGTTCAAGTTTGAGATCACTCATTCTCCCCGCCAGTCTGACGAATATTAATGAAAGTGCGTTCAGCGGTTGTACCAGCCTGGATTCAATCAGCATCCCTGACAAAGTGGCAAGTATCGGGGATTACGCATTCGAAAACTGCACCAAACTGAAGTCAATCAGCCTGCCCAGTGCGTTGACAAAAATCAGCACCAGGACATTCTACAACTGCACCATTCTTGGTTCAGTGTCCTTGGCACAGGGTTTGCAAGCGATATTCTCCGAAGCATTCGCTGGTTGCAACGAACTGAAATCAATCGTCCTGCCAAACACCTTGACAGCCCTTGGCAACGCCGTATTCAAAGATTGCTCCAGTCTGGACTCAATCACTATCCCGACGGGGGTGACAAAAATCGGGATTGGTGTATTCAGCGGTTGCACCGGCCTGAAATCAATCACCCTGCCGGAAGGGCTGACAAGCATTGGCGACAATGCATTCAGCGGATGCACGGGTTTGAAGTCAATCTACGCCCTGCCATTCGAGGCTCCGCAGTTGGGCAGCAGCACTTTTAATGATGTCAATACTAGTGGCGTTGTCCTGTATATCCACAGTCCAGAGAACTACAGCGGCTGGCCGTTCAATATCCAGATGTTCACCACTATGGCACTCCACAAGCAGTCCGTTCTGGGCGGTATTGAGGCTGCCATGCAGGGAGAGACGCTGCCGGCCGACGACTTGGCGGCAGTGCAGGCCATCATCTCGCAAATAAAAGCCATGCCCGACGCCGCGCTGACCGATGAGAGCCTCGCCGAACTCGACAAGCTGGCGCTGGCTGCATTTGCCATCGTCAATTACTCGAAAAACAGGTGGCTAAAGGACAGTGCCATAGCAGCCATCGAGACCGCCCTCGAGGGGACCGACAAGAACGACTACCTGACGCAGCTGGCTCAGGGCTACATCACCTACATCAACGCCCAGAGCAGAACAGACAAGATCAATGCTGCAAGAGACGAGGCGCTGACCAAGATAACCGTAATTGGCGGTGCCTATAATGATATTATTAATACGGCTCTTGGCACCATGGGCACCGAGCAGGACGGTCCTGCCCTCATCGTGACCGATAAGGACGACAAGGAGATTATTCTGTACTCACCCAAGAGCGTTAAATATGTTAAGGTAAAGAAGTAAGGAGCCTCACCCCAAACCCCTCTCCAGTAGAGAGGGGCTATAGAAATTTGAAAAACAAAAACAAACAACAATAATATGAAAAAAATTTTATTATCATTATTGATGCTATGCACTGCAATGTGTGCATGGAGCTACACAACGAAGACAGTCACAAAAACGCCTTCGGACAGCAGAAACGGAATTGTAAGTTGCAATGAGTTTATGATTATGGGCAATCTTGACAAGACAACAGGATTGTGGAAAACCGGATTAGCGGTAGGTTACATCAACTCCGGCTGCGTTATTACCAGTGTTGAGTTTGTAGTAAAGAACGGTAACATCGACCAGTGTGAATGCGAGAACTGGAAGTTTGACGCCACAGCAGGCAAGTGGGTGCAAGATGGAACTTTTACCTACTATGACAACGTATCATTCAAATCGTCCAGTAATTGTTTAATAACATCGGTAACCATCACCTACCACAAGCACACGTTGGCAAAAAAAACCGATGCAAAGGCAGCAACATGCACCAGGATCGGTGTGAAAGCTTCCTGGGAATGCAGCGACTGCGGGCATATTTACTATGACGAGAAAGGTGCAAGTGAGGTGGCAAAGTTTGAAGACCTGACGCTGGACATCGACCCCAAGAACCATCCCCAAAGCCCCACCGAGGTTCTCGGTGTTGACGCCACCTGTGTCGCCACCGGCACCATGCACCACTGGCACTGCAACGCATGTAACCACAACTTTGAGGACGCCAATGGCGAGATTCCCATCGCCGGCGACAATGTGACGCTTGACATCGACCCCAAGAACCACAACGGCATGCTGCACGAGGTGGCTTATAAAGAGGCTACCTGCATCGAGGAGGGTGTGCTGCACCACTGGCACTGCGCCGCCTGTGGCATGAACTACAGCGACGGCCAGGGCAAGACTGCCATGACCGACGACGTGACGACGGACAAGTGGGACGCCGATGCGCTCCTGGTTTGGGACGCACCGTCGGCACTGAACCTGGACGAGAGCTATCTGCTTGGCGAGTCGGCAGTGGTGACCTTTGACAACGACGTGGCATGCCTTGCCGTTAACGGCACCAGCCGCGAGTATGAACTCAGCGAGACCGACGCACTGCACATTGACTTTGACCACACCTTCACGCTGACAGCCACTGAAGACCCCGCCAACGAGGGCGTTTACTATGCCACCTTCTTCAACAGCACGAGCGCCTATGCCGTGCCCGTTGACGGCAGCGTAGTTGCCTATGCCGGAACACTCGAGCGCCTGTGTGATGACGGCACCGGTGTCCTCCACCTCACCCCCGTTGCCGACGGCGGCGAAGCCACCCGAATCTGCCGCGGCGAGCCCGTCGTGCTCAAGGCCTACAGTGACCAGATTGTCCTGATGCCCTCGGCAAGCCAGCGCGAGGCTGTTGCCCAGAACGACCTGAACGGCACCGACGAGGAACTGAATAACGCACCCGAGAACGCCTACGCTCTTGCTACTGGCGACAATGGCATTGGGTTCTATCCCAGCACCTCGGTCGATGCCCACAACGCTTATTACCTGTATAACATGCCTGCCAACATCAGCATGTTCAAGCTGGACTACACCGACACCCCCACCGGCGTCAATGACCTCAAGCGCGACAACCAGGGCGACGGCAGGATGTACGACATCCTGGGCCGTCCCGTGAACGACGACTACAAGGGTATCGTCATCATGAACGGAAAGAAGTTCGTGAAGAAGTGAAGCCTCACCCCACACCCCTCTCCAGTAGAGAGGGGCTATAGAAATTAGAATAATAAAGAAAGCGAGATAATGAAAAAACTGATATTACTGTTTGCAGCATTGTGCTGCATGGCGATGGCAAACGCCGAAGAATTCACTTTAGATGGTATCAGATATAATGTTACCGGAACAAATCCTAACACCGTAGAGGTTATGAATTATGGATATTCGGGAGACATCGTGATTCCTGCTACCGTAACCAATGGCGATACGGAATATAGCGTTACGAGCATTTATCCTGGTGCATTCTGGGGCTGCGCTGGCTTAACTTCAGTCTCATTACCTGAAGGACTGAAAAGCATCGGAAATAATGCATTTCAGAATAGTGGCATTACCGGAGCATTAACCATTCCAAATACTGTGACTGATATAGGAGGTTTTGCATTCTATGGTTGTTCAAATCTGATTTCAGTCTCATTGCCAAACGAACTGAAAAGTATAGAAGGGCATACATTCTATGGATGCACAGGCCTGCAATCTGTCTCATTTCCTGAAAAGCTACAAAGCATCAAGGAGTACGCTTTCTCTGGTTGTGGCATCACAGGGGCAATAACCATCCCAAGCACTGTGACGGAAATATATTATTATGCATTCCAAGAATGCTCAAATCTTACTTCAGTCTCATTGCCAAAAGGGCTGAAAAGTATAGAATTGTACACATTCTATAAGTGTACAGACCTACAATCCGTCTCATTCCCTGAAGAGCTGCAAAGCATCGGAAATTTTGCTTTCATGGGGTGTACAAATCTGCAAAATGTCTCATTTCCAGAAAGATTGCAAAGCATCGGAATAGAAACATTCATGAATTGCACAAGCCTGACTTCTGTAACTATTCCAAGCACCGTGACAAAAATAGGAGTTAGTGCTTTCGACGGCACAACAAATCTAAAAGAAGTTCTTGTCTATTCTGATAATCTGACAATTGAAAATGGAATATGGAGCGAAGCCTCAGTATGGAGCACGACCATACCTACATACGTTACAGGAAACTCTTTCGAAAAATACAGGTCGGGAATATTTAAGGACTACACAGTCAAGCTGCTTTCTGATGCCGACAATATTGGTGATGTTCTTAAGAACTTTACTGATATTTCAGATGAAGAGATAAATGCAATCAAAGCATTGCTGAAAGTTCGTGACACCCTTGGTGCCAAACAGAGTGGTCCAGCGGTGCGCGTGACCGACAAGGACGGCAAGGAGGTCATTCTATACTCACCCAAGAATGTGGAATATTTTAAGGTGAAGAAGTAAAAATAGCTTCACCCCAAACCCCTCTCCAGTAGAGAGGGGCTATAGAATATTATTACCTTTGTAACAACTAGTGAAAATAAAGAAAAAAGACATGAAAAAACTTATTTTATCCCTCGCCCTGCTGCTGACAGTCAGCATGAGTGCGTTTGCACAATTTTTTAACTATAAAGACATTGAGTACAAAATTCTATCCGAAGCAGACAAGACCGTTGAAGTCTATTCTGGCAAATCGTTCAATGGCAGCGAATTAATAATACCGGATAAGGTAACAGGTTGGGAATGGGAATATACCGTAACGGCAATTGAAGAATCGGCATTTTTCAATAATACACCTGTTACATCTGTCAGTATTCCTGCTACTGTGAAAAACATCGGAAATAATGCTTTCCAGAGTTGCAGTAATTTAACATCCCTTACCTTTGAAGGGGAATCCCAGTTGGAGCAGATAGGTGATGGTGCATTCTATAACACAGTACTTACAACCATCAAGATTCCTGCTACCGTGAAAACCATCGGAAATAAGGTTTTCCAGTATTGCGATAATTTAACATCCCTTACCTTTGAAGGTGAATCCCAGTTGGAGCAGATAGGTTATGGTGCATTCAATAGCACAGTACTTAAAACCATCGATATTCCTGCTTCAGTAACAAGCATCGGTGCTTTTGCATTCGGTGAAAATACAGCATTGCTACAAGTTTATATGCATCGTGATAATCCTTCTGGTTATAGTTTTGATGCGTTCCGCAATTGTCCCAATGCGGTTATCTATGCTCCAGCCGCATCGTATGAAACCTATAAGAGCAATTTCGCAAAAAATAAGGTTGAAGTGGAATTGACTGAATGGAAGACTTACGCCGAGAATAAAATCGAAGAAGGCTTGAATGCGCTGAATACGCTGTCTGATGAAGGCCGGAAATACGTAAATGAATGTCTCTCCAATATATCAACAGCTGTAACTTTTGATGCAGCTTATGCGGCTTTCAAAAACGCAATGCCTATCATCAATGCCC
>JAGHSV010000083.1 GCA_018065665.1 Candidatus Sodaliphilus aphodohippi
AATCCTTCAGGGCATCGCTGAGAGGCATAACCGATGAAAAGTTCTTCCTGTTTAGACTTGCCAAAATTTATGCTTACCCCCACTAAATTTCGACTGACCCTTAATACTTTTTGCACTAACCCCCAAATCCCAACCAGCATTTATTGATTCATACAACTAAAATTTGCAAAGTGTGGCGCAACGGGATGTAAAAAAAACGGGCACCGATTTTCAACAAAGGGGTGCCCGATGATGTTTCAAAATATGAGAAATTTATTTCCAAATCGTTGCGTTACATATCCCTGCAAGACAACTTCATAAAAACACTATTTACCGTTAAACTAAAAACACTGTGCAAATTTAGAAATAAAATTTTGGAATTGCAAACATTTTTTTAGAATAAAATGCTTTTTTTACATTCTTTAACCAATCGATTGTCCGTTCAAATTAACAAAAATTAAAGACTGTAAGAATTTACATTAAGAAGATTGCATTTTATCACAAATCAAACCCCCATACAACCTATTTGCAAGAAAGCTTCAAAGCCTCTACAAATTTATCTATCCTCTCTCGGGTCACATGCTGCATCACCACTATGTGGGCCAAAGGACCTCCAAAACGCTCGTCGTAGTTGCAAGAAAGGCTATATCTCTCAACTATTTCTTGTGGCGGACGCTTGATAAATACGGTATTGCTCAATTCATTAACCCAGCACGGATAGTTAAATTTCCTTAATTCATCAACCAGGTAGCCGGTATTCTCAAGCATTTGATTTGCCTGCTCGGCCCACTCCTCCTTGCTGATGCTTCGAATGAGCCACCAGAACTTGAGCGCATCGACCGACGAACGGGAGCAGTTAATCATCTTCATATCCTCGTTGAGATAAGCCACGTTGAACTGGCGCTGGCGCTCATAGACATCGCGGCTGGTGATAAACAACCCGGCCGGCTCGTCCATGCCAAAGAACTTGTGCCCGCTGACGGCGATAGAGTCAAATCGCATAATGCGCCGGTCAACAATGTCCTTGTGGCGCGTGAACGGCAGATAACCGCCAAAAAGCGCCGCATCAACGTGACGGAACACTTTCATAGAAGGGTAACGGTCAAGCACGGCATTGAGTGCATTCTGGTCATCGATTGCGCCCTTGAAGGTTGAGCCCATGGCAAAGACGATGATGCACGGACGGTCGGGGATAAGCGACTTGTCCAGTTCCTCGGGAATCATTCGCCCCATGTCGTCGCTCTTGATCAGACGCGTGTCAATGCCCTGAAGGTGGGCCAGACGCATGTTGGAGTAGTGCGCCTCGTCGCTGACATAGAGCACCGGATCCTTGCCGGTCTTGTTCTTCAAGAAGTTGTTGCCGAAGTATATACCATGGTTATTGCCGTCTGAACCGCTGTTAGTCACCAATCCCCACACGTTATCGGTTTCAAAGCCGTAGAGAGGCGCAAAATACTCAATCACCTCACGCTCGAAGCGGTGTGACGTCAGTTTGCCGGGGTTGTCGCAAAAAGGGTCACCGGCGTTGTTGAGGCACACCTGAATGAGACCATTGGCCACATACCACCTGTAAAAATCCTTCAGTTTTATGTCCTGGTTGCCCGGGAAACCCAGTTGCCCGTTCTTCTCGGCGGCAGCTGTCTGCGCCCATTTATTCAGTTCGTCAAACGGCGATGTGGCGCCGGGGGCGGCAGTTTGTTCTATGGGTTTTGTCGGTTTCATTTTATCTTGTTTACTGTTTTGTATTTTACGGGTTTATAGCCGAGGTTGCGATATGCACTACGGCGGTCCTCGGCAGTTATATCAATTTCACGATTGACGCGTCGCGGGTTGTCCGACAGAGAGTGCGACATCAGCCATTCGTAGGTCTTAGTGCAGTAGAAATACCGTGCCGGCTGCGAGTGGTTCATTCCCGGAATCCACTCATATCGCAACAGGCTGTCCTTTCCCGCATCCTTGAGGGTGTTGACAACACTTTTTGACTTCTGGCATGTGACGGCACGATCGGCCGTGCCGTGAATAATCCATAGCGGGACATCGCCGAGCGGTGTGACATCTTTCAGCGAGCAACCGCCACACAGCGCCATGGCCGCCGCCACCTCGCCGGGGTATGTGCCCACAAAGTCCATAGTGCCATAGCCGCCCAGACTCATGCCCAGCACATATATGCTGTCGGCATCAATACGGCAGTTCTGCTTTGCCCAGTCCAGAATGGCCTTGACGCGGGCAGGTTTCCACGAGCCGCCCGTGTTTTGGGGTACTATGACCATGGCATTGAGTTTCAAGCCATAGTGCATGGCATTTATCGGGCCATAACGCAACGACCTGTTCATGTTGCTGCTGCAGCAACTGGCACCATGCAGGAAGATAAAGAGCGGGTACTTGCGGTTTGTGTCATTGGAATAGCCCTGTGGCGCATAGAGCCAGAAATCGTAGGCATCAGGGGCAACCCCGCGCATGGCAGCCAACTGCGGCATCGATGCCGAGTCGCAGTTCTCATCGGCCCACGCTCCCAACGCCGCTGTTATCGCTATTAATATCAGTAGTACTGTTTTTCTCATATTTTTCACTTTAATTGATGCTGAAACGATAGATTTGTTTGCCGCGTGACCCGACAACCAGATGGTTGCCCACGACAACCGGCGACGACTCGAAATTGTTGGCCATGTGGCGGGTGAACAAAATGGCACCGGTATCACCTTGTATCAGATAGGCGTTGCCATTGCTGTCGCCGGTCATGATAAACAGTTCTTCTTTCTCATTATAGAATGGCACAGGCGAACTCCATGCCCACGCCTTCAACTGAACCGAGTAGATGGTGTTGCCGGTATGGCGGTCCAGTGCCAAGAACTCAGCGGCACGGCTGACGCCGGGCTGGCAGATGCTGAGGAACATCATGCCCTCACAGTTGCCACGGCCCAACAACGGCGTGCAGTACAGTCCACCGTCAAAGTGTTTGTTGTTGAGATGAAGTTTACTGCATTGTATTGAGCGTTTCCACACCTCGCTGCCGTCAAGTCCGTTGAGACGGACAAGGTTGGAAATGCCGGATTCGCCCTGACGGTCAACCTCACAGCCAGCATAAATGTATGGTACGCCATTCTCAACCTCCAGCACCAGGCTGCCGTCAATGTCGTCACCCAGGGCATAGAACCACACAGGTTTCATCACATTCAGGTTAATGCACACGATATTACCATGGTTATCACCTACATAGCCATAATTGCGGTAAACGCACATACTTGCCTCCATGCCTGCCGACGCCCTCTCGGTCTTGGCCTTAAAACGCAGGCACGAGTGCATCTTCAGTTGCCCGTTGCCCAGACGGTTATATTTATAGACAGTCCCGTTTTCGCCGGGCCAGAACAAGTACTTGCCCACGACGACCGGCGACGAGTCGTATGCGCCCCAGTGGCGTGATGCCTTGCGGTCCTCGGGCCACATATACCTGACTTTGTGTTCAGGCAGATTGATGGCGAGATGTCCAAACGGGCGTGAGCGCGGAACGCCTTGACCGACATAGAGGCTGCCGTTCAGTGCCGGGTCAAGCGATACCGTTCCCTTGATGGGATTAGTGACATCTATATATTCACGTGACTCCTTACCGGTGTCAAAGTTAAGGAAATACACCCTGCTGCACAACGAGCCGAACATAATCTCGCGAGGTCCGAAATTGGGCAATATGCCCTTGTGGGTACGGCGTATGCTATCGGTCTGCTGTGCAGTCCACTCGACATAGACCGGCTGTCCGGTCCAACCGGTGCCACCGCCCCATGTGCCCAGCGGTGTCGGCGACAGGTCCTCGTAGGTGTCAAACTCCCAGTCAACGGTTATCGACGACGGTGTTCCCTTGACCTGACCAGACACGGGAAAGTCCCTGCGCGTGCCGCCCCGAAAGGTGAACGTGCCGGGAACTGTGTCGTATGCACTCTCAACCGTCAGTTCCAACATGCCGTTGTCGGTCGAATCAACAATCTCGATGTCATAGTCGAGACCCTTGACCGAGGCCATTGCGGTGTCGGGCAACTGTGCAAGCGGTGCGGGTACCGAGTCGGTCTTTGAATCCTGCCGATCCGCGACAAGTCCACAACTGCCCATCAGGGCAGTGATAGCAATACAAAATAATAGTGATTGGGCAAAT
This sequence comes from Candidatus Sodaliphilus aphodohippi, assembly GCA_018065665.1. Classification (GTDB taxonomy): domain Bacteria; phylum Bacteroidota; class Bacteroidia; order Bacteroidales; family Muribaculaceae; genus Sodaliphilus; species Sodaliphilus aphodohippi. The sequence goes on from JAGHSV010000083.1 coordinate 4,121, forward strand.
TTCATGAAAAAATAATTTATGGGTTCATATACCCTTGATCGTCAATCTTTAAAGTTCCATCGGGAAAATCCTGCGATGTCAGCAGTTGTATCTCATCGACCACGATGCCGCGCGTGTCGTGACGCGGTCCCTGATTGGCCTTCTGAATAAAACCGTGGATGCGCCCGTCAACCATCTTGCCGTCGCGCGACATCCTGACGATGACGAGCGGCGCATAGCCTGTCGGACCGGCAACGCCCATGCCCGACGGCGTGGCGAAGTTGCCAAGGCTATAGGCAATAAAGTGCCCCTTATACACCTCCATGGCACGGACGACATGAGGCCCGTGACCAAATACGAGATCGGCGCCCCAGTCGATGCACTGGTGGGTGAAATCGCGCAGATGACCGCGGTTCTCGCCCCACGCCCACTCGATATCGTCGGGAAGGTGGCGGGCAGCACTGCCCTCACACCCGCCATGGAAACACACGATGACGATATCCACCTTCTTGCGCAGTTCGGCAATAATGGCATGAACGTTCGCCGTATCGGTATGATGGAGCGTGCCAATGCTATGCCCGAACGCACAAAAACCGACCTTGAAGCCATTGAACTCGTTGATAGCATATGGACACTTCTCGTTGCCGGCAAACTGTATGCCCGCCTCTTTCAATGTCGCCATTGTCGATTCAACGCCCTCTTGATAAAAGTCAAAAATATGGTTGTTGGCAATACCGACGAAGTCGAAGCCCACATTTTTCAGGCACTGGACCAAACGTGTAGGCATCAGGAACGAGAAACTGCCCTTGGCGCCCGGTGTCTTGCGGGGTTTGCCCTCGTCGGCAAACACACCCTCGAGGTTTCCGCACGCCACATCGGCACTCAGCAGCAGGCTGCCGCAGTCGGTGAATATCTCATTGCCGTCGTGAGGCGGCAGAACGGGTTTTGGATAGGTGGTCCCAAACATCATGTCGCCAACCAGCGCCACTGTCAGCGTATCCGGTTTATCAACTACGGTGGTATCGACCGCACTGCGCTTGTGGGTATGAATCCCGTTGCAAGCCACCGATATGGCGGCAGTCAGGACAATCAGCAGATATACGGTCAGTTTTTTAGTCATATCAAATAATTAATCCATATAGCACGAATATCCAATGGGCAGCCACAGCCGCACACAAGCCACCTATGGTGTGACTGATGATTGCTTTTGACGTCAACTCGCGATAGCCCAGCGAGTCAAGCATGGCGGTGTGGGTGCTCAGGAAGCCACTCCAACACATGCCAATGGCAGTGAACACAGCGATGGCATTACCGTCAATCCAGTGTGAGGCGGCAAACTGCGGCACAAGCCCCAAAGCAGCACCCACTGCACCGAGCGATGTGATGGGGAAAGCGATCTGGTGCGGGTCATTGAACCCGAACAGATACAGGAAGAACCAGTCAATCTTGTTGGCAAGCCACGGCAACAGTTCGATGCCTTCATAGGCAGCGCCTGTATAGACTCCGCCCTCACCGGGACCAAAGGTGAGTATCATCACCAGCGTCGATATAATCAACACCCCGGGAATGATGGCAATGCCGACATCAACACCCGACTTGCCGCCATCGAGCAGCGAGTTGAGAATACGCAGAAAAAGTGTCTTATCATCGGATTGTTTTTCCTCTTCAACTATCGTGTCAACGTCGGTCTCGGCGGCCTTCTCCTCGGCATAGCGGGGATAGGCCTTGACAACAAAGTGCTGCATGCAACGAGTCGAAACCATGCAGCCTATGAAGGCGCCGACAAGACCAATGACGGGTTCTACAAAGTAGCCCTGCCCTATCATGAAAACTATTACAATCAGACCCATCCCGAAGGCTGTACCGAAGTTGGTCAGCGAGATGAACTGGTATTTCTTGAAATGGGACGCAAAGCGTTTGTCGCGAGACAGCGTAATGATGGCGGGATTATCGCTGAGGAACGTGAGAACTGCGCCCAGAGAGGCAGTACCGGGCATATTGAACAGCGGTCGCATCAATGGTCGTAGCAGTTTCTCGAGCAGGTCAACGACACCGAACTCAACAAACAACTTGCCAACGGCACCCGTGATGACGCAGATGCCCATCAGGTAGAACACCGTGTTCAGCAACAAGTCGTGGGCAGTGTGCATGATGGTGTTTAGCATCGGGGCAGCACCCATTTTCCAACCTATGCCAAAAAACATGGCGGCGATAATGACAAGGCACACAATGCCCGAACGATATTTCTTATTCATAGCGTAGTTGTTTTATGGTTTTTATCAATTCTTTAGTTTAAACAGTTTTAACAGGTCCACCTTCCACGACAGTCCCACGTCAATGTATGACTGCTTGTCGAGAACAGCCGGGGCGGGATCGGTGTTGGTGCCCCACGAGTAGGCATAGGCTGCATGAAGACGGATATCGGGGGTGCCGAGCGGATAGTACTCGATGCCAGCACCCAGGCGGGTCACCTCGGTGCCGTCGGCAACGGTGAGGTCTGCGTCAGTACCGCTGCGGTTGACATCATAGGAAGCCTTGGCATGCAACCTGAAGTGGATGGACGGACGATACCCGACCTCGCCAACCACCGTACAGTCCTTGAACAGGAATGTCTGGTGCGATGAGGCGCGGTTGAGGTAGTCAAGTTCAACAGTCACTTTGTCGCCAAGGTCAAACGAGTTGCCAAGCGCGATATAGTTGATGAAGTGGCCCGACCTGATTTCAAACAGGTTAACCGACCACTCGCTCTTAAACCAGGAGTGGCGACCGCTCCACAGGAGGCTGTAACCATAGGCATCTGAGGTTTCAATATGCTTGGCAAACGGACTCTCGCAGAATTGGACCGTAAACCGGTCTCGGTTGCCGGCAGTGGCGTATGAGGCACTGACTCCCCACTCATAGCATGCAATGTTGTTCCAGAACTGTGAGCAGTAGTACAGGTCGATTGGCGCACGGTAGTACTCCATGCCGCCGATGGCCACCACCTGCTTTCCGGCCGAGAGCGAGAAATGGTCATCAAACTGATAATCAAGGTGCAGTTGCTCGGTCGCATCAAAGAAGTGAGAGTCAAGCGTCGACTTGTTCAGACGGTGCTTGAAGTAGTAGGAGAAACGCCCGGTGATATTGCCGTATGCCTCGATATTGAAGTATTGGCCCTTAAAACCGGTGTTATCCTTGACTGTCTCACCGTCAACATAGTCACGCTGATAATCGCCGCGAGCCTCAAAGTTTATGTTGACAGGCGCATTATCCTGTGCCGCCGCTGTTATCGCGGTCGCAACCACAAGGAGAAGCACCTTTTTCATCAATCTCATAGTTAATAAGGTAACGAAGGTTCTAATTATCTTGCAAAGTTAACACTTTACCGCCAAATAACAACCCTTTCAGCCCCAAAAAAGTTATGTCGCGCCTTTACCTGCCTGTCTCTTTGTTAAAAGAACTATATTAACCCGCATTCAGAGATGATATCCAATTTGTCTCGGTAAATATACCATCGCCTGAGGTCTAACAAGATTGAAAGGTAACTGAAGAGGGGCGGATGCCCCGTACGCAACGAACGCCTCGGCGGCTCGTTGCAGATAACCCGTCCCTTTGCTTTCGCTCAGGAACGGGATACAGACATCCAACACATATCGCGGCTGGAGGCCGCCACCTTTGATTGTGTGTAAATCGCGGACTTTCAGCCCGCCTGTCGGTTAGAACGGGAACGATTGCTGCAAACTGGATGTCTCATCCTTGAGGCTATTCTGTTGTTATAGTATTATCTGGCACGTAAATCGCAGATTTTCAGCCTACACACCTTACTATATTGTTAAATATTGTTAAGATTTTTTTGGGTAGAGAAAACTTTAGGGTATTCTATAAAAAAATGTGTATCTTTGCATCATCACAATTTATTGCTTTATTAATTATAAAAATTTTTTATCATGAGAAAGTATCCTTTTAACGCAGTTCTGCTTTATGTAGCAGACCAAGGTCGTCCTGATTGGAACGTGAGTGATTTAATGCCATACGTCTTACATGATTTTTCTGACGACACACCAAAATCATGGATGTTTGACTCTTTCATCCTCATGGATTTGTATTTTTACCAAAACGAAGTGTCTAAAGCCCTATGGAATGACAAAAACGTACCTCGCGGCACAGACATCAATTATCATTTTGCAACAAAAGATGATTGGCAAGGATTGATTAATCGATATCTCTCAGTAGCAGGATATTTAAATACTGCGATAACAACTGCAATATCCGAAGCAGGCGGCAATCCTCCTTTCAAACACAAGTTTTATGTAGGCTTACCGGAACCATTGACAACATACTGCGTTAATGGTGGGTACATCCACTTTACAAACAGAGAAGATGCCCCAGTATGGGGTCATCTACCTGATAGCAACAACGAATGTGAAGAAATTCGATTCACATGGAATGGCCCCCGTAATGAAGATGCTAATGAGAGTTGCTCCAGAGCGTTAATTTGGTTTATAAACACTTTTATATCAAGATTGGGGAACAATTGCACTAATTTTCCAAATCTTGAATTTGGTGGTTTCTACTGGATTGGCGAAAACACATTTGGTTGGACAATCGCTTTTGATACTATCATCAAGGTTCGCCAACACATTCAATATCTTAATAATAATGACAACAATGACCTTCAACTGTTATATGCCCCATACAAAGGCTATTACCAAAAGTTGTGGACAACCAACGGGAACTACATACCATACCGTGACCAATGCTCCTACACTCCTGATGGCGAGACCACACCGGTTCATCCATTTGATGTAGTGTGCGCTCAGCCTGGCCTGTTCCAGATAGAATCATGCCCTGAACATCGTGAAGAAAGCTGCACTATTGACTGCACTGATCATTCCAAACACTGCCCCGTTGCTGCTTTGAGATTCATGAACGATGTCGTGAGGGTGTATGGAGATGGCCTAGTATTTGAGGTTGACGCTGAAAACATTAGACAGTTCATGCCGGCCAGACAATATATTTCTTTCTTTGAGAAATGGCCAATGATGCCAGCCATTTATTATTTGGATGAACAACTGCTAATACATATATATTCCACGGAAAACAATTGCCCTTTGTTGCAACACTGTGTCCTCAAAGAATACATTGATGAATTGGCCACATTAATCAACAACAGGCGCGAGCGTCAACTGTTGCCCGAAGATGTCAATGGCAATGGAATTGTTGACATCATTGACCAGAACATAGTTCAAAATGAGATGATGTCACCTGACGAAAATGTCGGGTTGAGTGATGTTAACGGTGACGGCAAGGTTGATATCAAGGATTATGTCCAAGTATCCAACAAGATTGGGCATTGATGGTTAAGACGTAAAATATAAAGTGTAATTTTTGCAACCTGAGAACAATCAAAACAACATTACAACAATGAAAAAGATAATATCCACATTATTGCTGCTTGCCATTTGG